>NZ_JBICLK010000032.1:0-310013 GCF_043105275.1 Pseudomonas sp. TYF_14
CCTTTAATTTCAAGAAAGTGAAATATAAGGGGAAAAGACCGTATCGAGGCTGCCAAGTGTTCGCCACGACAGTTTCAGCGCCTATGAGACCGAGCGCCGCCCGCGCGGCGCTCGGTTTCATAGGCGCTGAATGTCTCAAGCCGGACGCGGGCGGCGCTCGATCTCACAGGCGCTGCAAGGGTTGTGGCGGACACATCTCACCGCCAACACCCTCTCAAAACAGCCCCCTCCCCCTACAACAGCAACCACCAAACCCCAAAAACAAAGCGGGGAGGCCTACCGGCCTCCCCGCTTCTATATAGCTACACCATCCAGGCAATCACTCAGCCTTGAGGGTAACCCGGCCAAACGACTTCTTGCCCGCTTGGCACACATGGGTAGCACCAAGGACAAACATGAAGTCCTTGTCGACCACTGCACCATCAACTTTCACCGCGCCGCTATTCAGCAAGTCTCGCGCCTGTGCCGAGTTCTTGACCAGACCAGCCCGGTTCAGCACCGCAGCAATTGGCAGGTCTTCCGCCGCAGCCACTTCGATCTCCGGCAAGTCTTCCGGCAGCTCGCCTTCCTTCATACGGTTACCGGCAGCACGGTGAGCATTGGCCGCAGCCTCTTCTCCATGGAAGCGCGCGACGATCTCTTCTGCCAACTTGATCTTGATGTCACGCGGGTTGGCACCGTTGGCGACGTCGGCACGGAACTGCTCGATTTCTTCCATCGAACGGAAGCTCAGCAGCTCGAAGTAACGCCACATCAGGGTATCCGGGATCGACACCAGCTTGCTGTACATCACCCCTGGCGCTTCCTGGATGCCGACATAGTTGCCCAGCGACTTCGACATCTTCTTCACGCCGTCGAGCCCTTCGAGCAGTGGCATGGTCACGATGTTCTGCGCTTCCTGGCCATAAGACCGCTGCAGTTCGCGCCCCATCAGCAGGTTGAACTTCTGGTCGGTACCGCCCAGTTCAACGTCCGCCTTCAGCGCTACCGAGTCGTACCCCTGCACCAGCGGATAGAGGAACTCGTGAATGGCAATCGGCTGGTTGGTGGTGTAACGCTTGTCGAAGTCATCACGCTCCAGCATGCGCGCGACGGTGTACTGCGAAGCCAGGCGAATGAAGTCGGCAGGGGTCAGCTTGTCCATCCACGTGGAGTTGAACGCGACTTCAGTCTTGGCAGGGTCAAGAATCTTGAAAACCTGCTGCTTGTACGTCTCGGCGTTCTCCAGCACCTGCTCGCGGGTCAGCGGCGGGCGCGTGGCGCTCTTGCCGCTCGGGTCGCCAATCATGCCGGTGAAGTCACCAATCAGGAAGATGACCTGGTGGCCCAGCTCCTGGAACTGACGCAGCTTGTTGATCAGCACCGTGTGACCCAGGTGCAGGTCAGGTGCGGTCGGGTCAAAGCCAGCCTTGATGCGCAGAGGTTGGCCGCGCTTGAGCTTCTCCACCAGTTCCGACTCGACCAGTACTTCTTCCGCACCGCGCTTGATAAGCGCCAGCTGCTCTTCAACCGACTTCATAGACAAACCCGCAAGGCTCAGATTCAGGGGGAGCCAACCATACAAGATCGGCCGTCAAATACAAGTTTCGCAAAGGAATGTGACCCGAACACAGGCTTGCGGCGTCTACGCGCCCTTGCGTGAAAATGGATTTGGTTATATTTTATACAGTTATTTCATCTTCATCATGTCATTCATCTTTTCCATTTCACTTTTTTCAAAGTCACCTTGCCCATGACCAACGAACCGCCTAAAGCGCCCCCGCTTTATCCGAAGAGCCATCTGTTGGCCGCCAGCGGCATCGCCGCCCTGCTCAGCCTGGCTTTGCTGGTATTTCCTTCCAGCGAAGTGGAAGCCAAGAAAACCACCCTCAACCTCGAGCTCGAAAGCCCTGCCGAGCAGCTGAAAGACGAATCGCGCGCCGCGCCACTGGTGCAAAGTGAAGGTGAGCAAGGCTCGCCTTTCGCCCAGATCGAAGAGGCTACCCCCGAAACCCAGAAGGCCGATCAGCAGGCCCCGGCCGCTGATCCGGTTGCCGAGGCCGCCAAGGAGCCTGGCCACCGCGAAGTTACCGTGGCCCGTGGCGATACACTGTCAACCCTGTTCGCCAAGGTTGGCCTGCCAGCCAATGCAGTGCATGACCTGCTGGCAAGTAACAAGCAGGCCAAGCAGTTCAGCCAGCTAAAGCACGGCCAGGTGCTGCAGTTCGAACTCGACAAGGATGGCCAATTGGCCAGCCTGCACAGCAAGGTCAGCAACCTCGAAACCATTCAACTGACCAAGACCGCCAAGGGCTACACCTTCAATCGTGAAATCAGCAAGCCGGTGGTGCGTACCGCCTATGCCCACGGCGTGATCAAGAGCTCGCTGTCGGCATCGGCCCAGCGCGCCGGCCTGTCCCACAGCATGACCATGAGCCTGGCCCGCGTGCTGGGTTACGACATCGACTTCGCTCAGGACATTCGTCCGGGTGACGAATTCGACGTGGTCTATGAGCAGAAAGTGATGGACGGCAAGGTCGTCGGCACCGGCAATATCCTGTCCGCCCGCTTCACCAATCGCGGCAAGACCTACACCGCCGTGCGATATACCAATAAGCAGGGCAACACTGCCTACTACACCGCCGACGGCAACAGCCTGCGCAAGGCCTTCATCCGTACGCCCGTCGACTTCGCCCGCATCAGCTCGCGCTTTTCCGCCGGTCGCAAGCACCCCATCCTGAACAAGATCCGCGCCCACAAAGGCGTCGACTACGCGGCCCCCCGCGGTACACCAATCAAGGCAGCCGGTGACGGTCGCATCGAACTGGCCGGGCGCCGTGGTGGCTACGGCAATACCGTGATCATTCAGCATGGCAACCGCTACAAGACGCTGTATGGCCACATGCAGGGCTTTGCCAAAGGCATCAAGACCGGCAGCACGGTCAAACAGGGCCAGATCATTGGCTACATCGGCACTACCGGCCTGTCCACCGGCCCACACCTGCACTACGAGTTCCAGGTCAACGGCGTGCACGTCGACCCGCTGAGCCAGAAGGTGCCAATGGCTGACCCGATTGCCAAGAACGAGCGTCAGCGCTTCCTGCAGCAGAGCCAGCCGCTGATTGCCCGTATGGATCAGGAAAAGGCCACCCTGCTCGCAGCGAACAAGCGCTAAGCCATGGCGCTCTACCTGGGGGTGATGTCCGGCACCAGCCTCGATGGCCTGGATATCGCCCTGGTCGAACAAGGCGAGCAGCTTGAACTGCTCGCCACCCACTACCTGCCCATGCCCCCGGACCTGCGCCAGGACCTGCTGGCCCTGTGCAGCAGCGGCCCTGACGAGATTGCCCGTGCAGCACTGGCGGAAAACCGCTGGGCCAGCCTGGCCGGCGAAGGTATCCGCCAACTGCTGGCTCGCCAGGGACTGAAGCCCGAAGCCGTTCGCGCCATCGGCAGCCACGGCCAGACCATTCGCCATGAACCGGCCCGCGGCTTTACTGTGCAGATCGGTAACCCCGCACTGCTCGCCGAACTGACCGGCATCAGCGTGGTCGCCGACTTCCGCCGTCGCGATGTGGCTGCCGGCGGCCAAGGCGCGCCACTGGTACCGGCCTTCCACGAAACCCTGTTCAGCCAGCTTGGCCGACGCCTGGCAATCCTTAACGTAGGCGGTTTCAGCAACCTCAGCCTGATCGAGCAGGACAAGCCGGTTCATGGGTTCGATTGCGGCCCGGGGAACGTGCTGCTGGATGCCTGGATCGAGCGCGAGCACGGCCACGCCTACGATGCAGATGGCGCCTGGGCTGCCTCGGGTGTGGTTCAGCCCGGGTTGCTCAGCGCACTGATGGCTGACCCGTTCTTTGCCGGCAGCGGCCCGAAGAGTACCGGCCGCGAGGTGTTCAACCTGCCTTGGCTGGATCGCCACCTGGCCAACCTGCCGGCATACCGGGCCCAGGACGTGCAGGCGACACTGCTGGAACTGACCGCACGCAGCATCATCGATTCGCTTGGCAAAGCCCAGCAAGGCACCGAGGCGCTGTTGGTCTGTGGTGGAGGCGCCCGCAACGGCGCGCTGATGGCCCGTCTTGGCCAGCTGCTACCTGCGGCCCGTGTCGCAAGCACTGGCGCCTATGGCGTAGACCCGGACTGGGTCGAAGCCATGGCCTTCGCCTGGCTGGCTCACTGCTGCCTGGAGGGTATCGCCGCCAACCGCCCCAGCGTCACTGCCGCCAAGGGCCTGCGCGTACTGGGCGCAATCTACCCGGCATAGCCACTACGCCAGAAAGCAAAACGCCGCGCAATTGCGCGGCGTTTTCGTATGCCCAGCCCTTAGATCGAGAACGACGACCCGCAACCGCAGGTGGTCGCGGCATTCGGGTTCTTGATCACGAAGCGCGAGCCTTCCAGGCCTTCCTGGTAGTCCACTTCGGCACCCGCCAGGTACTGGAAGCTCATCGGGTCGACCACCAGGGAAACGCCCTCGCGCTCGACAATGGTGTCATCTTCGGCCACGTCTTCATCGAAGGTGAAGCCATACTGGAAGCCCGAGCAACCACCACCGGTCACGAACACCCGCAGTTTCAGACGTTCATTGCCTTCCTCATTGACCAGGTTTTTCACCTTCTGGGCTGCCCCATGGGTGAACTCCAGACCGGTAGGGGTGAAGGTTTCGACGCTCATGTTGATTCTCCCGGCGCGGTAGCCGCCATAAAACTCGATGACGCGCATTATCCGCTTTCCCGAGAAAATCGGTCAAGAATTGTGCGGCTTTAGTCGCGACCTGCAAAAAGGCCCGCACGACGCGGGCCTTTTCCAATGCTGGCGGCCTTACGGCAGCAAGCCGGCATGGGACAGGCCCATGCGCTCATCCAGACCGAACAGAATGTTGAGGTTCTGCACCGCCTGGCCGGAGGCACCCTTGACCAGGTTGTCGATCACCGAAAGCACCACCACCAGATCACCACCCTGCGGACGATGAACGGCAATGCGGCAGACGTTGGCACCACGCACGCTACGGGTTTCCGGATGGCTGCCTGCTGGCATCACGTCGACGAACGGTTCATCGGCGTAGCGTTTCTCGAACAGCGCCTGCAGGTCGACCGAGGTATCGACCACGTTCGCGTACAGGGTGGCGTGGATGCCACGGATCATCGGCGTCAGGTGCGGCACGAAAGTCAGGCCGATGTCCTTGCCCGCGGCCAGGCGCAGGCCCTGGCTGATCTCCGGCAAGTGGCGATGGCCCTTTACCGCGTAGGCTTTCATGCTTTCGCCGGCCTCGCAGAACAGCGAGCCCACTGCCGCACCACGACCAGCGCCGCTGACACCCGACTTGCAGTCGGCGATCAGGCGCGACGGGTCAGCCAGGCCCGCCTCCAGCAGCGGAAGGAAGCCCAGCTGGGTTGCAGTCGGGTAGCAACCCGGCACAGCGATGAGGCGTGCCTGGCGGATCTTCTCGCGGTTGACTTCGGGCAGGCCATAGACTGCGTCCTTGAGCAGCTCTGGCGCGCCATGGGGCTGACCGTACCACTTGCCCCACTCAGTGGCATCCTGCAGACGGAAGTCGGCCGACAGGTCGATCACCTTGGTGCCAGCCGCCAGCAGCTCACCGGCCAGGGCGTGTGCAACACCATGCGGAGTGGCGAAGAACACCACATCGCAGGCCCCCAGAGCCTTGCTGTCCGGCACGCTGAACGCCAACCCGTCATAGTGGCCGCGCAGGTTCGGGTACATGTCCGCCACCGCCACGCCCGCCTCGGAGCGCGAAGTGATGACCGCCACTTCGGCCTGTGGATGCTGTGCCAGCAGACGCAACAGTTCGACGCCGGTGTAACCCGTGCCGCCGACGATACCGACCTTGATCATAACGCTTGCCCCTTATCAACGAGCCGTCTGGAAAGCGCACGATAATAGGGGCGCAGGGCGCCTGTAACAACTCTTCGGGTGACCCTTCGGGCGCCTGACCACTACTATCTGACGACCGTGACTATCTGAAGGAACTCCCTCCATGCTTTACCTATGGATCAAAGCGCTGCATATCGTCAGCGTGGTCTGCTGGTTCGCCGGCCTGTTCTACCTGCCCAGGCTGTTCGTCTACCACGCCCAGAGCCAGGATAGCATCAGCCAGGAACGCTTCGTGACCATGGAGCGCAAGCTGTACCGCGGCATCATGAACCCGGCGATGATCGCCACCTACGTTTTTGGCGCCTGGATGCTGTACCTCACCCCCGGCTGGCTGAGCCAGGGGTGGCTGCATGCCAAGCTCACCCTGGTCATCCTGCTGACCGGCTACCATCACGTGTGCGGTGCCCAGCGCAAACGCTTCGCCAATGGCACCAACACCCGCAGCCACGTCTACTATCGCTGGTTCAATGAAGTGCCCGTGCTGATCCTGCTGGGTATCGTCATTCTGGTGGTGGTGAAACCGTTCTGACATAGCCACCCGCTCAAGGAGCCTTGCCATGTCGCTACCTGCCTCGCTCGAACAACGCCTGCGGCTGCCCGTGGTTGCCGCGCCGATGTTCCTCATCTCCAACCCCCAACTGGTGCTGGCCTGCTGCGCCAGCGGCGTGGTTGGCAGTTTCCCGGCCCTGAACCAACGCGACAGCGCTGGCTTCAAGGCCTGGCTGGAAGAGATCGAGGCTGGCCTGGCTCAACTGCAGGCGCCAGCGCCCTACGCCGTCAACCTGATCGTCCACCCGACCAACCCGCGCCTGCAGGCCGACTTGGCCTTGTGCGTCGAACACCGTGTACCAATCGTTATCACCAGCCTGGGGGCAGTAAAGGAAGTGGTCGATGCCGTACACGGCTACGGCGGCCTGGTGCTCCACGATGTCACCACCCGCCGGCATGCCGAAAAGGCCGCCGAAGCCGGTGTCGATGGCCTTATCGCCGTCGCCGCAGGCGCGGGCGGCCATGCCGGCACCTGGAGCCCGTTCGCCCTGGCCGCAGAAATTCGCCAGTTCTTCGACAAGACCCTGCTGCTGGCTGGCTGCATTAACCACGGCCACGAAATCCTGGCCGCACAACTGCTGGGGGCGGACCTGGCGTACATGGGCACGCGCTTCATCGCCACCACAGAAAGCCAGGCTCAGGGCGCCTACAAACAGATGCTGCTGGATGCCCATGCCGCCGACATCATCCACACACCCGTGGTGTCCGGCATCCCCGCCAGCTTCCTGCGCCAGAGCCTGGAGCAGGCCGGCTACGACATGAACGCCCTCAAAGCGGGGCAGGTGCAAGGCAAGCTCAAGCCGATCGATGACGAAGCCAAGGCCTGGAAGACCGTATGGTCAGCGGGCCAGGGCGTCGGTGCCATCCATGACCTGCCCAGCGCCAGCGCATTGATCGAGCGCCTGCATGGCGAGTACCGGCAAGCCCTGGAGCACTGCCAGGTTCTGCGCGCCCGCGCCTTGTAGCAAAAGGCAACACCTTGCACGGGCAAGTTGTACACTAGGCGCCCTCTTCCGCCCCCAGGAGCCTTGCATGACCCGTTACGCCATGATCACTGGTGCTTCCAGCGGCCTGGGCCTGGCCTTGGCGGAAGCGCTGGCACGGCGCGGGCGCAATCTGATCCTGGTGGCACGCCAACGAGAAACGCTGGAGCCTGTTGCCATCGAACTGACCCAGCGTTTCGGCGTCGAGGTGCTGTTCCGCGCCTGCGACCTCAGCCAGCCGTTGCGCCTTTCAGGCTTCGTGCTAGAGCTGGAAGAAGGCGAGCGGCGTATCGATTTGCTGGTCAACTGCGCGGGCTTGCGCACCTATGGGCCGTTCCTGGCCCATGAATGGGCCGACGAACAGGATCTGCTGGAAGTCAACGTGCTGGCCCTGAGCCGCCTGTGTCACGCCATCGGTAACCTGATGGCTGTACAGGGTGGCGGGCAGATTCTCAACGTCGCCGGCCTGGCCGGGGTGGCGCCTGGCCCATGGATGGCCGCCTATGCCGCCAGCAAGGCCTACGTGTTGAGCTTTTCCCAGGCCCTGCGCGAAGAACTCAAGCGCACCGGCATCAAGGTCTCGGTACTGTGCCCTGGCCCGGTACGTTCCGCACGCCGGCGCATTGCGCGGCTCGATGGCAAGCCGCGCTGCCTCAGCCCCGAGGAAGTGGCGCTGTACACCGTGCGGGCATTGGACAAGAACCGCGCACTGATCATGCCCGGCCGGCGCAACCGCTGGCTGGCGTTCGCACCGCGGCTGCTGCCGCGCTGGCTGGTGCGCAAGCTGGCCGGGGCCATCCACCGCCGCTATTGCCCCTCAGGCATGGAATAGCCACTGGGCGAGCGGCTCACGGCTGAGTACACTCGGCCCGACCCTCACCATGGAGCAAGTGCTGTGGACGATCTATTCCTCAAAATCATCAACCGGGAAATCCCGGCAGATATCATCTATGAAGACGACCAGATCCTGGCCTTCAAGGACATTGCACCCGCGGCACCGGTACATTTTCTGGTCATCCCGAAAAAGCACATTCGCACCCTCAATGACCTGACCGAAGAAGACAAGGCCCTGGCTGGCCACATCCTGTTCACCGCCCAGCGCCTGGCTGTCGAACAAGGTTGCGAGGAAGGTTTCCGTGTGGTCATGAACTGCAACCCCAAAGGCGGCCAGACCGTCTACCACATCCATATGCACGTGCTTGGCCAGCGCCAGATGAACTGGCCTCCGGGCTGACCCACGGCAAGCGACCCCGCCGCTATTGCGGTAAACTGTCGGGCACATTCTTGCGGAGGTGCCCGATGGCTACCGAACGTCACTACTCGCCGCTCGACCGCTTGTTGCTGCAGGCCGATACCGCCATGCGCACCTTGCTGCCCTTCAGCGGCCAACCCACCCGGCCATCGCCGGCCATCGTCCAGCCAGACGCTGACCTGGACGAGCAGCAGGCCCGTCATATTGCCGGGCTGATGCGCATCAACCATACCGGTGAAGTCTGCGCCCAGGCGTTGTACCAAGGCCAGGCCCTGACCGCCAAGCTGCCCGAAGTGCGCAAGGCCATGGAGCATGCCGCCGAGGAAGAAGTGGATCACCTGGCCTGGTGCGAACAGCGCATTCGCCAGCTGAACAGCCACCCGAGCGTGCTCAACCCTCTGTTCTACGGCATGTCGTTCGGCATTGGCGCACTGGCCGGGCTGGTCAGCGACAAGGTCAGCCTGGGCTTCGTCGCCGCTACCGAACATCAGGTGTGCAAGCACCTCGACGAGCACCTGGAGCAGCTCCCGCACGAAGATGAAAAATCCCGGGCCATTCTCGAGCAGATGCGCATCGACGAAGAACAGCACGCCGAGTCTGCACTGGAAGCCGGTGGTTATCGCTTCCCGGCCCCCGTCCGCTTTGGCATGAGCTTGCTGGCCAAGGTCATGACCAAGAGCACATACCGCATCTGAAGGCATCGCCATGACGGATCGATTCGACGCCAAGGACCTGGCGCGCGCCGTGCAAGCAGGCATTCTCCAACCAGGCCAGGACCAAAGCCTGTTGGCATTCCTGCGCCAGCAACCCGCACCACGTGGCAGCTTTCAGCTGGCCCATGTTGCCTTCTACTTTGGCGCCATGCTGATCATGGCGGCAATGGGCTGGTTGCTCACCGAGGCATGGATGAGCCTCGGTGACGGCGCGCTGTTGATCATCGCCAGCCTCTATATCCTGCTGATCACCTTGTTCGCCCTCAATCTGCAACGCCGCGTCCAGCCCGTCGCTGCTGGCGTGCTGGCAGCAGTAGCCGTCAGCATCGTGCCGCTGGCGGTATTCGCTATCGAACGCATGCTCGGCTGGTGGCCACTGGACGATGCGCAGGCTGACTACCACCAGTACTACACCTACGTGCAAGGCGGCTGGCTGGCGATGGAAGCAGCCACGGTGCTTGCCGGGCTGCTAATGCTGCGACTGATCCCCTACCCGTTCGTCGTCATGCCAATGGCCGTGGCCTTGTGGTTCATGTCGATGGACCTTAGCGAGTGGTTCTTCGGCTCACCGTTCAGTTGGGAGCAGCGTCGCCACGTCTCCCTGTGGTTTGGGCTGGGCTTGCTGGTGGTTTTCCTCGTGATAGACGGCCGCACACGTGAGGACTACGCCCGTTGGGGTTACCTCGCCGGGCTGGCAGCGTTCTGGGGCGGGTTGACGCTACTGGACAGCGGCAGTGAGTTGGGCAAGGCCATGTACTGCCTGATCAACATTGCGCTGATGGGCATGGCGGTGCTGCTGCGTCGGCCGGTGTTCATGGTGTTTGGTGCGCTGGGGGTGGCGGCTTATCTGGGATATCTGTCGTACGAGGTGTTTGCCCAGTCGTTGCTGTTCCCGGTGGTGCTGACCATGATCGGGCTGGGGGTTATCTGGCTTGGCCTGGTTTACCAAAAGCGCCGGGAGCGGTTGAGCCAGGCGCTAAGAAGCCGTCTTCCGCAATGGTTGCGGATGGCCCTTCCGGCCCTGCGCAACTGAAACTCGCCCGGGCCGCGGGTGGGAGCGGGTTCACCCGCTTCCACAAGGGCTGCAAAGCGGCCCCGGAATCTCAGCCTTAACCCAGCTCTACGATTTCATACCCATGGGTAATCTCAACCCCGGCACGCTCGAGCATGATCGAAGCCGAGCAATACTTTTCCGCCGACAGCTCCACCGCCCGCTTGACCTGCGCTTCTTTCAGCCCACGCCCTTTCACCACGAAGTTCATGTGAATTTTGGTGAACACCTTAGGGTCTTCGCTGGCGCGCTCCGCCTCCAGAAATGCCTCGCAGCTTTCCACTGCCTGGCGCGACTTCTTCAGAATGCTCACCACGTCAAAGCTGCTGCAGCCACCCAGGCCCAGCAACAGCATTTCCATCGGTCGCACGCCCAGGTTGCGGCCGCCGGCCTCGGGCGGGCCGTCCATTACGACGACATGGCCGCTCCCCGATTCGCCGAGGAACATTGCCTCACCGGCCCACTGGATACGTGCCTTCATCTACCCGGACTCCTGATTTTCGGAAAAGGGTGTCAGCTTAGACCTTGTGCGGCTGTGGGAAAAGCACGAGATGTGTCGGTTTAGTACCGAAACATCTCGTAGTGTCTGATAAGCTGGCGCCAAATGACTGGCGCTCTCCGTCAGCCAACCTCTAAAAAAGCCTATGCGTCATATCGAACAGGATTTCGTGATGGTTGCCTCCGCCCTACCCGCCAAGATAAAGAACATCGACAAGCTGCTGGTACACTGCCAGCGCCGCCGCTACACCGCCAAAAGCAATATCATCTGCGCCGGCGACCGGGCCGAGACACTGTCGTTCATCATCAAGGGTTCGGTCACCATCCTCATCGAGGACGACGACGGCCATGAAATGATCATCGCCTACCTCAACCATGGCGATTTCTTTGGCGAGCTAGGCCTGTTCGAGCCCGTTGATGGCGAGCAGCAGCGCAGTGCCTGGGTACGCGCCAAGACAGAATGCGAAGTGGCCGAAATCAGCTACGAGAAGTTTCGCGAGCTGGCGCGCCAGGACCCGGAAATCCTCTATGCCCTGGGTAGCCAGATGGCCCAGCGCCTGCGCAACACTACGCGCAAGGTTGGCGATTTGGCATTTTTCGACGTGACCGGGCGAGTTGCCCGTTGCCTGCTGGAACTGTGCAAGCAGCCCGACGCCATGACCCACCCCGATGGCATGCAAATCAAGATTACCCGTCAGGAAATCGGCCGAATCGTCGGTTGCTCTCGGGAAATGGTCGGCCGCGTTCTCAAGGACCTCGAGGAACGCAGCCTGGTGCAGGTCAAAGGCAAGACCATGGTAGTCCACGGTACCCGCTAGTCCTTGGGCAACTCGGCCAGTACCTTGGCGTAGGCCTGCGAAAGGCGCTCGAACCAAGGTGCTGCCGGCGCCACTTCGTGCAAGGCGATGTGCGCATCGGCGCGACAGCGTTGCTCCAGCTCACAGCACTCGTTGAAGCGGTTGACCGCCGCCACCATCGACTCACGCTCGTTGTCCAGCAGCAGCGCACCGTGCACCAGCACCACCGGACGCTTGCCACCCAGGCCCTGACGCCAGCGCTGGGCGGTACCCACCAATTTGCGGCCATTGAGGTTGACGTTGTAGCGGCCATCGCAGAAGGCCCCGTCGATTTCCCCGACTGACGCTACGCCGCCCCACTCGCGCAGCACATCACACAGCGGCAGACACAGGCGCTCGTAGGCATTTTCGATACGGCCGTGGTCGCCTTCACTGCGCGGTGCGGCGTAGACCAGTGCAACGTTCACCGTCGAATGCGACTGAGGCACCGGCTCGCCGCCGGTTTCTCGCAGCAGCACCGGCCAGCCAGCAATAGCCAATTCCGCGCAGGCGACCTCGAAGTTGCCCAGCCGGCTCATGCGCCGAGGCATGACCAGCGCGTGGTCGGTGGGGCGCCAGAACAGCACGCCACTTTCGCGTTCGCCACGGCAGACGGCGGCCAGCAGTTCCTGCTCGGCGTGCAGGCCTTGTTCGACGCTCAGGGCCAGGGGTTGATCGGTCATTGATCCACCTATGATGTTGATTTCACTGGCCTCTTCGCGGGTAAACCCGCTCCTACGACAGGGCGCGTACCCGTGTAGGAGCGGGCTTGCCCGCGAAGAGGCCATTACAGGTACAAAAAAGCCGGCAAAAACGCCGGCTTCATTTGATCAGTCCAGTTGCTGAACAGTCTTCTTCACCTGCTCGGGGAAGAACAGCCGCTGTAATTCCAGGCCAGGCTGCTCGGCGCGCATGAACGCCTCACCCACCAGGAACGAGTAAACCTCGTTGATTGCCATCAGCTCCACATCGGCCCGGTTGAGAATACCGCTTTCGGTGATCGCCAGACGGTCACGCGGAATGCGCGGCAGCAGGTCAAGGGTGGTTTCCAGGCTGACCTCGAAGGTGTGCAGGTTGCGGTTGTTCACCCCCACCAGCGGCGTATCCAGGGTTTTCAGCGCGCGCTCCAGTTCATCGCCATCGTGCACTTCCACCAGCACGTCGAGGCCGACGTCCTTGGCAGTGGCGGCCAGTTCAGCCATCTTCACGTCATCCAGCGCCGACACGATCAGCAGTACGCAATCTGCCCCCAGGGCCCGGGCTTCGACGATCTGGTAAGGGTCGACCATGAAGTCCTTGCGGATCACCGGCAGCGAAACCGCCGCGCGGGCCTGCTGCAAGTACTCATCGGCACCCTGGAAATAATCGACATCGGTCAACACCGACAGGCAGGTGGCCCCGCCCTTCTCGTAGCTGACCGCGATTTCCGCTGGCACGAAGTGCTCGCGGATCACGCCCTTGCTTGGCGAAGCTTTCTTGATTTCGGCAATCACCGCGGGCTGCTTGCGCTTGGCCTGCTCGATCAGCGCGTTGGCGAAGCCTCGCGGGGCGTCAGCGGCCTTGGCCAGGCCCTCCAGTTCGGCGAGGCTGACGCGCGCACTGCGCTCGGCCACTTCCTGAAACTTGCGGGCAATGATCCTTTCCAGCACCGTCGGCACACTCATGCTTCGTTCTCCACCTTGAATACTGCAGTAAAGGCACCCAATTCCTGCAGCTTTTCCCAGGCCAGGCCGGTGTGCAGTACATCATGGGCCAGTTCTACACCGGCTTTCAGGCTCATGGCATGGTCGGCTGCATACAGTGCCGCGCCAGCATTAAGCACGATCATCTCGGCGGCCTTCTGACCGTTCTCGGTCTTGCGCCGGCCCAGCGCATCGCGGATCAACTCCAGCGAAGCCTGCGGGCTCTCGACAGCCAGGCCATGAAGGCTCTGACTCTTCATGCCGAGGTCTTCCGGCTCGACCCAATATTCAGTGATTTCGTCATTTTTCAGTTCGGCGACGAAGGTGGGTGCAGCCAGGCTGAACTCGTCCAGACCATCCTTCGAGTGCACGACCAGCACATGCTTGCTCCCCAGGCGCTGCAGCACCTCAGCCAGCGGGCGGCAAAGGGTTTGCGCGAACACACCGACCACCTGGTGCTTCACTCCGGCCGGATTCGTAAGCGGGCCGAGCATATTGAACAGGGTGCGCAACCCCAGTTCTCGACGTGGGCCAGCGGCATGTTTCATGGCCGAGTGGTGACTTTGCGCGAACATGAAGCCGATGCCCAGGCTGTCGATGCAGCGTGCCACTTGAGTTGGCGTCAGGTTCAGGTAGATGCCGGCAGCTTCCAGCAGGTCGGCACTGCCGCTCTTGCCCGATACTGCGCGGTTACCATGTTTGGCCACCGGGCAACCCGCCGCCGCCAGGACGAAGGACGAAGCGGTGGACACGTTGAAGATGTTGGCGCCATCACCACCGGTCCCGACAATATCGACGACACCATCGAGGCTTTGCAGCTCGACCTTTTCGGCCAGCTCACGCATCACCGACACCGCACCGACGATTTCGTCGATGCTTTCGCTTTTCATGCGCATGCCCATCAGGAAAGCGCCTATCTGCGCCTCGCTGCACTGACCGGTCATGATCTGGCGCATGACCTCGCGCATTTCTTCGGTAGTCAGGTCCAACTGCCCGACGATACGGCTCAACGCACTCTTGATATCCATGTTCGATCCTTAACGGCGGCCGCCGGTCTGCTTGAGGAAGTTGGCGAACAGTTCGTGGCCCTGCTCGGTCAGGATCGACTCAGGGTGGAATTGCACCCCTTCGATATTCAGCGTCTTGTGGCGCAGGCCCATGATCTCATCGACCGAGCCGTCAGCATGGGAGGTCCAGGCGGTAACTTCCAGGCAGTCGGGCAAGGTTTCACGCTTTACCACCAGAGAGTGGTAACGGGTCACGGTCAGCGGGTTGTTAAGGCTGGCGAACACGCCCAGGTCGCGGTGATATACCGGGCTGGTCTTGCCGTGCATGACCTGACGTGCACGTACAACGTCGCCGCCAAAAGCCTGCCCGATTGACTGGTGGCCCAGGCATACACCAAGGATTGGCAACTTCCCGGCGAAATGCAGGATGGCCTCGATGGACACGCCTGCCTCGCTTGGGGTGCACGGGCCCGGAGATACGACGATGCGCTCAGGGTTGAGGGCCTCAATCTGGGCGATGGTCATTTCGTCATTGCGAATGACCTTGACCTCGGCACCCAGCTCGCCAAGGTACTGAACAACGTTGTAAGTGAATGAGTCGTAATTGTCGATCATCAGTAACATGGTGTTAAACCTCTTGAATCTACTGACTTCATGATTCGAACCTTCCGGCACCAGCCACAGGCGCGGCTTTGCCACAACGGGCGGTAAACGAGAAGGCAAACGGGGACGGGCCGGGCGGGCCGGCAGGAGATAAAGTCAGGCGCGCCAACGCCAACGGGCGTGGGCCTTGATTACGCGCATCAAGAGTTTGCTGACGATCAACACAGGATAGGTCTCGCTCATACGTCCCGGCACAGTAGCCTACCGGGGCGACGGGCGCAATATGCCTGTAAACACGGGGAAACGAATGGACTTGGGAGCGAAGCACGACGATTTGCTAAGGTCGATGGGCTTGCCCTGATAAAAACAAAGAAAAGGATGTTCCCCGATGCGAAAAGCCCCGTTATTGCGCTTTACCCTCGCTTCACTGGCCCTGGCCTGCAGCCAGGCGTTGGCCGGCCCTTCGCCCTATTCAACCCTGATCGTGTTTGGCGACAGCCTCGCCGATGCCGGGCAGTTTCCCGATCTTGTTGGCGGTACCCCAGGCGCGCGTTTCACCAACCGTGACGCCGACGGCAACTTCGCCCCGGTGTCGCCGATGATCCTCGGTGGCCGCCTGGGCGTTGCGCCAGGCGACCTTAACCCGTCGACATCCGTAGGTATCCAGCCCGATGGTAATAACTGGGCAGTCGGCGGGTACACCACCCAGCAGATCCTGGACTCGATCACGACAACGTCCGAGACCGTCATCCCCCCAGGAAACCCCAATGCCGGGTTGGTGCTGCGCGAGCGCCCCGGCTACCTGGCCAACGGCCTGCGCGCCGACCCCAATGCCTTGTACTACCTGACAGGCGGCGGCAACGACTTCCTTCAGGGCCTGGTGAATAGCCCGGCCGACGCCGTAGCCGCCGGCGCCCGCCTGGCTGCCAGCGCCCAAGCGCTTCAGCAAGGAGGCGCGCGCTACATCATGGTCTGGCTGCTACCTGACCTCGGCCAAACGCCCAATTTCAGTGGCACGCCACAGCAAAACCCACTGTCACTGCTCTCCGCTGCGTTCAACCAGTCACTGATCAGCCAGCTAGGGCAGATCGATGCCCAGATCATTCCACTGAACATCCCTTTGCTGTTGAGCGAGGCGCTGGCCAGCCCCAGTCAGTTCGGCCTGGCCAGCGACCAGAACCTGGTCGGCACCTGCTACAGCGGCGATAGCTGCGTGGAAAACCCGGTGTACGGGATCAACGGCACAACGCCAGACCCGACCAAACTGCTGTTCAACGACTCGGTCCACCCGACCATCGCGGGTCAGCAGCTGATTGCCGATTACGCCTACTCGATCCTCGCGGCCCCCTGGGAACTGACCCTGCTACCGGAAATGGCCCACGCCAGCCTGCGGGCTCACCAGGATGAGTTGCGTAATCAGTGGCAGACGCCTTGGCAAGCAGTTGGCCAATGGCAAGCCTTTGTCGCCAGCGGCGCTCAGGACCTGGACTTCGACGGCCAGCACAGCGCGGCCAGCGGTGACGGCCGCGGCTACAACCTGACCGTGGGCGGCAGCTATCGCCTGAACGACGCCTGGCGCCTGGGCCTGGCCGGCGGTGCAAACCGGCAGAAGCTGGAAGCTGGTGAACAGGACTCGGACTACAAGCTGAACAGTTATATGGCCAGTGCCTTTGCCCAATACCGCCAGGACCGCTGGTGGGCCGACGCGGCGCTGACCGCCGGGCACCTGGATTACAGCGACCTCAAGCGTACCTTCGCCCTGGGCGTGAATGACCGCAGTGAGAAGGGCGACACCGACGGCGAGGCCTGGGCAATGTCCGGGCGGCTGGGCTACAACCTGGCGGCCGACACCAGCAACTGGCAGTTGGCACCTTTCATCAGTGCCGACTATGCGCGGGTGAAGGTGGATGGCTACGACGAGAAGAGCGGACGTTCGACGGCGCTTGGCTTCGATGACCAGAAGCGCACGTCACGCCGCCTGGGCGTGGGGCTGCTGGGCAGTGTGCAGGTACTGCCAAGTACCCGGCTTTTCGCCGAGGTGGCGCAGGAGCATGAGTTCGAGGACGACGAGCAGGATGTGACGATGCACCTGACCAGCTTGCCGGCGAATGACTTCACCCTGACCGGGTATACGCCGCACAGCGACCTGACCCGGGCGAGCCTGGGTGTGAGCCATGAACTGGTGGCAGGGGTGCATTTGCGCGGGAACTACAACTGGCGCAAGAGTGATGAGTTGACGCAACAGGGTATTAGCGTGGGGGTTAGCGTGGACTTCTGAATTGCTGGGGGCCGCTTTGCGGCCCATTCGCGGGTGAACCCGCTCCTACGACGGCCTCGTATGCCTGAGGCTTGCGCAACCTTGTAGGAGCGGGTTTACCCGCGAATGGGCTGCGCAGCAGCCCCAATCAATTTATCTGGCGGAAGTCTGCTCGGCCAACGCCACCGCACGGAACATCGCCCGGCGCTTGTTGATGGTTTCTTCCCATTCCAGCGCCGGCACCGAGTCGGCAACGATGCCGCCACCGGCCTGCACATGCAGCTCGCCGTCCTTGATCACTGCGGTACGAATGGCAATTGCGGTATCCATGTTGCCGTTCCAGGCAAAATAGCCGACGGCACCGCCGTAAACCCCACGCTTGACCGGTTCCAGCTCGTCGATGATCTCCATCGCACGGATCTTGGGCGCACCCGACAAGGTGCCAGCCGGCAGAATCGCCCGCAGTGCATCCATCGCCGTCAGGCCTTCACGCAGCTGGCCGGTAACGTTGGAAACAATGTGCATCACGTTGGAGTAACGCTCGATCACCATCTTCTCGGTCAGGCGCACACTGCCGGTCGAAGACACACGGCCGACATCGTTGCGGCCCAGATCGATCAGCATCAGGTGCTCGGCAATTTCCTTGTCGTCCGACAGCAGGTCATCTTCCAGCGCACGATCGGCCTCTTCGGTCGCACCACGCGGGCGGGTACCGGCAATCGGGCGTACGGTGACCAGGTTGTCCTCGACACGTACCAACACTTCGGGCGAGCTGCCGACCACATGGAAGTCACCGAAGTTGAAGAAGTACATATATGGCGTCGGGTTGAAGCAGCGTAGCGCGCGGTACAGGTCGATAGGCGCAGCCTTGAAATCGATCGACATGCGCTGCGACGGCACCACCTGCATACAGTCCCCGGCCAGGATGTATTCCTTGATACGACCGACGGCGTTTTCGTAATCCTCGCGGGTGTAGCTGGAGCGGAACGCCGGCTCGGCCGCCTGCGGGCCACTCAGGTCCAGGCCGCGGCGCGGGGTGATTGGCTGGCGCAAGGTTTCCAGCAAGCCTTGCAGGCGTGCCTGGCCCTGTTCGAAGGCCTGATCTTCAGCTGGGTCGACCAACACGATGGCGTGCATCTTGCCCGCCAGGTTGTCGAACACCACCACCGCGTCGGACACCATCAGCAGGATATCCGGTACGCCCAGCGGGTCTGGGTTGGGGCTGGCCCCCAGGCGCTTTTCTACATAGCGCACGCAGTCGTAGCCAAAGTAGCCGACCAGGCCGCCATTGAAACGCGGTAGGCCTGGGATATCGGCAACTTTGTAGCGGTCCTTGAAGGTTTCAACGAATGCCAGCGGGTCTTCGACCTCACAGCTTTCCAACTCGACGCCATCGTGCAGGATGCTGACACGGTAGCCATGCACACGCATCACGGTGCGCGATGGCAAGCCGATCATCGAGTAACGGCCCCACTTCTCCCCGCCCTGCACCGATTCGAGCAGGTACGAGTTGGGCTGGTCAGCCAGTTTCAGGTAGATCGACAGCGGCGTGTCGAAGTCGGCCAAGGTTTCACAGGCCAAGGGAATACGGTTGTAGCCGGCAGCGGCCAGGCGCAGGAATTCTTCGCGGTTCATGAGTAGTCTCGTGGCAAGCAGCAATAGGTCAGGCAAACGGACGGGCCGGCACACGCCGGCAGGCTGAAGTCAGGCGCGCCAACGCCAACGGGCCAAGGCCTTGATGACTTTCATCCAGAATTTGCCAGTAACCGCCACGGTGGACTCTCTGTCTTGTGAGGCTTGAAGGTCCGCCAACGTTATCCCAGTGGCCGGGTCTGCGCAACCGGGCAGCAATGCGCGCAGGTCGTCGATTACCAGGCTGGGGGATTCGGCGTCGATCGGCCGGCCATGGTTATAGCCGTAGGTCAGGCCCACGCATTGCACGCCAGCCGCCTTGGCCGCCTGCACGTCACTGCGCGAATCACCGACAAACAGGGACTGCTGCGGGGTGACACCGGCCATCTGCATGACGAACAGCAACGCCGCCGGGTCGGGCTTTTTCTGCGGCAAGGTGTCGCCACCAATGATCCAGCGGAAGAAATTACCGATCTTCATCTGGTCCAGCAGCGGGCCAACAAAGCGCTCAGGCTTGTTGGTGATCAGCGCCATCTCCACGCCCTGCTTGCGCAGCCAGCGCAGGGTGTCGCGCACACCGGGGTAGACCACGGTAAGTTCGTGGCTTTCGGCATAAGCGTCCATGAACAGCGCCAGCGCCTGTTCTGCCAGCGCATCGTCCACGTCGGCATGGTCGATGCCGCCCGCCAACGCGCGGCGCACCAGCACCTGGGCGCCATTGCCAACCCAGTGGCGCACGGCCTCAAGGCCAGCAGGCGGGCGCCCCAGTTCGAGCAGCATGCGGTCCACGGCGGCGGCCAGGTCAGGCACGGAATCGATCAGGGTACCGTCCAGATCGAACATCACCAGCCTTGGCAGCGTCCCCGGGAACAGCTGCTCGAAGCCACTCATGGGCGGGCCAGGGCCAGTTCGGCGCGCATCTTGGCGATCACTTCCTGATAGTCCGGGGCGTTGAAGATCGCCGAGCCGGCCACGAAGGTGTCGGCGCCAGCCGCAGCGATCTCGCGGATGTTGTTGACGTTCACGCCACCATCGATCTCCAGACGGATATCACGGCCACTGGCGTCGATCAGCGCACGCGCTTCGCGCAGCTTGTCGAGGGTGCCGGGGATGAACTTCTGCCCGCCGAAGCCTGGGTTGACGCTCATCAGCAGCACCATGTCGATCTTGTCCATCACGTACTTCAGGGCGTCCAGGCTGGTGGCCGGGTTGAACACCAGGCCGGCCTTGCAACCACCATCCTTGATCAGCTGAAGCGAACGGTCGATGTGCTGCGTGGCTTCAGGGTGGAAGGTGATGTAGGTGGCACCCGCTTCGATAAAGTCGCCAATGATGCGGTCAACCGGGCTGACCATCAGGTGCACGTCGATCGGCGCAGTAACGCCGTACTTGCGCAGAGCGGTGCAAACCATCGGACCGATGGTCAGGTTGGGGACATAGTGATTGTCCATGACATCGAAGTGGACGATGTCTGCACCCGCAGCCAATACCTTGTCGACGTCCTCACCCAGGCGGGCAAAATCGGCAGAGAGAATGGAGGGGGCAATAGCGTAGGGCTGCATGGCGCACCTGTTGGCAAATTCACGGTGGCGCGCATTGTAACTCAGGGAAAGCGATGAAGGCTGATTGGTATCAATTGGTGTCGACCAACGCAACCTGTGCCGGCCTCTTCCGGCTTTAGCCGCGAAGAGGCCGGTACAGGCAAGCCATCATCAAGCCGGCTGTTGAGTCCTCAGCTTCTCGCTACGCCCACGCAACCACTCCAGGGTCAGCAGCAACAACACCGAGAACGCAATCAGCAAGGTCGCCGCCGCGGCAATGGTCGGGCTCAGGTTCTCGCGAATACCGCTGAACATCTGCCGCGGCAGTGTTGCCTGCTCCGGCCCGGCGAGGAACAGCGTCACCACCACCTCGTCAAACGAGGTGGCAAAGGCAAACAGGGCTCCCGAGATGACACCGGGCGCAATCAGCGGCAGGGTCACCCGGCGGAAAGCCAGCAGAGGTGAAGCGCCCAGGCTGGCCGCCGCACGCACCAGATTGTAGTTGAACCCCTGCAGCGTCGCCGACACGGTAATGATGACGAACGGCACCCCCAGCACCGCATGCACCAGAATCAGCGAGGTGAAACTGTTGCCCATACCCAGAGGGGCGAAGAACAGGTAACTGGCCACCCCGATGATCACTACCGGCACCACCATGGGCGAGATCACCAGCGCCATCACCAGCGACTTGCCGGGGAAATCGCCCCGGGTCAGGCCGATGGCCGCCAAGGTGCCGAACACCATGGCCAGCACCGTGGCCGCTGGGGCAACGATGATGCTGTTTTTCAACGCCCGCATCCATTCGGCCGAGCCGAAGAAGTCCTGATACCACTGCAGCGAGAAGCCCTGCAGCGGGTACACCAGGAAGCTGCCACTGTTGAACGACAGCGGCACGATCACCAGCACTGGCAAGATCAGGAACAGCAGGATCAAGCCGCAGAGAATACGCAGGCTGTAGAACCAGACCCGCTCCACGGGCGACATGTATGGGCTCAGCATGACAGGCTCCTCAGCTCAGGCGCAGACGGCTGGCGCCGACCAGCCAGCTATAGATCAGGTACAACAGCACGGTCGCCAGCAGCAACAGCCCGCCCAATGCGGTGGCCATGCCCCAGTTGATGCTGGTGTTGGTGTAGAAGGCGACGAAGTAGCTGACCATCTGGTCGTTCGGACTACCCAGCAGCGCCGGGGTGATGTAGTAACCGATGGCAAGGATGAACACCAGCAGGCAACCGGCGCCCACACCGGCGTAAGTCTGCGGGAAGTACACCCGCCAGAAACTGGCGAACGGGTGGCAGCCCAGCGAGATCGCCGCACGCATGTAGCTCGGGGAAATACCCTTCATCACGCTGTACAGCGGCAGGATCATGAACGGCAGCAAGATGTGCACCATCGAGATGTAGACGCCTGTGCGGTTGAACACCAGTTCCAGCGGCTGGTCGATGATGCCCATGGCCATCAGCGCACTGTTGATCAGCCCGCCCGACTGCAGCAGCACGATCCACGCCGCCACTCGTACCAGGATCGATGTCCAGAAGGGCAACAGCACCAGAATCATCAGCAGGTTGCTCTGCCGGGTCGGCAGGTTCGCCAACAAGTAGGCCAGTGGGTAGGCCAGTACCAGGCAGATAGTGGTAATCACCACCCCCATCCACAGGGTACGGACAAAAATGTCCAGGTAAATGGCCTGGTCCGGGGTGGCCTTGGCCAGCTCACCAAGGTCATCGATGCGATGATCCACCGAGGCCAGCAGGTAGAAAGAAGTCACCGAGCTGGTATTGCGGCGTATCGCCTGCCAATAAGCCGGGTCGCCCCAACGCTCGTCGACAGCCTGCAACGCCTCTTTATAAGAGGCAGGCTCAGCCTTGAAGGGCAGCGCACGGGCAGTCTTGGTCAACAAGCTGCGGTAACCGGCCAGCTCCATGTTCAAGCGTTTGGAAAGGTCACCAAGGGTCTGGTTCTTGCGCGACTCGGCCAAATCCTGGCTCAACGCCTTGTAAACGTCCTCGCCTGGCAGGCTTTTGCCATCCCACTGGCTGATGATTTCCACCGTGCGCGGCAGGCCGCCGACCACTTCAGGGTTGCCGACGCTCTTGTACAGCAGCGCCGCAATCGGCACCAGGAACACCAGCAGAAGAAACAGCGCCAGCGGCGCGATCAACGCCTGCGCCTTCCAGCGGTTGACCCGCTCGGCGTGTTTGAGGCGCTGCTTGAGACTTGGACCTGCGCCTTCGTTGAGGGGCACTGCAATGGCCATGGCGAACTCCGCAATACAGGCTGAATTGGGGGCCGCTTTGCGGCCCCACACACTGGACGTTTACTTCTTCGCCGCCCAGGCGTTGAAGCGTTGCTCCAGCTGCTCGCTGTTGTCGGCCCAGAACGCCACGTCGATCTGCACCTGGTTGGCAATGTTCTCAGGCGTGGTCGGCATGTCTTTCTTCACTTCGTCCGACAGCAGGCTCACGGCCTTGGAGTTGGCCGGGCCATAGGCGATGTTTTCGGAGTAGATCTTCTGCTGCTCGGGCTTGACGCTGTAGGCGATGAACTTCTTCGCCTCTTCGACGTTTTTGGCGCCTTTGGGTATTGCCCATGCATCGAAGTCGTAGATGCCGCCGTTCCACACCACCTTGAGGTTGCTCTCTTTCTGCACAGCGGCGATACGGCCGTTGTAGGCAGAGCTCATGACCACGTCGCCAGAGGCCAGGAACTGCGGTGGCTGTGCACCCGCTTCCCACCACTGGATGCTGGGCTTGAGTTCGTCGAGTTTCTTGAAGGCGCGGTCCTGGCCTTCCTTGGTTGCCAGCACTTTGTAGACGTCCTTGGGCGCAACACCGTCGGCCATCAGTGCAAATTCCATCGTGTACTTGGCGCCCTTGCGCAGGCCGCGCTTGCCCGGGAACTGCTTGGTGTCCCAGAAATCGGCCCAGCTGGTGGGGGCGGTCTTGAGCTTGTCGGCGTTGTAGGCCATGACCGTGGACCAGACGAAGAAGCCCACACCGCAAGGCTGAATGGCACCAGGCACGTAGTCTTCCTCGTTGCCGAACAGGGCCGGGTCGAGCTCTTCGAACATGCCTTCGTCGCAACCGCGCGCCAGCTCTGGCGACTCAACCTCTACCAGGTTCCACGACACACTCTTGGTGTCGACCATCGCCTTGACCTTGGCCATTTCGCCGTTGTACTCACCCGCGACAATCTTGCCATTACCCGCTTTTTCCCAGGGTTCGTAGAACGCTTTGACCTGGGCAGCCTTGTTGGCGCCCCCGAACGAGATCACGGTGAGGTCTGCGGCCATGACCTGGCCAGCGGTGAACAGCCCCAAAGCCAGGGCGGTCAGTTTCAACTGCTTGCGCATTATTATTCTCTCCACAGTACAGGGTTGGTGAAGCAATCCATCAATGGGCTTCGGCAATCGGATCGAGCGCGCGGGCGTGCTCCACCTCCCAGCCCAGCGGTACTACATCGCCCACGGCCAACGCCGGGTCGAGCTCGGCAATCGGCTGCTTCACGAAGAAGTCGCCTTTGCCGCAAACCTCCAGACGCACCCGCACGTGGTCGCCCAGGTAAATGAATTCGGCCACCCGGCCAGAGAACCGGTTCACGCAGCTTTCACTGTGGCCGTTCAGGCGCACGCGCTCCGGGCGTATCGACAGGGTCACCGGCTCGCCGGCCTGGCCGACATTCACCGCCAGCGCCTCGACCCGCTCGCCGCGAGGCAACTGCACCTGGCAACGTTTGCCATCGCTGGCCAGCAGGGTGCCGCTGATGCGGTTGTTCTCGCCGATGAAGTTGGCGACGAAGGTGTTGCAGGGCTCTTCGTACAGCGTGCGCGGGTCGGCGATCTGCTGGATTTCGCCCTGGTGGAACACCGCCACGCGGTCGGACATGGTCAGCGCTTCGCCCTGGTCGTGGGTCACGTACACCACGGTCACACCAAGACGCTGGTGAATGTGCTTGATCTCCATCTGCATGTGTTCGCGCAGCTGCTTGTCCAGCGCGCCAAGTGGCTCGTCCATCAGTACCAGTTGTGGCTCGAACACCAATGCCCGGGCCAGCGCCACACGCTGCTGCTGGCCGCCAGACAGCTGGCCGGGGTAGCGTTTGGCGAAAGCGTCGAGCTGCACCATGTTCAGCACGCGTTTGACCCGCTCGCTGATGTCGGTCTTGCTCAGGTTGCGCACGGTCAGCGGAAAGGCCAGGTTCTCAGCCACGGTCATGTGCGGAAACAGCGCGTAGTTCTGGAACACCATGCCGATATCACGCTTGTGCGGCGGCACGTTGTTGATCGAGCGCCCGCCAAGCTGGATTTCACCGGCGGTGGGCGTTTCGAAGCCCGCCAGCATCATCAGGCTGGTGGTCTTGCCCGAGCCGGACGGGCCAAGCAGGGTGAGGAACTCGCCCTTGCGGATATCCAGGTTGAGGTCTTTGACGATCAGCGACTCGCCGTCG
Organism: Pseudomonas sp. TYF_14; assembly: GCF_043105275.1. Classification (NCBI taxonomy): domain Bacteria; kingdom Pseudomonadati; phylum Pseudomonadota; class Gammaproteobacteria; order Pseudomonadales; family Pseudomonadaceae; genus Pseudomonas; species Pseudomonas sp. TYF_14. The sequence continues at coordinate 24,931 of NZ_JBICLK010000032.1, forward strand.
TAGCTCTTCTGCACACCACGGAAGCTGACCAGCGTTTCGCCGGTTGCAGCGTTCGACTTCGCCTCGCTCATGCCTGCACCTTCTTGTTGGATGACTGCGTAGGCAAAAGAGTAGAAGAGACGCAAGCGCCCGAAAATCGGGGGTACTGAGAGAATGCCATCATCCGGATGGAAGATTTGTTGTAGGGATCGCCCTACAACGATGGCGGGATTGGAATGCCCTTGCGAGCCAACCACGAACCTGTGGGAGCGGGCATGCCCGCGAAGAGGCCGGCTCAGCCATAGAGATCAGCAGGCCAGGCCCGTTCGCGGGCATGCCCGCTCCCACATAGGCTTCGGCAAGTTTCGGGCACCCGTATGTCGCAATCAGATCAGCTTGTGCTCCATGGCGTACTTCACCAGCTCCGCCAGCGAGTTCACTTTCAACTTCTGCATCAGGCGCGCCTTGTGGGTGCTGATGGTCTTGCTCGACAGCGCCAACTGTTGGGCGATGTCGTTGACGTTGGCGCCTTGGGCCAGGCGCTCGAACACCGAAAACTCCCGCTCCGAGAGCAGTGTGTGCAACGGCCGGGATTCGGTGAGGCCTACTTCGAACACCATGCGGTCGGCCAGCGACGGGTCAATATAACGCCCGCCACCGGCCACCCGACGAATCGCTGTCAACAACAACGCCGGATCACTGTCTTTGGTGGCATAGCCCGCCGCACCGGCCTTCAGCGCCCGCGCCGCCATCTGTGCCTCATCGTGCATCGACAACATCAGGATCGCTGGAGCATCGTGCAGCGCACGGATACGCGGGATCGCCTCCAGGCCGTTCACACCCGGCATCGAGATGTCCAGCAGTACCACCTCGCACGGTGTGTGGCGCAGGGTTTCGAGCAACTGCTCGCCATTACCGGCCTCCCCCGCCACTTGCATGTCCTTGGCCAGGCCAATCAACTGCTTGATGCCTTCACGGACAATGGTGTGGTCTTCGGCCACCAGTACTCGAATCACGATTGCTCTCCTACTCCAACGGAATGGCCACACTCAGGCTGGTGCCTTCGCCCGGCTCGCTTTCCAGCGTCATGCTCCCCCCCAGCATCAGCACCCGCTCGCGCACACCCACCAGGCCAAATGAGGTGGGCCGGGTCTGCTCGCGGCAAAAGCCTTGGCCATCATCACTGACCGTCATGCGCAACTGTCCGCCCTCACGTACCAGCTCAATCTCTACGCTGTGCGCCTGGGCGTGACGCATCACATTGGTCAGCGCCTCCTGGAGGATACGAAACAGCCCGGTGGCCTTGGCATCACTCAATGCTGGCAGATTATCGGGTACTTGCACCAGACAGGGGATTTGCGTACGTGCCTCGAAACGCCGCGCCTGCCATTCGATGGCCGAGGCAATGCCGGCATCGAGGATCGGCGGACGCAAGGCAGTGGCGACATCGCGTACCAACTGGAACAACTGGGCGATCAGGCGTTTCATGCTCGCCAGGCGATCATTCAGGCCAGGGTCCAGCTCGGCATAGGCCAGCTCGCACATCGACACTTCCAGCTTGAGCACGGTCAGCATCTGCCCCAGTTCATCATGCACTTCCCGGGCGATACGGGCTTTTTCCTCTTCACGCACGCTCTCCAGGTGGGCCGAGAGTTCGCGCAGCTGCTCCTGGGACTTCGCCAGCGCCAGCTCGGCCCGCTTGCCCTGTGTGATGTCCCAGACTACACCGTCCCACACTACCTGGCCGTTGCCCAGATGCCGGGCGCTGGCCTTGATATCGGCCCAGCGCTGTTCGCCCTGCCGGGTGAGGATGCGCCCCTGCCAGGACCAGTCCTGGTCGCTGGCCAGGGCCAGGTCCTGCACCCTGTGATAATCAGCACGGTCCTCGGGGTGCACCAGGTTGCGCAGGCCCATCTGCGGGTGCTGGATCTCGCTGGGTGCATAACCCACCAAAGCCTCGCTACCCTCACTGATATAGGGGAACTCCAGATCGCCCTCGGCCGGGTCACGCTCCAGGCGAAACACCAACCCTGGTACGTTGCCAGCAATGCCCTTAAGCCGCGCCTCGCTTTCGCGAAGGGCCGCCAAGGCACGGTGGCGCTCGGTGACATCGGCGAGGTAGACCACCAGATATTCGGAATCACGAAAGCGCAGAAAGCTCAGCGACAGCTCCACGGGTAGCAAGCTTTGATCAGCCCGCCGGCATTGCGTCTCAAACTGACCGACACCCCCCGCCCCTGTCCGCGCACCCTTCCACAGCTCTAGCCAACGGTCCATGTTCAGGCTTGGCTCGAAGTCGCTCAGCGGCCGCTCCAGCAACGCCCCTTCGCTGTAGCCCAACATGCGCTCGGCGGCATGGTTGGCGTAACGCACATGGCTGTCCCAGTTGACCCAGAGGATACCCACGGTGCTCTGGTCGATGGCGAACTGGCTCAGGCGCAACGCCTCTTCGCGCACCTGGCGTTCAACAAGGCTTTCTCGCGCGGCCAGCAGGCTGCGCTCCAGCTGGCGCTGCTGACGGCGTTGCCACACCAGCGTGGCCAAGGCACACAACAGCAACAGACCGAACAACAAGGCCATGTTCTGCCAGAAGCCCGGCGACTCGCTCAGGCGCGGGTATTTCGGCTGCAACCAGCGCTGATGCAGTTGCTCCAGCTCCTTGGCCGGCACGGCCTGCAAGCCACGTTCAAGTACATCGGCCAGCATCGGCCAGTCGCGCCGCGAACCGATACGCAACAGTTGCGGCAGGCCAATATCGCCGACCACCGCCAGCTCACCGAACTCGCTCTCGCGCGACAGGCGGCTGAGCTGCGCTTCATCCAGCACGGCGAAACTGGCCTGGCCACCTACCACCAGTTGCAAGGCCTCACGATCGTCGGGCACCCCCTGCAGGTTGAGGTTGCCGTAGTTGCCGCGCAGGTAATCCGCCAGCGGGCTGGGCATGCGCACCGCGACGCGTTGCTCGGCTTCAAGCTTTTCCAGTTCCACGGCCATGGCCCCGGTGCGCGGCCCCACCACCAGCTGTGGCACGCGCATGTACGGGTCGCTGAATAGCCACAGGCGCAGGCTGGCCGGCGTCTGGGTAAGGCCAGGGGCGAAGTCGATTTCGCCGCTCTGCAGGGCATGTTCCAAACTGGCCTGGTCAGTGAAGTTACGCCAGGTGAGGTCCAGCCGCAGCGTCTGCGCCAGGCTGTTCACCAGCTCCACATTGGCCCCGTACAGTTGCTGCAGACGCCGGTCGAACTGGGCGTAGGGCGCCTGCAACACCAGGCCGACACGCAGGCTGCGGTGGGTGTCCAGCCACTGCTGCTGGTCAGGCTCCAGCACCACAGAGGGCAGCGCCTCGGGCTTGGCCCAGGCAATCAAGGGCAGCCACAAGCAGCCGATAACCAACAGGCGACGCACTCGCTTCATCTATACGCTCGACTTGGCAAAGACGGCCATGCAGCATGGCCGTCACGGGCAAATACTATTAGGCTGCCGGTTTCATTCTGGCCTTGGGTTGACTCATGTCCACACTTTATCGCACGACGCTGGCAATGTGCTGCCTGGCCTCGGTCCTTCCACTCGGCGCCCTGGCCGCCGATGCCGAAAAACCACCTGCAAATGCCATGGCACCGGCTGCCGAGGCCCCACGCCCACCCTTGCTGGAACGCAGCCAGGAGGATGCACTGGCGCTGGAACGGCTGCTGCCCAAGGCTGAGCAGCAGACCCTGCAGGCCGGTGCCGACAGCTTCCTGGCCCTGTGGAAGCCGGCCAACGACAACGATCCGCAAGGGGCGGTGATCATTGTCCCTGGTGCAGGCGAAACGGCCGACTGGCCAAATGCAGTCGGCCCACTGCGGCAAAAATTCCCTGATATCGGCTGGCACAGCCTGAGCGTCAGCCTGCCCGACCTACTCGCAGACAGCCCGCAAGCGCGGGTCGAAGCCACACCACCGGCAGCGCCTGCGCCAGACAAAGGCGAAAGCGCACCGGCCAAGGACGTGCCGGCCGACGCCAACGCCAACGTGGCCCAAGCCACCGCAGCCGATGCCGACACAGCAGAAAGCACCGATGCCGAACAAGCCAGCGAGCAGGCCGACCCGGCAGATGCCGAACGCATCTTCGCCCGCCTGGATGCCGCCGTGGCGTTCGCCCAGCAACACAACGCCCGCAGCATCGTACTGATCGGCCATGGTAGCGGTGCGTATTGGGCGGCGCGCTACCTGAGCGAGAAGCAGCCACCACAGGTACAAAAACTGGTGATGGTCGCTGCACAGACCCCTGCACGGGTGGAGCAGGACCTGGAAAGCCTGGCCCCAACCTTGAAGGTACCCACGGCCGATATCTACTACGCCACCCGCAGCGCTGACCGCAACGCAGCCCAGCAACGGCTGCAGGCCAGCAAACGGCAGAAGGATAGCCAGTACCGACAATTGTCATTGATTGCCATGCCAGCAAACAAAGCGGCGGAACAAGAGCAATTGTTCCGCCGGGTGCGGGGGTGGATGAGCCCTCAGGGCTGAGTCAGGCTTGATCCCTGTGGCGGGGCGTCAAAGGCCGCGCCGCTTGCGGATCATGGCATAGGCCTGGTGCAACTCACGGGTACGCGCGGTTGCTTCACGCACCTGCGCCTCGCTGGCACCGGTACCTGCCAGCTTGTCCGGGTGATGCCGGCTGACAAGCCGACGATACGCCTGCTTGACCTTATCGGTGTCGGTGTCTGCGTCCACCGCCAGCAAGCGCAACGCTGCCGCGTAGGTCATGGGCACGCTTTCTGCTCCCGTGGCCTTGCGCGGCTCGTACTCCAGGGACATGGCCTGCACCTGGCGCCGGCTCATGCCCAGCTTCTGCCCCCAGTCCAGCAGCAACTCACGCTCCTTGTTGCCCATCTTGCCGTCAGCCCAGACCATGCGCCAACAGGCCCGCAAGGTACCTTCCGCCGCGTGGGGCTGCTGACTGATGCGCCGCAGGTGCCCGCCAAGCCGGTCCTTGCCCGCCTTGCCACGGTTGAACGCATTGATGGCGCGCAACCGGGCTGCCTCGGCCAGGTCCAGGCGCACCATCTCCTGACGCGCCTGCTGGATATGCTGCTCGGCTACCCGGCCATCGCACTTGGCCAGGCGCCCGAGCATCACGAACAACAACTCGTCGTCGCGTAATGCAGGGCGCCCACCCAGGCGTTCGCGCATGTCTTCCCAGCCTTGCAAGCGCAGCCGGCGGTCGATGGCCTGCCCAAGCAACGCACCGAGCAAGGCACCCGGTATGCTCGCAACGGCAAAGCCGGCACCCACGCCTATCACCGTGCCTGGCCACCACATGTCAGGCGCGCTCGCCAATCAGAGACTCAGCCTCGGCCAGGCGTTCAAGCGTGCCAACATCCACCCAGTGCCCACGGTAGTGTTCGCCAGATACCTTGCCGGCCGCCATCGCCTGGCGCAGCAACGGTGCCAGTTTGAAGGCACCCGCCTGGCAACCTTCGAACAGCGCCGGGTGCAGCACGGAAATGCCGCTGAAGGTCAGCGTGCCGGGCGCGTCATCGCCGTCAACGACCTGCTCGCCCACCAGGCGGAAGTCACCACGGCCGTGATGGCCAGGGTTGTCGACCAGTACCAGGTGAGCCAGGCCTTGCAGGGGAGCCTGCAAACGCGCGAAGTCGTAGTCGGTCCACACATCGCCATTCACCAGCAGGAACGGCGCATCACCCAACAAAGGCAGGGCCTTGAAGATGCCGCCGCCGGTTTCCAGCGGTTCACCTTCAGGTGAATAGCGAATGCTCAGGCCGAAGCGGCTACCGTCGCCCAGATGGTCTTCGATCTGCTGGCCAAGCCAGGCATGGTTGATCACCACTTCGGTCACGCCCGCTGCCGCCAGGGCGCGCAAGTGGTACTCGATCAGCGGCTGGCCGGCGACCGGGACCAACGGTTTTGGGGTGTGCAGGGTCAGCGGGCGCATGCGCTCGCCCTTCCCCGCAGCCAGGATCATGGCCTTCATGCACGCGCTCCGGCCTGCAACTCGGCAATCAGTTCACCCAGCTCCGCCAATTCGGGCCGGCGACCGATCACTTCATTTATATAGGCGAAGAAACGCGGCACGTCGCCCAGGTAACGCGGCTTGCCGTCGCGGTGGCAGATGCGGGCAAAGATGCCGATCACCTTCAGGTGCCGCTGCACGCCCATCAGGTCACTGGCGCGGTGGAAGGCTTCGAACTCGGCGTGCACCGGGATGCCAGCCGCCTGCGCCTGCTGCCAGTAGTCGCCCAGCCAACCTTCGACCCGCGCCTGCGGCCAGCTGACAAAGGCGTCCTTGAACAGGCAGGTAATGTCGTAGGTGACCGGGCCGTATACCGCATCCTGAAAGTCCAGCACACCAGGGTTGGGGGTGCTCTGCATCAGGTTGCGCGGCATGTAGTCACGGTGTACCAGCACCTTGGGCTGCGCCAGGGCGCTGTCGATCAGCAACTGGCTGACGCGCTGCCAGGTGGCCTTCTGTGCATCGGTGAAGGTCAGGCCCAGCTCACGCCCCACGTACCATTCGGGGAACAGTTCCACTTCACGGCGCAGCAGGGCGTCGTCGTAGCTGGGCAGCGGCGCGTCCATTGGCAAACGCTGGAACTTCAGAAGGGCATCGATGGCGTCGGCGAACAGGCCATCGGCGTTGTCGGCATTGATGATGTCAAGGTATGTCTGAGTGCCCAGATCCCCAAGCAGCAAAAAGCCGCGTTCCAGGTCCTGGCCGTGGATCAGCGGCACATGTACGTCAGCGCTGGCCAGCAGGTGGTCGATGGCGACGAACGGTCGGCAGTTCTCCTGCGGGGGGGGCGCATCCATGATCACGAAACTGTGGCCAGCGCCCTGCCAGCGGAAATAGCGGCGGAAGCTGGCGTCGCTGCTGGCAGCGGTCAGGCTGCCTGCAGGCACCTCGCCCCAGGCGTTGTCACGGAAAAGATCATTGAGCTGCTCATCGAGCCAGACCGTCAGTTGTTGCAGGCGTACATCGTGTTCAGGCATTGCAAGGGTCTCCGACGGCCCTAGCCGTCAAGCGGGTCATGCTTTATTATCCAGCATCTTTTTCAGACCATCGAGAGGCGTGCGGCCCCACACGCGGGCAGATGGCACGCAGGAAGCCCGGACTAATAAGATGGCATTGAAATCCCCCGCGTTTCGTAGAAAGTTTCCGTTGCTGGTAACCGGCGGTCTGCTGGCCCTGCAACCTCTGGCCACCTCATACGTAGTGGCAGCCGAACAGTTCGACTGCCAAGTGTCCGCCGCCGGTGGTTGGGACTGCAAGCCCAAAACCCCAGTCAACAACTTGCCACCGCGCCCGGTGCACGAAGGTGCAGCCGTCAGCTCCGGCACCGAAGCGGCGGGCGAAGCCGAAACTGCGGACCGGCCCGTGCTGGTTACCGAGGCCAAGGGCCGTGGTCTGAAGTCGCGCAGCGAAGACTACAGCCACCTGGACTGGGTGCCGCGTGAAAAGCTCACCGCCGCGCAGCTGGCTGAAACCGGCCCGTACTGCGGTGGCGCGTATATCGAGCCAACCCGCCCGGGCATGGCCGACACCACGCCGAAGGACGAGTCGCCGACCTACATCAATGCCAAGGTATCCAAGTACCAGCAGGAGCAGCAGATCGCCACCCTCGCCGGTGACGTGGTGATGCGCCAGGGCAGCATGCAGGCCGAAGCCGACGAGGCCAACCTCTACCAGGCCGAAAACCGTGGCGAGCTCAAGGGCAACGTCAAGATCCGTGACAACGGTTCCCTGGTGGTCGGTGACGAGGCCCAGATCCAGCTCGACACTGGCGAAGCCCAGGTCGACAACGCCGAATACGTGATGCACAAGTCGCACATCCGCGGCAGTGCCCTTTACGCCAAGCGTGGCGAAAACGCCATCATCCGCCTCAAGGACGGTACGTACACCACCTGCGAACCGGGCAGCAACGCCTGGCAGCTGAAGGGCAACAACATCACCCTGAACCCGGCCACCGGTTTCGGTACTGCGACCAACGTTACGCTTCGGGTCAAGGATTTCCCGGTGTTCTATACACCGTACATCTACTTCCCGATTGACGACCGTCGCCAGTCCGGTTTCCTGCCGCCCTCGTTCAGCACCAGCAGCGACACCGGCTTCATGCTGGTCACGCCGTACTACTTCAACCTGGCGCCTAACTACGACGCCACGTTGTACCCGCGTTACATGGCCAAGCGCGGCCTGCTGATGGAAGGCGAGTTCCGCTACCTGACACCTTCCAGCGAAGGCCAGTTCGGCGGCGCCTACTTGAACGACAAGAACGACGACCGCAAAGATCAGACTGATTACAAAGATCAGCGCTGGATGGTCAACTGGCAGCACAAGGGTGGCCTGGATGAACGCCTGATGACCGAGGTGGACTACACCGACATCAGCGACCCGTTCTACTTCCAGGACCTGGAATCCGACCAGATTGGCGTGGAAAGCCGCGACCTGCTGAACCAGCAGGGTGCGTTGACCTACCGAGGCGACAGCTACACCGCGCGGTTGAATGTGCATGCCTACGAGATGGCGACCATCTCGCAGATCACGCCGTATGATCGCCTGCCGCAGCTGACCCTGAACGGTACGCTGCCGTTCCAGCCTGGCGGTTTGAACCTTGGGTACGAGACTGAAGCTGTTCGCTTTGATCGTGACCTGAAGGACGATTTCGTTCTGGACGAAGATGGCAATCCAGACGCCAGCGCCGGCGTACCCGGTCGTCGTCTTGACGAAAACATCTTCGGTGTAGCGCGTGCCAACGGTACCCGCCTGAACGTCGCCCCGTCCATCAGCCTGCCGATGGAGGCCAGCTACGGCTACATCACGCCGAAGCTGAAGTACATGTATACCCATTACGACCTTGACCTGGATAGCAAGGGCAAGAGCGACATTGCAGGCGCGAACGCAGACACACTGGACGTGTTCGGCGACTACAAAAGCAACCTGAACCGCGATATCCCGATTTTCAGCGTCGACAGCGGCCTGTATTTCGACCGCAACACCTCGTTGTTCGGCACCAACTACCGCCAGACCCTCGAACCGCGCATGTTCTACCTCTATGTCCCGTACAAGGACCAGATGGACATCCCGCTGTTCGACACGGGTGAAACCCTGTTCAGCTACGACTCGCTGTTCCGTGACAACCGTTTCAGCGGTACCGACCGCATCGGCGACGAGAACAAGCTGTCGCTGGGCGTGACCACCCGCTGGATCGAGGAGAACGGCTTCGAGCGTCAGAACTTCAGCATCGGCCAGGCTTACTACTTCAAGGACCGCAAGGTCCAGCTGCCAGGCATCGACTACCGCACCCGCAAGGACGCGCAGTCCGATGTATCGCCATACGCTCTGGTGTACAACTACTACTTCAACCGCGACTGGCGCTTCAATTCGGACTTCAACTGGGACCCGGACAGCCGCAGCACCCGCTCGGGCAGCGCGATGTTCCACTACCAGCCTGAAGACAACCCGAACAAGATCGTCAACCTCGGCTATCGCTACCGTAACGACACCATTGCCTACGACTCGACCACGGGTACCTGGAAAGTGGGCGGCGGTGACTATGGCACCCCGGGCGATCCGAACTACATCAAGGATTACTACAAGATCCAGCAGCACGACTTCTCGGTCATCTGGCCGATCGTGCCGCAGTGGAACGTAATCGCCCGCTGGCAGCATGACTACAACCGCAACCGTACCCTGGAAGCCATGGGTGGTTTCGAATACGACAACTGCTGCTGGAAGCTGCGCCTGATCAACCGTTACTGGATCGACTACGACGATTTCAGCCAGGCCCTTCCACAGAACGAAAAAGGCGACCACGGTGTCTTCCTTCAGATCGTCCTGAAAGGTCTCGGCGGCGTAGTTGGCAACAAGGTCGAGTCTTTCCTCGACCAAGGCATTCAAGGTTACCGTGAACGTGAAGACCAAGCTTATTGATCGTCTGCGCCCAGTGTTGCTGGGCGTCGCTTTGCTGAGTGGCGCGGTGCATGCCGCGGTGCAACCTCTTGATCGCGTGGTGGCTATCGTCGACAACGACGTGGTCATGCAAAGCCAGCTGGACCAGCGTGTCCATGAGGTCCAGCAAACCATCGCCAAGCGCGGCGGCGGCGTGCCGCCGACCAGCGCCCTGGAACAGCAGGTCCTGGAACGCCTGATCGTCGAGAACCTGCAGCTGCAGATCGGCGAGCGCTCTGGTATCCGCATCACCGACGAAGAGCTGAACCAGGCCATTGGCACCATTGCCCAGCGCAATGGCATGTCGCTGGACCAGTTCCGCGCGGCGCTGGCCCGTGACGGCCTGTCGTTCGACGACGCTCGCGAGCAGGTCAAGCGCGAGATGATCATCAGCCGCGTGCGCCAACGCCGCGTTGCCGAGCGCATTCAGGTGTCCGAGCAGGAAGTGAAGAACTTCCTGGCCTCGGACCTGGGCAAGATGCAGATGTCGGAAGAGTACCGCCTGGCCAACATCCTCATCCCGACCCCGGAAGCCGCCAACTCGGACGATATCCAGAAGGCTGCGCGCAAGGTCGGTGACGTGTACCAGCAACTGCGCCAGGGTGCCGACTTCGGCCAGATGGCGATTGCCAACTCGGCCAGCGAAAACGCCCTGGAAGGCGGCGAGATGGGCTGGCGTAAAGCCGGTCAGCTGCCACCCGACTTCGCCAAGATGCTCAGCAGCATGCCAGTGGGCGAAATTACCCAGCCTATTCGCATCCCCAACGGCTTCATCATCCTCAAGCTCGAGGAGAAGCGCGGCGGCAGCGAGAACGTGCTGCGCGACGAAGTGCATGTACGCCACATCCTGATCAAGCCAAGCGAGATCCGCAGCGAGGCGGCCACCCAGCAGCTGGCCGAGCGCCTTTATGATCGGATCAAGAACGGCGAAGACTTCGGCGAACTGGCCAAGAGCTTCTCGGAAGACCCGGGTTCGGCACTCAACGGCGGCGACCTCAACTGGGTCGATCCGAACAGCCTGGTACCGGAGTTCCGTGAACAGATGGCCAATGCCCAGCAAGGCGTAGTGACCAAACCGTTCAAGACCCAGTACGGCTGGCACGTTCTGGAAGTGCTGGGCCGCCGCGCCACCGACAGCACCGAGCAAGCTCGCGAACAGCAGGCCCTGAGCGTACTGCGCAACCGCAAGTATGACGAAGAGCTGCAAACCTGGCTGCGCCAGATCCGCGACGAAGCCTACGTTGAAATCAAGCTGCCTGGCGCTGACCAGGCCGCCCAGTGAAGCCCCTGCGCTTCGCCGTCACCCCCGGCGAGCCGGCCGGCATAGGCCCCGACCTGTGCCTGCTGCTCGCCGCAGACGCCCAGCCTCACCCCCTGATCGCCATCACCAGCCGTGACCTGCTCGCCGAGCGGGCCACGCAGCTGGGGCTGGCCGTCAGCCTGCTGCCGGTAGCCCCGGGCCAATGGCCTGACCTCCCGGCACCCGCAGGTAGCCTGTACGTCTGGGATACCCCCTTGGCGGCCCCGGTGGTGCCAGGCCAGCTCGACAAGACCAACGCAGCGTTCGTGCTGGAAACCCTGACCCGCGCCGGGCAAGGCTGCCTGGACGGGCACTTCGCCGGGATGATCACGGCCCCGGTGCACAAGGGTGTGATCAACGAAAGCGGTATCGCCTTTTCCGGGCATACCGAATTCCTTGCCGAACTGACCCGCACCGCACAAGTGGTAATGATGCTGGCCACCCGCGGCCTGCGCGTGGCCCTGGTGACCACGCACCTGCCACTGCGTGATGTTGCCGACGCTATCACTGCAGAGCGCGTCGAACGTGTAACCCGTATCCTGCATGCCGACATGCGCGACAAGTTTGGCATTGCCAACCCGCGTATCCTCGTGTGCGGCCTCAACCCGCATGCGGGCGAGGGCGGCCACCTGGGCCGCGAAGAAATCGACATCATCGAGCCGACCCTGGCCCGCCTGCGCACCGAAGGCATGGACCTGCGCGGGCCGCTGCCGGCCGATACCCTGTTTACCCCCAAATATCTGGAGCACTGCGATGCGGTGCTGGCGATGTACCACGACCAGGGCCTTCCCGTACTCAAGTACAAAGGCTTCGGCGCAGCAGTGAACGTGACCCTGGGCCTGCCGATCATCCGCACGTCGGTTGACCACGGCACCGCCCTGGACCTGGCCGGCACTGGCAAAGTCGACACCGGCAGCCTGCGCGTCGCACTGGAAACCGCCTACCAGATGGCCGAGAACCGACCATGAACGAGCAATACCAACACCGGGCGCGCAAGCGCTTCGGCCAGAACTTCCTGCACGACGCCGGTATCATCGACCGCATCCTGCGTGCCATCAACGCCAAGGCCGGCGAACACCTGCTGGAAATCGGCCCGGGCCAGGGCGCCCTGACCGAAGGCCTGCTGGGCAGTGGCGCACAGCTGGACGTGGTGGAGCTGGACAAAGACCTGGTGCCGATCCTGCAGCACAAGTTCGCCGATCGCAGCAACTTCCGCCTGCACCAGGGCGATGCCCTGAAGTTCGACTTCAACCAGTTGGGTGTGCCGCCGCGCAGCCTCAAGGTGGTTGGCAACCTGCCCTACAATATCTCCACCCCGCTGATCTTCCACCTGCTCAGCCACGCCGGGCTGATCCGCGACATGCATTTCATGCTGCAGAAGGAAGTGGTCGAGCGCATGGCCGCCGGCCCTGGCGGCGGTGACTGGGGGCGCTTGTCGATCATGGTGCAGTACCACTGCCGCGTGGAGCACCTGTTCAATGTCGGCCCTGGTGCCTTCAACCCACCTCCGAAAGTGGATTCGGCAATCGTCCGCCTGGTGCCGCACGAAGTGCTGCCGTTCCCGGCCAAGGACCACCTGCTGCTGGAGCGTGTCGTTCGCGAAGCGTTCAACCAGCGCCGCAAGACCCTGCGCAACACCATGAAAGGCCTGCTGGACAGCGCCGCCATCGAGGCTGCCGGCGTTGATGGCAGCCTGCGCCCTGAACAGCTCGACCTGGCAGCCTTCGTGCGCCTGGCTGACCAGCTGGCGGATCAGCAACAAGCCTGATTTAGCCCGTACCGGCCTCTTCGCGGGCCACAAGGGATCGCACAACCCTCAAATCCTGTGCGACCCCTTGTAGGAGCGGGTTTACCCGCGAAGAGGCCGGCACAGACAACACCCCCCCAAGCCCGATCACCGCTGGCCCTCCCCCCTCCCAATGGCCTAGACTGCATTATTGCGTCAGTTCGCCCAAGGCCCTTGCATGTCCGACCCCCGCTATCAAATCGACGTCAGCGTCGTGACCCGCTACCTGAAAGAACAATCCGACCCCGAAAACAGTCGCTTCGCTTTCGCCTACACCATTACCGTGCAGAACAACGGCTCGCTCAGTGCCAAGTTGCTGTCGCGCCACTGGCTGATCACCAACGGTGACGGCGAGGTAGAGGAAGTACGCGGCGCCGGCGTGGTCGGCCAGCAACCCAACATCGACCCTGGCCAGAGCCACACTTACAGCAGTGGTGCCGTCATCAGCACCCGCGTTGGCACCATGCAGGGCAGCTACCAGATGTTCGCCGAGGACGGTAAGCGCTTCGACGCCGAGATTGCCCCCTTCCGGCTGGCAGTGCCCGGAGCGCTGCACTGATGGCCACCTACGCCGTCGGTGACCTGCAGGGCTGCCTGCAGCCGCTCAAATGCCTGCTCGATCGCGTCAGTTTCAACCCCGCCGTCGACCGCCTGTGGCTGGTCGGCGACCTGGTCAACCGCGGCCCCGAGTCACTGGAAACCCTGCGCTTCCTGTACTCGATTCGTCATTCACTGGTCTGCGTGCTGGGCAACCATGACCTGCACCTGCTGGCCGCCTGGCACAACGTCGAGCGCCTCAAGAAAAGCGACACACTGCGCGAGATCATCGAAGCGCCGGACGCCGACCAACTGTTCGACTGGCTGCGCCAGCAAAAGCTGCTGCATTACGACGAGCCCCGCGGCATCGCCCTGGTTCACGCCGGCATACCGCCACAATGGACCCTTGGCAAAGCCCTGGAACTCGCCGCCGAGGTCGAGGAAGTGCTGCGTGACGACACCCGCCTGCAGCTGTACCTCGACGGCATGTATGGCAACGAGCCGAACAAGTGGAGCAAGAACCTCGCCGGCGTCGAACGCCTGCGGGTCATCACCAACTACTTCACCCGCATGCGCTTCTGCACGGCCGATGGCAAACTCGACCTCAAGAGCAAGGAAGGCCTGGGTAGCGCGCCCAAAGGCTACAAAGCCTGGTACGCGCACAAGGACCGCCGCTCACGCCACGTGAAGATCATCTTTGGCCATTGGGCCGCTCTGCAGGGTGAGGTCACCGAGCCCGACATCATCGCCCTGGACACTGGCTGCGTATGGGGTGGCGCCATGACCCTGTACAACGTCGACAGCGGCGAATACCACCGCTGCGATTGCGCCGACGACGGCACCCTGCGCCAGCCGGCACAACCCACTACACTCAACGACCACACCTGAAGGAAGTAGTACCCATGAGCGAATTCAAGCGCATCCCTCCTGAGCAGGCCTTGGAGCTTCGCAAGAAAGAAGGTGCGGTCGTCGTCGACATTCGCGACCCGCAGGCCTTCGCCGCCGGCCACATCACCGGCGCCCGGCACCTGGATAACCACTCGGTCGCTGATTTCATCCGCAACGCCGACCTCGACGCGCCAACCCTGGTGGTCTGCTATCACGGCAATTCCAGCCAAAGTGCCGCCGCCTACCTGGTAGGCCAGGGTTTCTCCGACGTGTACAGCGTGGACGGCGGCTTCGAACTGTGGCGCGCGACCTACCCGGCCGAGACCGCCCAGGGCAACGCTGAATAATTTTTTATTTTCCCCTGCAGCCCGTGCGCCGCGCGGGCTTGCGGCTTATCTGACGAACGGTCGTTCGTAACTTCTGCCTTTCTCACCCCTTTACCTTGCAGATAACCAACTACGCTTAAGCTCAGGCCATCCAAAAAGGGGAGAGCCGGTACACCGGCGTGCGGGTCATCGGTAGCGTTACAGGGTGTTCTGGGGGGTATACAGCAATCGGCCAACCCGGTTGCATGCCAGCATCAGCTGACTGATCCGGCGTCGTCTCCACGTATCGAGCGAGGTGACGTCATGAGTATTTTTAGCCACTTCCAACAACGTTTCGAGTCTACGCGCCAGGAAGAACTCTCGCTGCAGGAGTACCTCGAGCTGTGCAAAGAGGATCGCAGTGCCTACGCATCGGCGGCCGAACGGCTGTTGCTGGCCATCGGTGAGCCAGAGCTGATCGACACCTCTACCAACTCCAGGCTGTCGCGCATCTTCTCCAACAAGGTTATCCGCCGCTATCCGGCCTTTGCCGACTTCCATGGCATGGAAGAGTGCATCGACCAGATCGTGTCGTACTTCCGCCACGCCGCCCAAGGCCTGGAAGAGAAGAAACAGATCCTCTATCTGCTGGGCCCGGTAGGCGGCGGCAAGTCCTCGCTGGCGGAAAAACTCAAGCAGCTGATGGAAAAGGTGCCCTTCTACGCGATCAAGGGCTCGCCGGTATTCGAGTCACCTCTGGGCTTGTTCAATGCCACCGAAGATGGGGCCATTCTCGAGGAAGAGTTCGGCATCCCACGGCGCTACCTCAACACCATCATGTCGCCTTGGGCCACCAAGCGCCTGCAGGAGTTTGGCGGTGACATCTCCAAGTTCAAGGTGGTGAAGCTGTACCCGTCGATTCTTAACCAGATCGCCATTGCCAAGACCGAACCCGGCGATGAAAACAACCAGGACATCTCGGCCCTGGTCGGCAAGGTCGATATCCGCAAACTTGAGGAATACCCACAGAACGACGCCGACGCCTATAGCTACTCGGGCGCGCTTTGCCGGGCCAACCAGGGCCTGATGGAATTCGTCGAAATGTTCAAGGCGCCGATCAAGGTCCTGCACCCCTTGCTCACCGCCACCCAGGAAGGCAACTACAACAGTACCGAAGGCCTTGGGGCGATCCCCTATACCGGCATTCTGCTGGCGCACTCCAACGAATCGGAGTGGCACACCTTCCGTAACAACAAGAACAACGAAGCGTTCATCGACAGGATCTATATCGTCAAGGTGCCGTACTGCCTGCGGGTCAGCGATGAAATCAAGATCTACGACAAACTGCTGGTCAACAGCTCGCTGTCCAAGGCCCACTGTGCGCCAGATACGCTCAAGATGCTGGCTCAGTTCACAGTGCTTTCGCGCCTGAAAGAGCCCGAGAACTCCAATATCTATTCCAAGATGCGCGTTTACGACGGGGAAAACCTCAAGGACACCGATCCAAAGGCCAAGTCGATCCAGGAATACCGGGACTCTGCGGGTGTCGACGAAGGCATGAACGGCCTGTCGACTCGCTTCGCCTTCAAGATCCTGTCCAAGGTGTTCAACTTCGACCCACACGAAATTGCCGCCAACCCGGTGCACCTGCTCTATGTCCTCGAACAGCAGATCGAACAGGAGCAATTCCCGGCTGAAGTGCGCGAACGCTATCTGCGCTACCTGAAGGAATACCTGGCACCTCGCTACATCGAGTTTATCGGCAAGGAAATCCAGACTGCCTACTTGGAGTCCTACAGCGAATACGGCCAGAACATCTTCGACCGCTACGTGCTGTATGCAGATTTCTGGATCCAGGATCAGGAATACCGCGACCCGGAAACCGGCGAAATTCTCAACCGCATTGCGCTCAACGAGGAACTGGAGAAGATCGAGAAACCGGCTGGCATCAGCAACCCGAAAGACTTCCGCAACGAGATCGTCAACTTCGTACTGCGCGCACGCGCCAACAACAATGGCAAGAATCCAAGCTGGCTGAGCTATGAAAAGCTGCGGGTCGTGATCGAGAAGAAAATGTTCTCCAACACCGAAGACCTGCTGCCGGTCATCAGCTTCAACGCCAAGGCCAGCAAAGAGGACCAGAAGAAACACAACGACTTCGTCACCCGGATGGTGGAGCGTGGCTATACCGACAAACAGGTGCGCCTGCTGTCGGAATGGTACCTGCGGGTCAGGAAATCGCAATAAAGCGGCAAGCTACGAGCCGAAAGCTGCAAGCTGCCTGGCGTTGGCATTGCTGCCCGCGTCACAGCTTGCAGCGGCGGTGGCTGCTCTTTCTTGCAGCTTGAAGCTTGTGGCTTGCAGCTTGTGGGTTGCAGCTGCATCCAGTCACCGGAGGGACCATGAGCTACGTTATAGACCGACGCCTGAACGGCAAGAACAAGAGCACGGTCAACCGCCAGCGCTTCCTGCGGCGGTACCGCGAACATATCAAGAAGGCCGTCGAAGAGGCGGTGAGCCGCCGTTCCATCATGGATATGGAACATGGCGAGCAGATCAGTATTCCCGGGCGCGACATCGACGAACCGGTCTTGCATCATGGTCGTGGGGGCAAACAGACCATCGTGCATCCTGGCAACAAAGAATTCACTGCCGGTGAACACATCCCACGGCCACAAGGCGGTGGAGGTGGCGGCGGTCGCGGCAAGGCCGGCAATTCCGGCGAGGGCATGGACGAGTTCGTCTTCCAGATCACCCAGGAAGAATTTCTCGAATTCATGTTCGAAGACCTTGAGCTACCCAACCTGGTCAAACGTCACCTGACTGGCGCCGACACCTTCAAGACTGTTCGCGCCGGCATCGCCAACGAAGGCAACCCGTCACGCATCAATATCGTGCGCACCCTGCGCTCGGCCCATGCCCGGCGTATCGCCCTGACCGGCAGCAGCCGCGCCCTGCTGCGCGAAGCACAAAAGGAACTCGATCGCCTGCGGGTCGAAGAGCCGGACAATTTCACCGATATCCAGGAAGTCGAACAGGAAATCGAGCGCCTGAAGGCACGTATCAACCGCCTGCCCTTCCTCGACACCTTCGACCTCAAGTACAACCTGCTGGTCAAGCAACCCAACCCCAGCTCGAAGGCAGTGATGTTCTGCCTGATGGACGTATCCGGTTCGATGACCCAAGCCACCAAGGACATCGCAAAGCGCTTCTTCATCCTGCTGTACCTGTTCCTCAAGCGTAACTACGAGCGCATCGAAGTCGTGTTCATTCGCCACCACACCAGTGCCCGGGAAGTCGATGAAGAAGAGTTCTTCTACTCGCGGGAAACCGGCGGCACCATCGTCTCCAGTGCCCTAAAGCTGATGCAGGAGATCATGGCCGAGCGTTACCCGGCCAGCGACTGGAACATCTATGCCGCGCAGGCTTCTGATGGCGACAACTGGAACGACGACTCACCCATCTGCCGCGACATCCTCTCCAAACAGATCATGCCGCATGTGCAGTACTACACTTACGTTGAGATCACCCCCCGTGAACACCAGGCGCTGTGGTATGAATACGAGCGTATCGGAGATGCTTTCCCCGACACGTTCGCCCAGCAGCAGTTGGTATCGGCCGGCGATATCTACCCGGTCTTCCGTGAACTCTTCCAGCGCAGGTTAGCCACATGACCGCCAGAGCACAGAGACGCCAACCCATTTCCACTGGGTCCGAGTGGACGTTCGAGCTGATCCAGACCTACGACCGGGAAATCAGCCGCTTGGCCGAGCGTTACGCCCTGGACACCTACCCCAACCAGATCGAGGTCATCACTGCCGAACAGATGATGGACGCCTACGCCTCGGTCGGCATGCCGCTGGGCTACCACCACTGGTCCTACGGCAAGCAGTTCCTCAGTACGGAAAAGTCCTACAGCCGCGGCCAGATGGGCCTGGCCTACGAGATCGTAATCAACTCCGACCCTTGTATCGCCTACCTGATGGAAGAAAACACCATGTGCATGCAGGCACTGGTGATTGCGCACGCCTGCTACGGCCATAACAGTTTTTTCAAAGGCAATTACCTGTTCCGTACCTGGACTGACGCCAGTTCGATCATCGACTACCTGGTGTTCGCCAAGCAGTACATCGCCCAGTGCGAAGAGCGCCACGGCATCGATGCTGTGGAGGACTTGATCGACTCCTGCCATGCCCTGATGAACTACGGTGTCGACCGCTACAAGCGGCCTTACCCTATTTCTGCGGAAGAAGAGCGGCGCCGGCAACAGGAGCGCGAAGAGCATCTTCAGCGTCAGATCAACGACCTTTGGCGGACAATTCCGAAAAACGCCGAAAAGGGTAACGACCGCGATGAGGGGCGCTTCCCCGCCGAACCGCAGGAAAACATCCTGTATTTCATCGAGAAGAACGCCCCACTGCTCGAACCCTGGCAGCGTGAAGTAGTGCGCATCGTGCGCAAGATCGCCCAGTACTTCTACCCGCAGCGCCAGACCCAGGTCATGAACGAGGGTTGGGCAACCTTCTGGCACTACACCCTGATGAACGACCTGTACGACGAAGGGCTGATTACCGAAGGCTTCATGATGGAGTTCTTGCAGTCGCACACCAGCGTGGTGTTCCAGCCCGGCTTCGACAGCCCGTACTACAGCGGCATCAACCCCTACGCACTGGGCTTTGCGATGTACACCGACATCCGCCGCATGTGCGAAAACCCCACCGAGGAAGATCGCCACTGGTTCCCCGAAATTGCCGGCAGCGACTGGCTTTCTACCATCAAGTTCGCCATGAGCAGCTTCAAGGACGAGAGCTTCATCCTGCAGTACCTGTCGCCCAAGGTGATGCGCGACCTCAAGCTGTTCAGCATCCTCGATGACGACCAGCGCGACGACCTGCTGGTGCCCGCCATCCATGATGAGGCCGGCTACCGGGTGATTCGGGAGCAGCTGGCAGCGCAGTACAACCTGGGCAACCGTGAACCGAACGTTCAGATCTGGAGCGTCGACCGCCGCGGAGACCGCTCGCTGACCCTGCGACACCAGCAACACAACCGCAAACCGCTGGGCGACTCGACCGACGAAGTGCTCAAGCACCTGCATCGCCTGTGGGGCTTCGATATCCACCTGGAGACCGTGCAAGGCGAGCAAGTGATGAGTACTCACCACATGCCGCCACGCGGCGAACATAGCGAAAGCGCCGACTACGGCCGCATGGACCTGGCTGTTATCCACCACCTCTGATGCAACCCCATGCCTGCCGACGGGTTATCCTGTCGGCAGTTATGGAGAGCTGCACATGCACATCTACAAAGTTGGCGGCGCCGTGCGCGACCGTTTGCTCGGCCGCCCTGTCAGCGATATCGACTGGCTGGTGGTGGGCGCCACCGTCGAAGAAATGCTAGCAAATGGCTATCGGCCGGTGGGAGCCGATTTCCCGGTGTTCCTGCACCCGAAAACCGGTGAGGAATACGCCCTGGCGCGCACCGAGCGCAAGAGTGGGCGAGGCTACGGCGGGTTCACTTTTCACGCCAGCCCCGACGTTACCCTGGAAGAAGACCTGATCCGCCGCGACCTCACCATCAATGCGATGGCCGAGGATGAGGCGGGCACAGTCTACGACCCCTACCAAGGCAAGAACGATCTGGATCAACGCCTGCTACGCCATGTTTCCCCGGCATTCGCCGAAGATCCTTTGCGGGTGCTGCGCGTTGCACGCTTTGCTGCCCGTTACGCACCACTGGGGTTCCGGGTTGCCGATGAAACCTTGGCGCTGATGCGCCAGATCAGCGCCTCAGGCGAACTGCAGGCACTCACTGCCGAGCGCAGCTGGAAGGAAATCGAGCGCGCGCTGATGGAAGTGCAACCGCAGGTATTCTTCAAGGTGCTGAGCGCGTGTGGGGCCCTGCAGGAGCTGCTGCCTGAGCTCGATGACGGCTCCCGGACATTGGCGGCGCTGGAGCAGGCGGCGGCGCACGAACAACCGCTGAACGTGCGCTGGGCCTGCCTGTTGCGGGGGTTGCCACCGACATCGATCAAAGCCGTCAACCAGCGCCTGAAGGCACCGCGAGAGTGCCAGGAACTGGCCATGCTGACCGGGGAATGCCTGGCGCAGGGTAATCAGGCGCTCGAACTGCCTGCCACGGCACTGCTGGAGCTGTTGCAGAAATTCGATGTTTACCGACGGCCGCAGCGATTTGAGGATTTTTTGACCGTTTGCGAGATGGCGGCGCGGGGCGATGGCGAGCAGGGTTACCCACAGGCCGATTACCTGCGAGGCGCAGCAGCGGCGGCGCGAGCGGTGGATGTGAAGCCGTTGGTGCAAGCCGGGCTGACCGGTCAGGCACTGGGCGAAGCACTCAAAGGTGAACGGCTGAAAGCGCTCGAGGCTTACCAGCGCGGTTAGACCTACCGGCCTCTTCGCGGGTAAACCCGCTCCTACAGGGGGCACACATCAGAGGTTGGGCTCAGCCCGTCGTAGGAGCGGGTTTACCCGCGAAGAGGCCGATACAGGCTCAAGCGGGCGTCAACTGCAACCCGCGCCACTCAAAGGCCACGGGGGCCAGTACCTGATCGATCTGCGCTTCCTGCCACAGCTGCGCCATGCACTTGCCCACACCCGGATGCACCAGGTCGGGCGCCAGCAACGACAGCGGCCACAGCACAAAAGCGTTCTTCAGAATCTCGGCCCGGGGCAATACCAGCCCATCGAAGGTACCGTGCAAATCGTCATACATCAGCACGTCGATATCCAGCGGCAACCCTTTGCGGTCCGGTGCATAGCGGCCATTGTCGGCCTCGATGAACTTCAGCCGGCGGTCCAGCTCGATCAACGGCAACGCGGTTTGCCCCGTCACCACGAAGTTGATGAACGGCCCGCTCTTGATGCCCACCGCCTGGCTTTCGAAGGCCGGCGAACAGCGCATGTCAGTCAGGATGCCAGCCAACGCATCGAGCCCGGCGCACAAATGCGCCTCACGGTCGATGTTGCTGCCCAGGCCCAGGTAAACCGTGCTCAGAGACATCCGCGCTCGATCTCCACGCCAACACCACCACGGGCCGCCGGCACCGCGCCCGGCTTGGTCAGCTTCAAGCGCACCCAGGGGATGTGGAACTCGTCCATCAGGGTTGCCACCAGGCGCTCGGCAAATGTCTCAACCAGCTCGAAACGGGCCTGTTCGGCAAACGCCTGGATGCGCGCCGACACACTGGCGTAATCCAGCGCCAGGTTCAGGTCGTCTCCGGCGGCGGCCGGGCGGTTGTCCCAGGCAAAGCTCAGGTCCAGGCGCAAGCACTGGCGAATATCCCGCTCCCAGTCATAGGCACCGATGACGGTATCGACTTCCAGGCCTTCGATGAACACTCTGTCCAAGCACTTCTCTCCACAGCACGACAAGGGCGACTGGCGCCGTTAGAATCAGGGCGTCCTCGCCCGGAATAGTTAGCATGTTTTGGTTACTGGCGTTGCTCGCCTACCTGCTCGGCTCGCTGTCCTTCGCCATTGTTCTCAGCCGCCTCTCGGGCAGCCCGGACCCGCGTTCCGGCGGCTCAGGCAATGCCGGCGCCACCAACATGCTACGCCTGGCAGGCCGTAAACTGGCGATCCTGACCCTGCTTGGCGACCTGTGCAAGGGCCTTTTGCCTGTATTGCTCGCCCGCGCTGCCGGGCTGGACCTGCACGCGCAGGCCTGGGTGGGCATATGCGCAGTGCTGGGCCACCTGTTCCCCCTGTACTTCCGTTTCAAGGGCGGCAAGGGCGTGGCGACGGCTGCCGGCATGCTCATGGCCCTGTACTTTCCGGCCGCGCTGCTGGCCATCGGCGCCTGGCTGCTGACCTTCTACCTCACGCGCACCAGCTCACTGGCCGCGCTGATTGCCACGCCACTCACCTTGCCATTGCTGGCCTGGCGCGAGCCCGAAGCCCTGCTACCGATCAGCGTACTGACAGTGATGATCGTGTGGCGCCACCGCAACAACCTGCGCGACTTGTTTGCAGGGCGCGAACGGCACTTCTGAACCTTCGACGCGCTGCCTTACAGCGGCGGCAACTGCTCCATCGGCCAGCGTGCCTGCACGCTGATCGCCAGGTCTTGCTGCTGCCCCGCCAGCAGGCGCTGGCAACCGGCGTAGGCGATCATCGCACCATTGTCGGTACAGAATTGCGGACGCGCGTAGTACACGTTGCCCTTGATGCTACCGAGCATGTCCTCCAGGGACGCGCGCAGGGCCTTGTTGGCACTCACGCCACCCGCGATGACCAGCCGCTTGAGGCCGGTCTGCTTGAGCGCCCGCTTGCACTTGATGGTCAAAGTCTCCACCACCGCCTGCTGGAATGCCAGGGACAGGTCGCAACGGGTTTGCTCACTGTCGTCGCCAGCATTCTTGCATTGCTGCCAGGTGTTCAGGGCGAAGGTCTTGAGGCCACTGAAGCTGAATTCCAGGCCTGGCCGATCGGTCATTGGCCGCGGGAACACGAAGCGCCCAGGCACACCTTGCTCGGCCAGACGCGCGATTTCCGGACCACCAGGATAATTGAGGCCGATCAGCTTGGCGGTCTTGTCGAACGCTTCACCGGCAGCATCGTCCAGGCTTTCGCCCAACAGTTCGTACTGACCGATGCCATCGACCCGAACCAGCTGGGTATGTCCACCGGAAACCAACAAAGCGACGAACGGAAACTCTGGCGGGTTTTCTTCCAGCATGGGTGCCAGCAGGTGACCCTCCATGTGGTGCACACCGATCGCCGGGATGTCCCAGGCAAAGGCCAGCGCCTGGGCGCAGGAAGCGCCCACCAGCAAGGCGCCGACCAGGCCGGGGCCTGCGGTGTAGGCGATGGCGTCGATTTCGGTGGCAACGCAACCTGCCTCGTCCAGCACCTGGCGGATGAGCGGCAGCATGCGCTTGACGTGATCACGCGAGGCAAGCTCGGGCACCACGCCGCCGAAGACGCGGTGCAGGTCGATCTGGCTGAACAGTGCGTCGGCCAACAAACCGCGTTCACTGTCGTATAATGCGACGCCGGTTTCGTCGCAGGATGTTTCCAATCCCAGTACTAGCATGGGCTCGTCCCTTGTGGGGGCTGAATTCGAAGCCGCGCATGATAGTCCCCGTGTCGGGTGCCGACCAGCGGTTTTCGATCAGAGGCTTTGCATTCCGGCTTGCTAAGGGTTAACATCCGCAACCCTTGAAAACCGACGTTCTCCAGCACACCTTTGTTTTGCCAGGAGCACGTCTACCCCGGTAATGAATTAAGGTAGCCCTGGATGCCAGCCGTCAAAGTTAAAGAGAACGAACCCTTCGACGTAGCTCTGCGTCGTTTCAAGCGCTCCTGCGAAAAAGCCGGTGTACTGGCTGAAGTTCGTAGCCGCGAGTTTTACGAGAAGCCGACCGCAGAGCGTAAGCGCAAAGCAGCTGCTGCTGTTAAGCGTCACGCCAAGAAAGTTCAGCGCGAACAGCGCCGCGCCGTTCGTCTGTACTAATACAGGCGTTCAACGCAAAGCTTCTGCCCTGCCCGGCTAACCCCCGGGCGATGGCAGTGGTCGTTTCAAACTTGAGCAGCTAGCTCAAGGCCCTGCACAAGCTTCATGCGAACTGCATCATGGGCAACCTGCCTGAAACGTCAGAGCTGGTCCTCCTTGCTGTATGACCAGACGTGCACGTCCGACTGACGAGCCCTTAAGGGCTGGCGACGAGCACACATTCCCTCGCACTTCCCCAAGCAGCACTCGCCCCCTTCGGCGCGTGAGCGATTAGACTTGCCAGTTGCCAGATAACGAGACTGCCATGGCCGGGCTGATTCCCCAGAGTTTCATTGACGACCTGATCAACCGCCTCGACATCGTCGACGTGGTGAGTTCGCGCGTCCAGCTGAAAAAAACCGGCAAGAACTACTCGGCCTGCTGCCCGTTCCACAAAGAAAAAACCCCGTCCTTCACGGTCAGCCCCGACAAGCAGTTCTACTACTGCTTCGGCTGTGGCGCCGGTGGCAACGCCTTGGGCTTTGTCATGGACCACGACAACCTGGACTTCCCCCAGGCCGTCGAGGAACTGGCCCGCGCCGCCGGCATGGAAGTGCCCCGCGAGCAAGGCCGCCGCGACCAGAAGCCGCGCCAGCCCACTGACTCGCCACTGTACCCGCTACTGGACGCCGCCTCGGAGTTCTACCGCCAGGCCCTGCGCAGCCACCCGTCCCGCAAGGCAGCGGTGGACTACCTCAAGGGCCGCGGCCTGTCCGGGGAAATTGCCCGCGACTTCGGCCTGGGCTTTGCCCCGCCCGGCTGGGACAACCTGCTCAAGCACCTGGGTGCCGACACCCTGCAGCAGAAGGTGATGATCGATGCCGGCCTGCTGATCGAGAACGCCGAGAGCGGCAAGCGCTACGACCGCTTCCGCGACCGGGTGATGTTCCCGATACGTGACAGCCGCGGGCGCATCATCGCCTTCGGTGGCCGGGTGCTCGGCGACGACAAGCCCAAGTACCTGAACTCCCCGGAAACCCCGGTTTTCCACAAGGGGCAGGAGCTGTACGGGCTGTACGAGGCGCGCAAGCACAACCGCAACCTCGACGAGATCATCGTCGTCGAGGGCTACATGGACGTCATTGCCCTGGCCCAGCAAGGCCTGCGCAATGCCGTGGCCACCCTTGGCACCGCCACCAGCGAAGAGCACCTCAAGCGCCTGTTCCGCGTGGTGCCCAGCGTGCTGTTCTGTTTTGACGGCGACCAGGCCGGGCGCAAGGCCGCCTGGCGCGCACTGGAATCGACATTGTCGAACCTGCAGGACGGCCGTCGCGCGCGCTTCCTGTTCCTGCCCGAAGGCGAAGACCCGGACAGCCTGGTGCGCGCCGAAGGTACCGACGCCTTCATGGCCCGTATCAACCAGCATTCCCAACCGCTGGCCGACTACTTCTTCGAGCAACTTGGCGTAGAAGCCGACCCGCGCTCGCTGGAAGGCAAGGCGCATATGGCGACCTTGGCCGCACCGTTGATCGAAAAGATCCCCGGCGCCAACCTGCGTCAGCTGATGCGCAACCGCCTGAAGGAAATCACCGGCCTCGACCCGCAGCAGGTCGAGCAGCTGGCGCAACAAGCGCCGGCGACCAGCAGCATGCCGGACTACGACCCTGGCTACGATTACGACGCCATGGCCAGCTACACCCCCGACTACGGCGACATGCCGCAGCACGACTATGCCCCCGTTCATCAGGAGCAGGCATGGAAGCCCAACAAGGGGGGCAGCAAGAAGCCGTGGAGCGACAAACCCTGGGACAAGAACCGCAAGGGCGGCAAGCCCTGGCAGCAACGCGACGAAGCGCCTCCCCGCGTGCCAGCGCCGGTCGAGCCGCCCACGCTGGCCGCCCTGCGCACCCTGCTGCACCACCCACTGCTGGCCGGCAAGGTGGAAGATGCCAGCCACTTCGCCGACGAAGAACACCTGTACAGCCAGCTGCTGGTGGCATTGATCGAAGCCGCGCAGAAAAATCCTGGGCTAAGCTCAATGCAGTTGATCGCACGTTGGCATGGCACCGAACAGGGCCGCCTGCTACGCGCCCTGGCGGAAAAGGAATGGCTTATCGTGGCCGACAACCTTGAACAACAGTTTTTCGACACTATAACTAGCTTGTCCGCCCGCCAACGCGAGCGCAGCCTGGAACAACTGCTCAGGAAATCACGTCAAAGCGAATTGACCAGCGAGGAAAAAACCCAGCTCCTCGCCCTGCTGAGCCGAAATGTTCCCGCACAAACGCCGACCTCATCTGGCGCGTGAGGCCCATGCTCGGGTATAATCCTCGGCTTGTTTTTTGCCCGCCAAGACCTTCAGTGGATAGGGTGTTATGTCCGGAAAAGCGCAACAGCAGTCTCGTATCAAAGAGTTGATCACCCGCGGTCGTGAGCAGGGCTACCTGACTTACGCGGAGGTCAACGACCACCTGCCTGAGGATATTTCAGATCCGGAACAGGTGGAAGACATCATCCGCATGATCAACGACATGGGGATCAACGTATTCGAGAGTGCTCCGGATGCGGATGCCCTTCTGTTGGCGGAAGCCGACACCGATGAAGCCGCGGCCGAAGAAGCCGCTGCTGCATTGGCGGCAGTTGAAACCGATATCGGCCGCACGACCGACCCGGTGCGCATGTACATGCGCGAAATGGGTACTGTCGAGCTGCTGACCCGCGAAGGCGAGATCGAAATCGCCAAGCGTATCGAGGAAGGCATTCGTGAAGTCATGGGCGCTATCGCCCACTTCCCGGGCACTGTCGACTACATTCTCGGCGAATATGACCGCGTCACCACCGAGGGTGGCCGCCTGTCGGACGTTCTCAGCGGTTACATCGACCCTGACGACAACATTGCCGCGCCAACCGAAGAAGTGCCGATCCCAGGTGCTAAGGCCGCTGCGGCGAAGGAAGAGTCCGACGACGACGAAGAAGAATCCGAAAGCGGTGACGACGAGGAAGAGGCCGAGAGCGGCCCGGATCCGGTAGTCGCAGCCCAACGCTTCGGTGCGGTATCCGATCAGCTTCAGGCAACCTCCAAGGTCCTGAAGAAAAATGGTCGCAACCACAAGGAAAGCATCGAGGCCCTGCAGGCCCTGGCTGACCTGTTCATGCCGATCAAGCTGGTACCAAAGCAGTTCGAGGTACTGGTCGAGCGTGTACGTGATGCCCTGAACCGTCTGCGGCAGCAAGAACGCGCCATCATGCAGCTCTGCGTACGTGACGCCCGCATGCCGCGAGCCGACTTCCTGCGCATGTTCCCAAGCAACGAAACCGACCAGACCTGGAGCGGTGACCTGGCCAAGCGCAACACCAAGTGGGCTGCCGCCCTGGGTGAAAAGAACGCTGCCATCGTCGCTTGCCAGCAGAAGCTGATCGACCTTGAGACCGAAACCGGCCTGACCGTTGCCGAGATCAAGGAAATCAACCGTCGCATGTCGATCGGTGAAGCCAAGGCCCGCCGCGCCAAGAAAGAAATGGTCGAGGCGAACCTGCGTCTGGTGATTTCCATCGCTAAGAAGTACACCAACCGTGGCCTGCAGTTCCTCGACCTGATCCAGGAAGGCAACATCGGTCTGATGAAAGCGGTGGACAAGTTCGAATACCGTCGCGGCTACAAGTTCTCGACCTATGCCACCTGGTGGATCCGTCAGGCGATCACCCGTTCGATCGCCGACCAGGCACGCACCATCCGCATTCCGGTGCACATGATCGAGACGATCAACAAGCTCAACCGTATTTCCCGCCAGATGCTGCAGGAAATGGGTCGCGAACCGACTCCGGAAGAGCTGGGCGAGCGCATGGAAATGCCTGAGGACAAAATCCGCAAGGTATTGAAGATCGCCAAAGAGCCGATCTCCATGGAAACCCCGATCGGTGACGACGAAGATTCGCACCTGGGCGACTTCATCGAGGACTCGACCATGCAGTCCCCGATCGACGTGGCCACGGTCGAAAGCCTCAAGGAAGCCACCCGTGACGTGCTCTCGGGCCTGACCGCACGTGAAGCCAAGGTGCTGCGCATGCGTTTCGGTATCGACATGAACACCGACCACACCCTCGAAGAGGTGGGCAAGCAGTTTGACGTAACGCGTGAGCGGATCCGTCAGATCGAAGCGAAGGCGTTGCGCAAGCTGCGCCACCCGACTCGCAGCGAGCACCTGCGCTCCTTCCTCGACGAGTGATGACAAAACCCCGGCCCAGGCCGGGGTTTTTCTTTAGTGGCCCGTGACATAAAGCCCGCCTTCCGTTGCACACCTGCGGCAATGCCCGTCTACACTCGACTTCAGACCACCTGAGTGCGAGGCTGCCATGTCCTTGAAGCCGGCCATTCTGTTGCTGATCCTGATTTTGTGGAACACAACGGCCGGCGCCCTGACCCTGACAGATGAGGAGAACGCCTGGCTGGCTGCCCACCCGCAGCTGAAACTTGGCGTAGACGCCTCTTGGCCACCGTTCGAGTTTCGCGACCAGGAGGGCCGGTACCAGGGATTGGCCGCCGACTACATCGCCATGATCCAGCAGCGCCTGGGCGTGACGTTCAAACCGGTCGAACCCAGCAGCTGGACCGAGGTGCTGGCGCAGGCGCGGGAAAGCCGTATCGACCTGCTGCCCGGCATCATGTCCACCCCCGAACGCCAGGGCTTCCTGGCTTTCACTCGCCCGTACCTCGACTTCCCCATTGTGATCCTCGCGCACAAAGGCGGCGCACAACCGCGCAAGCTGGCTGACCTGTACGGCCTGAAAATTGCCGTGGTCGAGAACTACGCCCCGCACGAGTTGCTGCGTACCCACCACCCGGACCTCAACCTGGTTGCCCTGCCAAACGTCAGCTCCACGCTGCAAGCCCTGGCCACCGACCAAGTGGATGCCGTGGTCGGCGACCTCGCTTCCAGTATCTGGAGCCTGCGCCAACTCAAGCTCGACGGCCTCTACGTCAGCGGCGAAACGCCCTACCGCTACCAGTTGGCGATGGCCGTTCCCCGCGACAAGAGCGTGCTGGTCGGCATCCTCGACAAAGTGATGGCCGACATGAGCAGCAGCGAAATCAGCCAGATCCAGCAACACTGGGTGGGCAATGTGGTCGACCAGCGGATGTTCTGGTCCGACCTGCTGGTGTATGGCCTGCCAACGGTGCTGCTGCTGATGGCTGTGCTGGCAGTGGTCATTCGCATCAACCGCCGGCTCAGCTCGGAAATTTCCCGGCGCATCGCCCTTGAGCAAGAACTGCGCAGCAGCGAGTACCACTACCGCGGCCTGGTCGAGAGCCTGTCAGCCATCGCCTGGGAAGCCGATGCCAACGACTTCACCTACAGCTACGTTTCACCCCATGCCGAAGACCTGCTTGGCTACCCATTGAGTGACTGGCTCAGGCCCGGTTTCTGGCGCAGCATCCTGCACCCGGAGGACGCGCTCTGGGCTCAGGCCTACTGCGACAGCGAGACCGCAGCGGGGCGCGACCACAGCCTGGACTACCGGGTGATCCGGGCTGACGGTCAGCCCCTCTGGGTACGCAATATCGTCAGCATGATCGAGCACGGCCACCAGCCAGTGATGCGCGGGCTGATGATCGACATCAGTGAAACCAAGCGCACGGAGGACGCCCTGCGCCTGTCCGAACAGAAGTTCGCCTCGGTATTCCAGCAGTGCCCCGATATCTTGCTGATCGCTCGCCACAGCGATGGCTGCCTGCTGGAGGTGAACGAGGCTTTCGAAGAGCAGATCGGACTGCCCCCAGACCAGGTCATTGGCCGCACTGCCACCGACCTTGACCTGTGGGGCGTAGAGGGCAGTGGCCCGGTCCTGCTTGAAAGGTTGCACCAAGGTGGTATCCGTAACCTGGAAATGAGCTTCCGCCGCAGCAACGGCCAACTGTTCACTGGCCTGACTTCGGCTGAAACCTTCGAACTGGACGGCACGCCCGCGCTGGTAGTGGCAGTACGCGACATCAGTCAGCTCAAGGAGACCCAGCAGCAGCTGCAAACTTCAGAAGAAAAGTTCGCAAAGGCTTTCCACGCCTCGCCCGACGGCCTGCTGCTGTCGCGCCAGAGCGACGGTTTGCTGCTGGAGGTGAACGAAGGCTTCTGCCGCCTCACCGGCTACGACCTCAACCCAACCATCGACCAGACCTCGCTGGACCTGGGCATCTGGGTCGACCTCAACGAGCGCAAACGCCTGGTCGACCAGCTCAACCGGGACGGCTTCGTGCGCGACTTCACCTGTCATATCCGCCGCAGCGACGGGCAGATCCGACTGTGCGAGCTGTCCGCCCGGCCCCTGCCGATTACCGGCGTCGACTGCATGCTGACCATCGCCCGCGACATCACCGAGCGTCACCTGATGCAAGAAAAACTGCAGCTGGCCGCCACGGTGTTCGAGAACACTGCCGAAGGGGTGCTGATTACCGACATTGACCAGCGCATCAGTGCCGTCAACCGCGCCTTCAGCGAAATCACCGGCTACAGCGAGATCGAGGCCCTCGGCCAGACCCCGCGCCTGCTCGCCTCTGGCCAGCACGACAGCGCTTTCTACCTGGCCATGTGGCACCAGCTTACCGCCGAGGGCCACTGGCAGGGCGAAATCTACAACAAGCGCAAGAACGGCGAACTTTACCCAAGCTGGCTGACCATAAGCGCCGTGCGCAACAGCGACCGCGAGATCACCCACTTCGTGGCGGTTTTTGCAGACATCTCCAGCATCAAGCACGCCCAGGCCAAACTCGACTATCAAGCCCACCACGACCCGCTGACCGGCCTGCCCAATCGCACCTTGTTCGAAAACCGGCTACAGGGCGTACTCACCTGTGCGCAGGTGTCCAACCGCCAGGGCGCAGTGCTGTTCCTGGACCTCGACCGCTTCAAGCACATCAACGACAGCCTTGGCCACCCGGTCGGCGACCTGCTGCTCAAGGGCATCGCCCAGCGCCTGAAAGAGCAGGTACGCGACGTTGACACCGTAGCCCGCCTGGGTGGCGACGAGTTCATCATTCTGCTGCCCGGCTTGCACAAGCCCAGTGACGCCAGCACTATCGCCAACAAACTACTGGCCTGCTTCAACGCACCGTTCCAGGCCGGCGAGCATGAGTTTTTCACCAGCGCCAGCATCGGCATCAGCCTCTACCCACAGGATGGCACCGACGTCTCCACACTCATCCGCAACGCCGACGCCGCCATGTACCGCTCCAAGGCCAAGGGCCGCAACCGCGTCGAAGCCTACACCCGCGACCTCACCGCCCAGGCCAGCGAGCGCATCGCCCTGGAGCATGAGCTGCGCCGGGCCGTCGAACGCAACGAAATGAGCCTGTGCTTCCAGCCCAAGCTCAGCCTGAAGACCCAGAGCCTGGTGGGTGCCGAAGCGCTGATCCGCTGGAGCCACCCGACCTTTGGCGAGGTACCGCCGGAACACTTCATCCACTTGGCGGAAGAGAACGGCACCATCCTGCAGCTCGGCGACTGGGTACTGGAGCAAGCCTGCCGGCAGATGCAGGCCTGGAAGCAGCACTACCAACCCTTCGGCCCGCTGTCGATCAACCTTGCCGGCGCCCAGCTGCGCCACCCGCACCTGGCACGGCGCATCGAACAACTGCTCAAGCACCATCAGCTGAAGGCCGGTGACCTGCAGTTGGAAATCACCGAAAACTTCATCATGAGCCAGGCAGAAGAGGCCCTGGCCGTGCTGTACCAACTGAAGAAACTCGGCGTACAGCTGGCCATCGATGACTTCGGCACCGGCTATTCCTCGCTCAGCTACCTCAAGCGCCTGCCGCTGGACATCCTCAAGATCGACAAGTCGTTCATCCGCGGCCTGCCCGACGATCCACATGACGCCGCCATTGCCCGGGCGATCATTGCCCTGGGCCGCAGCATGCAGCTGACCATCATTGCCGAAGGCGTGGAGAACCAGGCCCAGCAACGTTTTCTGGCGGCCGAGGGCTGCGAGCAGATCCAGGGCTACATCGTCAGCCTCCCGCTACCACCAGAGGAATTCGCGGCCGCGTTTCTTCGCATAGCACTATCGGATCTTTCAGATGGCACAGGTGCGAAACCCTCGTTATAATCCGCCCACTTACTGAGGGCCTATAGCTCAGTTGGTTAGAGCAGAGGACTCATAATCCTTTGGTCCACGGTTCGAGTCCGTGTGGGCCCACCAGATACGACAAAGCCGCGCGATTGCGCGGCTTTTTCATGCCCGCAAGAAATAAATGGTCAGGGGCGCGTACATCCAGCGCAGCGGCGCCGAGCGCATGACCTTGGAAGTAGCGCTAAAACGGTATCTCAGCGAAATCAGCCCCACCAAGAAGCCGGTCACCCAGCGCGCCGATAATCGCGGAAAGGTGCCCTATCGATACTTCAAGCCAAACACCCTAGCTTGAGGATCGGACAATGAGCCGAATAGCCGCCATTATCAGCTCACAAAATGAGCCGAATAGGCTCGCTAATCGGCTCACAGATGAGCAAGCCCCATGAATGAACCTGGGCCTGCCCCGTGACAACGGACGCCAGGAAGCTGGCTACAGAGCCAACTGCCTCAAGCCTTTGCGTATTCGTTCGGTGCGCTCATCACTAACGCGGCGCCTGGGCTAAACGAAGGAGGCCGCACCACTGCACGTTCCAGTCCATCGGGCGATGGCCATCAACCATGGGCAAACCCATAAGAACCCTCCCAGCCTGCTCCACCATCCCCTCTGCCAACGTCCGCAAATGTACCGCTGTTGGTTAATCCCCTCCCGGACGCATCTCGACCTGCCGTGGGTTGTAGAAGGTCATGCCAGGCGGAATATCCCGCGTAACCAACGACATCGCGCCGATCACTACGTCATCGCCAATGTCGATGCGATCAGCAACGATGCAACTGTTGGCGCCCATGCTCACGTTGTCACCAATGCGCAGTGCGTACTCCTGCAACCCCAGGGTCTTGATGCCGATCGAGCAGTTCTGCCGGATGAAGAAGTTGCGCCCGATGCTGACGTACCGGGTAATCACCACCCCCGGCAGGTGCGCGATGCGCAGGCCAGGGGCAATCTGGGCGCCGATGTCGATGTCCACCCCATACTTGAGGTTGAGCCGCTGTTGCATGCGCCGGGCGTGACGCCGGGCAAGGCCGCCGCGGGCGTCGAGGTACTGGGCCAGGCGATAGGCGAAGAGGAAACGCAGTTTGTTGTCCTTGCGTGCGCGGCGCAGCACGTTGAACAGCAGGCTGATAGGGCGTCCGGGCCTTTTCTTGTTGGAGACTTCCAGTCGCCAGCATTCGAGCAGGTGGTCAAGGTTCACGCTGAGGTTCCCGTTGGACTAGCGCTTCATCATGCCGAATTAGTGCCGAAGACGCAGCCTTCGGACATGCACGGCCGTTCTAACCCAAAGTGCCAAGCCGACGCCGTCAACGGTGATCGACTGTACCTGGCCTTGCCCTGATTGGCACAGGCTGGCTAGGCTAGCGGGCCAACCGTAGAGACTCGCCATGTCGGATTCCCGCTCCATCACGCTGGATGAAATCGATCGCCAGCTGATCGCCCTGCTGCAGATCAACGCCCGCGAAAGCGTCGCCACCCTCGCCCGCCAGTTGGGCATCGCCCGCACCACCGTCAATTCGCGCCTGGAGCGGCTGGAGAAAAACAAGGTTATCTCTGGCTATGGCGTACGCCTGGGCCAGAGTGTGATAGGCGGCGGGTTGCAAGCGTATGTCGGGATCAAGGTGCAGCCACGCTCCGGCAAGGACGTGGTGCGGCGCCTGAGTGCCATGGGCCAGGTGCAGCAGCTGTGTGCGGTAAGCGGCGAATTCGACTATGTCGCCTGGCTGCGTACGGACTCGCCCGAGCAGCTGGATCAGTTGCTCGACCAGATTGGCAGTGTCGACGGGGTGGAGAAAACCACCACGTCGATCATTCTCAGCAGCAAGGTGGACCGTGGACAGCCGCTTTGAACGGGCTGGCGCTCGGGTGGGTTATCGATGAGGCCTGTTGTAGGAGCGGGTTTACCCGCGAATGGGGCAGAGAATCTACCGACGCATTCGCGGGTGAACCCGCTCCTACAAAGGGCCAGGGCGGTTTTTGAACTACCTCGACCGCCTCCTCGTCTTAATGAACATGACTTTAATCATTACGACGAAACTAACTACATTCAGACAACACTCTGCACCTTAATTACGAACACCCCACTCCCTAAAATGACAGCCGGGCATCTCCTATACTCAGGCTCCGCTCCTCGCGCAGCCTCTCTGGCAAGGTCATTTCATGAACAAGAAGAACCGCCACCCCGCCGACGGCAAGAAGCCGATCACCATTTTCGGCCCGGACTTCCCTTTTGCTTTCGACGACTGGCTGGAACACCCGGCAGGCCTGGGCAGCATTCCGGCTGAGCACCATGGGGAAGAGGTGGCCATTGTCGGTGCCGGTATCGCCGGCCTGGTAGCGGCCTACGAGCTGATGAAGCTGGGCCTCAAGCCGGTGGTGTACGAGGCTTCCAAGCTGGGCGGCCGGCTGCGCTCGCAAGCCTTCAATGGCACTGACGGGGTCGTTGCCGAGCTGGGTGGCATGCGCTTCCCGGTGTCGTCCACCGCCTTCTACCACTACGTCGACAAGCTGGGCCTGGAGACCAAGCCCTTCCCCAACCCGCTGACCCCGGCTTCGGGCAGCACGGTGATCGACCTGGAAGGCCAGACCTACTACGCCGAGAAGCCCACCGACCTGCCGCAACTGTTTCATGAGGTAGCCGACGCTTGGGCCGATGCTCTGGAGAGCGGTGCGCAGTTCGCCGATATCCAGCAGGCCATCCGCGACCGTGATGTACCGCGCCTGAAGGAACTCTGGAACAAGCTGGTGCCACTGTGGGACGACCGCACCTTCTACGACTTCGTCGCCACCTCGCGCTCTTTTGCCAAGCTGAGCTTCCAGCACCGCGAAGTGTTCGGCCAGGTCGGTTTCGGCACCGGCGGTTGGGACTCGGACTTCCCCAACTCGATGCTGGAAATCTTCCGCGTGGTGATGACCAACTGCGACGACCACCAGCACCTGGTGGTCGGGGGCGTGGAACAAGTGCCACAAGGCATCTGGCGCCACGTACCGGAACGCTGCGTGCATTGGCCAGAGGGCACCAGCCTGAGCACGCTGCATGGCGGCGCACCGCGTACCGGGGTCAAGCGCATTGCCCGCGCCGCCGATGGCCGCCTGGCGGTCACCGACAACTGGGGCGATACCCGCCACTACAGCGCAGTACTCGCCACCTGCCAGACCTGGTTGCTGACCACCCAGATCGACTGCGAGGAATCGCTGTTCTCGCAAAAGATGTGGATGGCCCTGGACCGTACCCGCTACATGCAGTCGTCGAAAACCTTCGTCATGGTCGACCGCCCGTTCTGGAAGGACAAGGACCCGGAAACCGGCCGTGACCTGCTGAGCATGACCCTCACCGACCGCCTCACCCGCGGCACTTACCTGTTCGACAACGGCAACGACAAGCCCGGGGTGATCTGCCTGTCGTACTCGTGGATGAGCGACGCGCTGAAGATGCTGCCGCACCCGGTGGAAAAGCGCGTACAACTGGCCCTGGATGCGCTGAAGAAGATCTACCCGAAGACCGATATCGCCGGGCACATCATCGGCGACCCGATCACGGTTTCCTGGGAGGCCGACCCGTACTTCCTCGGCGCCTTCAAAGGCGCGCTTCCGGGCCATTACCGCTACAACCAGCGCATGTACGCGCACTTCATGCAGCAGGACATGCCGGCGGAGCAGCGCGGTATCTTCATTGCCGGTGACGACGTGTCATGGACCCCCGCCTGGGTTGAAGGCGCGGTGCAGACGTCGCTGAATGCGGTGTGGGGTATCATGAACCACTTTGGTGGCCACACCCACCCCGACAACCCCGGCCCGGGCGATGTGTTCAACGAAATCGGCCCGATCGCCCTGGCGGATTGAGACAAGGAGGCACCATGCGCATCGCTCTGTACCAGGGCGCACCCAAGCCACTGGATGTGCCCGGCAACCTGCAACGGCTGCGCCACCAGGCGCAGTTGGCAGCCGACCGCGGCGCACAGTTGCTGGTGTGCCCGGAGATGTTCCTGTCCGGCTACAACATCGGCCTGGCCCAGGTCGAGCGCCTGGCCGAGGCCGCCGATGGCCCGGCAGCCATGACCGTGGTGGAGATCGCCCAGGCGCACCGCATCGCCATTGTCTATGGCTACCCAGAGCGCGGCGATGACGGGGCGATCTACAACAGCGTGCAACTGATCGATGCGCATGGCCGCAGCCTGAGCAATTACCGCAAAACCCACCTGTTCGGTGAACTGGACCGCTCGATGTTCAGCCCTGGTGCGGACCACTTCCCGGTGGTGGAACTGGAAGGCTGGAAGGTTGGCCTGCTGATCTGCTACGACATCGAGTTCCCGGAGAACGCCCGACGCCTGGCGCTGGACGGCGCCGAGCTGATCCTGGTGCCGACGGCGAACATGACGCCGTACGACTTTACCTGCCAGGTGACCGTGAGGGCACGGGCGCAGGAAAACCAGTGCTACCTGGTATATGCCAACTACTGCGGCGCGGAAGACGAGATCGAGTATTGCGGGCAGAGCAGCATCATCGGCCCGGATGGCAGCTTGCTGGCCATGGCCGGGCGGGATGAGTGCCAGTTGTTGGCAGAGCTTGAACATGAGCGGGTGGTGCAGGGGCGCAGGGCGTTTCCCTACCTGACCGATTTGCGCCAGGAGCTGCACCTGCGTAAAGGCTGACAAGGGCCGCTATGCGGCCCATTCGCGGGCACGCCCGCTCCCACGGGATTTGCGCTGCCTTTCATACCGGCGCCATACCCGCGAAAAGGCCGGGCCTGCAAACAAATCGGTTAGCATGGAGAGCAGCCACCGGAGCCCCCATGCCTGACGCCATCCGCCAACTCACCCTCGCCAACGGCTTGCAACTGACCCTGCGCCACGCCCCGCGCCTCAAGCGCTCGGCCGCCGCACTGCGGGTGCACGCGGGCAGCCACGACGCACCTGCCAAATGGCCCGGTCTGGCGCACTTCCTCGAACACCTGTTCTTCCTCGGTACCCCGCGCTTCCCGCTGGAAGACGGCCTGATGCGCTACGTGCAAGCCCTGGGCGGCCAGGTCAACGCCAGCACGCGCGAACGCGCCACCGACTTTTTCTTCGAGGTGCCACCCAACGCGCTCGGTGGCGGTCTCGAGCGCCTGTGCCAAATGCTGGCAGAACCGGATCTGGGCATCGAACGCCAACGCCGTGAACGCGAAGTGATCCATGCCGAATTCATCGCCTGGTCGCGCAATCCAACGGCCCAACAGCAGTTCGCCTTGCTGCAGTCAGTGTCAGCCAGGCATCCACTGGGCGCTTTTCATGCTGGCAATCGATACACCCTGGCCTTGCACGATGCGGCCTTCCAGCAAGCGCTTGCGGGCTTTCATCAACGCTTCTACCAAGGCGGCCAGATCTGCCTGAGCCTTTGCGGTCCGCAGCCGCTGGATGAACTTGAACGCCTTGCCCGGCAGCAGGCCGAACTGTTCGCTGCAGGTGAGCGCGTGCCGCAAATACTGCCGCCGCCACTGCCAGCAATGGCTAGCGCTTTGACCTTCACGCACCAAAGCCTCCCCAGCGGTGCCGAGCACGCCCTGGAACTGCTGATCGCTTACCTGGAGGACAGCCGCCCAGGTACCTGGCTGGGCGCGCTTCGCGAGCGTGGCTGGCTACGACGTTTCACAGCCGAAAGGCTGTATGCGTTCGCCGGTCAGCTGCTGTGGCACCTTGACCTGAAGCTCAGTGCCGACGCTTGCCCGGACGAAGCCAGCGCCCTGCTGCAAGGTTGGTTCAGGTTCATCCGTCAGGCCGACCGCGAACAGTTGAACCATCAATTCGGCTTACTGCAGCACAGCCGAGCGCACAGTGCCAGCGCGCTCGAGTTGGCCCGCCGGGACAGCACTGGCCAGCCGTTCGCCAAGCTGGATACCCAAGGGTTGCAGGCGCTTGGCGCCCTGCTGGAAAGCCTGCCAGGTGCCGACCATGGCGATTGGCAGCTGCTGCCAGTCGACCCATTACTGAAGGCTGACCTGCCCCATGCCAAGGCGCAACCGCTGCCGGCAGCGCTGAAGATCAGTGACCAGCTTCCGCCCGCGCGTCAATTCGCAGCGCTGTACCTGCGCTGGCATGTACCTTCACCTATGCGCCAGCCGTTACAGCGTGTGCTGGAACAGGCCCTGGCGCCACTGCAGGAACGTTGTGACCGCGCCTCCGTGCAACTGCAGTACAGCAGTGCCGGGGAATACTGGCAGTTGCACTGCGCCGGCCTGCCAGCAGCAGTGCTGCGGGCAGTGGAACAAGCCTTGGCCTTGATGCTCAAGCCACCTGCCAGTTGCTGGCTGCCCTGCACGGCGCTGCCCCCGGCCCTGATCCCCATCAGGGCCCTGCTCAAGCAACTGCCAGACGCGGTACGGGGTAGCCTGCCCGCAGCGGTGCCTGCCTGCACGCTGACCCAGCAGCAACTCGACAGCCTGTGGCTGCACACCGAGTGGCATGGCATGGCCGCAGGCTTCGAGGATACCGCGCTAAAGGCCTTGGGCGCTGCGCTGGAACAGTGCCCTGGGCAAGGCTCGCGACCTGGCCCCCTGCCAACCTGGGCAAACCACCGCTGGCAGCATGTTCAAGTGCCAGGCAGCGAACATGCCCTGCTGCTGTTCTACCCGTTGCCTGCTGCCAAAGAGGCCGCAGGCCGCCTGTTAGCCCAATTGCTGCAAGGGCCGGTTTACCAGCGCCTGCGGGTAGACTTGCAACTCGGCTACGCGGTGTTCAGCGCCTTTCGTCAGGTCGAGGGGGTCGGTGGGCTGCTGTTCGGCGTGCAATCCCCCCACACCGATCAGGCACAGGTGCTCGACCACCTGCTCAACCTGCTGCGCCATGGCGTCACCCTTGACCCGGCCGCTCGCCAGGCATTGGCTGGGCAATTCGACGAGCCCGCCATGGCCAATGCCGATGTCGCCGAATGGGCGTGGCAGACACACTTGGCCACACAAGCCGATCGGCTGGATGTGCTGCGCAGGTCTATCCTGACTACGCGGCAGACGGATCTGGACCACCTGCTGAGCGCCCTGCTCGACCCAGGTTCCGCTTGGCTATGTTTGGC
Source organism: Pseudomonas sp. TYF_14 (assembly GCF_043105275.1). Taxonomy (NCBI): domain Bacteria; kingdom Pseudomonadati; phylum Pseudomonadota; class Gammaproteobacteria; order Pseudomonadales; family Pseudomonadaceae; genus Pseudomonas; species Pseudomonas sp. TYF_14. The sequence continues at coordinate 64,284 of NZ_JBICLK010000032.1, forward strand.
CAACGCTGCCGCGCCAGACACTTCCTGGCAGAGCGAAAATCGATGATCATTACGCGAACTGCAACGGCGCTTCTCGAATAATTAACCTTCCGGTTCAAATTTTTCTTGTAAGATAGCGCAATCCCGTTTTCACGGAACTGCCAACGCATGGCGGTACCCAAGTAGTAGCTGAACAACCCAACCCTCATTCGGAAGGAGTAATTCCATGTGGACCAAACCTGCATACACTGACCTGCGTATCGGCTTCGAAGTCACCATGTACTTCGCTAACCGCTAAGCCAGGCTTAGGGTTTCACGCCTCGGCCTGCCGGGGCGTTTTCGTTTTTTCGATCCGGTTTCTGCATAGAGAGTGGCCATGTACATCCAGGTTCTCGGCTCCGCCGCCGGTGGCGGGTTCCCGCAGTGGAACTGCAACTGCGTCAACTGCAAGGGCTACCGTGATGGCACCCTGAAAGCCACGGCGCGCACCCAGTCATCCATCGCCCTGTCCGACGACGGTGTGCACTGGATATTGTGCAATGCCTCGCCCGACATCCGCGCCCAACTGCAAGCCTTTGCGCCGATGCAGCCGGCCCGGGCACTGCGCGACACCGGTATCAACGCCATCGTCCTGCTGGACAGCCAGATCGACCACACCACCGGCCTGCTCAGCCTGCGCGAAGGCTGCCCGCATCAGGTGTGGTGCACGGACATGGTCCACCAGGACCTGACCACCGGTTTCCCGCTGTTCAACATGCTCAGCCACTGGAACGGTGGCCTGAAGTGGAACCGTATCGAGCTGGAAGGCAGCTTCGTGATCGACGCCTGCCCCAACCTCAAGTTCACCCCCTTCCCCCTGCGCAGCGCCGCGCCGCCCTACTCACCGCACCGCTTCGACCCGCACCCGGGCGATAACCTGGGTTTGATGGTCGAAGACACCCGCACCGGCGGCAAGCTGTTCTACGCCCCGGGCCTGGGCCAGGTAGACGAAAAGCTGCTGGCGATGATGCACGGTGCCGACTGCCTGCTGGTCGACGGCACTCTGTGGGAAGACGACGAAATGCAGCGCCGTGGCGTGGGCACCCGCACCGGCCGCGAGATGGGTCACCTGGCCCAGAACGGCCCTGGCGGCATGCTGGAAGTGCTCGACGGCTTCCCGCGCCAGCGCAAGGTACTTATCCACATCAACAACACCAACCCGATTCTCGATGAAAACTCCCCCGAGCGCGCCGAAGTCCTGCGCCGGGGCGTCGAAGTTGCCTTCGATGGCATGAGCATCGAGTTGTAAAACAGTCTGTGAGGCGACACCAGACCCTGTGGGAGCGGGCATGCCCGCGAAAAAGCCAACACGGTCCATGGCACCGGCTTCGCCGGTGTTCGCGGGCACGCCCGCTCCCACAAGGGAGAGGGTGTGCCAGGCCAGATAATCGTTCTACAGGAGCCAGCCGAATGAGCGACGCACTGCCAATGTCCCCTGCCGAATTCGAGCAGGCCCTGCGCGCCAAGGGCGCCTATTACCACATCCATCACCCGTACCACGTGGCGATGTACCAGGGGCGCGCCACCCGCGAGCAGATCCAGGGCTGGGTGGCCAACCGCTTCTATTACCAGGTCAACATCCCGATGAAGGATGCCGCGATCCTGGCCAACTGCCCGGACCGCGAAGTGCGCCGCGAGTGGATCCAGCGCCTGCTCGACCACGATGGTGCTCCCGGCGAGGATGGCGGCATCGAAGCCTGGCTGCGCCTGGGCCAGGCTGTCGGGCTGGACCCGGACCAATTGCGCTCGCAAGAACTGGTATTGCCTGGCGTGCGCTTTGCCGTGGACGCCTACGTCAACTTCGCCCGCCGCGCCAGCTGGCAGGAAGCCGCCAGCAGCTCGCTGACCGAGCTGTTCGCCCCGCAAATCCACCAGTCACGCCTGGACAGCTGGCCGCAGCACTACCCGTGGATCGACCCCGCCGGCTATGAGTATTTCCGTACCCGCCTGGGCCAGGCGCGACGCGATGTGGAACACGGCCTGGCGATTACCCTGCAGCACTACACCACCCGTGCGGGCCAGGAGCGTATGCTGGAGATACTGCAGTTCAAGCTGGATATCCTCTGGAGTATGCTCGATGCCATGAGCATGGCCTACGAACTGAACCGCCCGCCCTATCACTCCGTCACCCAGGAACGGGTGTGGCACAAGGGAATCACCCTATGAGTTTCGACCGTAACCAGGTACCCAACTGGCGCCCCGGCTACCGCTTCCAGTACGAGCCGGCGCAAAAGGGCCATGTGTTGCTGTACCCCGAAGGCATGATCAAGCTCAACGACAGCGCGAGCCTGATCGGTGGCCTGATCGACGGCCAGCGTGACGTGGCAGCGATCATCAGCGAACTCGAACAGCAATTCCCCGATGTCCCGGAAGTGGCCGATGACATCGAGCAGTTCATGGAGGTGGCCCGTGCCGAACACTGGATCGTCCTCGCCTGAGTTGCCACCTACGCCCGAGGTCGGCCTGCCGCTGTGGCTGCTGGCCGAGCTGACCTACCGCTGCCCGCTGCAGTGCCCTTACTGCTCCAACCCACTGGACTTCGCCGCCCAGGGCCAGGAGCTGAGCACCGAACAGTGGTTCAAGGTCATGGCTGAAGCGCGGGAAATGGGCGCCGCACAAATCGGCTTTTCCGGCGGTGAACCGCTGGTACGTCAGGACCTTGCCCAGCTGATCGCAGAGGCCCGTCGCCTGGGTTACTACACCAACCTGATCACCTCGGGCATTGGCCTGACCGAGGCGCGCATCGCCGACTTCAAGAAGGCCGGCCTGGACCATATCCAGATCAGCTTCCAGGCCAGCGACGAGCAGGTGAACAACCTGCTGGCCGGCTCGAAAAAGGCTTTTGCACAGAAGCTGGAAATGGCCCGCGCGGTGAAAGCCCATGGCTACCCGATGGTGCTCAACTTCGTCACCCATCGGCACAACATCGACAAGATCGACCGCATCATCGAGCTGTGCATTGCCCTGGAGGCCGACTTTGTCGAGCTCGCCACGTGCCAGTTCTATGGCTGGGCGCACCTCAACCGCCTGGGGCTGCTGCCAACCCGCGCGCAGCTCGAGCGGGCCGAACGTATCACCAACGAATACCGGGACAAGCTCAAGGCCGAGGGCAACCCGTGCAAGCTGATTTTCGTTACCCCTGACTACTACGAAGAGCGTCCCAAGGCCTGCATGAACGGCTGGGGCAACCTGTTCCTCACCATCACCCCGGACGGTACCGCATTGCCCTGCCACGGCGCCCGCCAGCTGCCGGTGCAGTTTCCGAATGTACGCGACCACGACTTGCACCATATCTGGTATGAGTCGTTTGGTTTCAACCGCTTCCGTGGCTATGAGTGGATGCGCGAACCGTGCCGCTCCTGCGACGAGAAAGAAAAGGACTTCGGCGGCTGTCGCTGCCAGGCCTTCATGCTGACCGGTGATGCCAGCAACGCCGACCCGGTGTGCGCCAAGTCGACCGACCACGGCATCATCCTCAAGGCCCGCGAGGAGGCTGAAACCGCCCAGCTCGCGATCGAACAGATGACCTTCCGCAATGATCGAAACTCCCGTGTCATCGCCCGCGGCTGAATTCAGCGCGGCCCAGGCGGTTGCCGCCGGCACCGACTTCGCCGAACTCAAGGTCAGTGCCGACGGGCTGTTCTGGAACGAATTCCGCCCGGCCGATGGAGCGTGCCGTATCTGGCACTGGCTGCACTACCAGGCCCGCTGCCTGACCCCGGACGGCTTCAGCGTACGCAGCCGGGTCTATGAGTACGGCGGCGGCAGCTTCTGCCTGGGTGGCGACGGGCTGGTGTTCGTCAACGAAAAGGACCAGCAGGTCTACACCCAGCCGCTGGACGATCTGTTACCACGTGCACTGACCCAGGATGCCCGCTGCCGCTATGGCGATGTGCAGTGGCACGACGGCCACGTGCTGGCCGTCGAAGAGCGCCATGCCGAGCAAGTAGAGCACCGCCTGGTCGCTTTGGGTGACAGCAGCCGCGAGGTGCTCGCCGAGGGCGCCGACTTCTACGCCTCGCCTGCCGTCAGTGCCGATGGCCAGCGCCTGGCGTGGATCGAATGGGACCGCCCGGCGCAGCCCTGGACCGTCACCCGGCTGATGTATCGCGCGCGCGATGCCAGCGGCCACTGGGGACCGGCGCAATGTGTAGCCGCCGCCGAAGAATCGCTGCAACAGCCACGCTTCGATGCCGAAGGTCGGCTCTACTGCCTTTCCGACCGCAATGGCTTCTGGCAACCCTGGGGTGAGGTCGATGGCCAATGGCAGCCGTTGCCTGCTGCACCGGCGGACCATGCTGCTGCGCCTTGGCAATTGGGCACCTGTACCTGGTTGGCACTGGGCCCGCAAAGCTACCTGGCAAGCTGGTTCGAAGACGGCTTCGGGCAATTGGGGCTGAGTGGTGAAGATGGCCGTATGGAGCGTTTCGCCAGTGCCTACACACGCTTTCGCAGCCTGGCCATGGACAGCGAACACCTGTATGCCATTGCCGCGTCGCCCATCAGCCCACCGGCAGTCATTGCCATTGACCGCGGCAACCATGAAGTACGCGTACTGGCCGGTGGTGCCGAAATACTGCCAGCAGGGCAAATCAGCCTACCGCAGCCGATCCACTACGGCAGTGGCGGCGAGCAGGCCCATGGTTTCTTCTACCCGCCAGCGCAGCCGCAAGGCGCCGCACCGCTGGTGGTGTTCATCCACGGCGGGCCAACCTCAGCCTGCTATCCCGTGCTCGACCCGCGCATCCAGTACTGGACCCAGCGTGGCTTTGCCGTGGCCGACCTCAACTACCGGGGCAGCACCGGCTATGGTCGGGAATACCGCCAGGCACTGCACCTGCGCTGGGGCGAAAGTGACGTGGCCGATGCCTGCGCGGCGGTCGAATACCTGGCTGCTCAAGGCCTGGTCGACAAGCACAAGGCGTTTATCCGCGGTGGTAGCGCCGGTGGCTACACCACCTTGTGCGCCTTGGCGTTCCATGACGTGTTCCGCGCCGGCGCCAGCCTGTACGGGGTCAGCGACCCGATAGCCCTGGGCCGTGCCACGCACAAGTTCGAAGGGGATTACCTGGACTGGCTGATCGGCGACCCGCAGCGCGACGCTGAACGCTATCGCCAGCGCACCCCTCTTCTGCATGCAGATAGCATCAGGGCGCCAGTGATTTTTTTCCAGGGTGAACTGGATGCTGTAGTGGTACCGGAGCAGACCCGAAAAATGCTCGCAGCGCTCAAGGCCAAGGGTGTTCAAGCAGAGGCGCATTTCTATGCTCTCGAACGGCACGGTTTCCGACAGGCAAATAACCTGGCGCATGCGCTGGAACAGGAGTGGCTGTTCTTTTGCAACGTGATCAACCATCAACACAATAAAAACTAAGTGTGCTTTGCATTCGGAAAACCACAATTACCTGGCAATTCTGTCAGTAGACGTGTCTTGGTTCTGGCCCTAACGTCGCGGTATTCGCGCCGCCCTTGAACCTGTATGGATGCGCTATCAGGGCGGCGGCTATTGTAAATTGACAATGGGCCGCCATGATGAAAAAAGACGCGCACGGAGCACCAATCAAAGATCGACAAAATGGCCATACGCATTTCGTCATGCGGGTATGGGCGCTATTACTTCAATGGTTATCGCCGGATAAAACTCAGAGTGCAATCCTTGGGAAAAACCTGCCAGATGATGACGAGGAGAGCTGCCCACCCAATGCCCCTGAAAACTTTCTGATGTGGGTCGGGTCAACCACACCCCTCGACCGCAACCAGGAAGATGAACAGAAAGCCACCCATGAGCTCTTCAGAATGGTAGAAACAGGCGGGCCGGAAACGGGTGCGAGCCTCAAGGTGGTGCGAGATACGGAACGAGGCAAAGTCTGGTTGTTTGATAAGCCTGCGCACACGAGTAATTACCGGTGCGAGTCAAACTCCATCAAAGTTAATGTGGCACCCTACGAAGTCTATGAAGGCTGGAAGGAAAACCAGATTTACGACTTTTGCTGGAGCAGCAAATTCCCTGAAGTCGACAACGACCCGTATGGCGACTATGTGATCTTTCAGTGGAAGTCCGAGGGCAGCAATGTCTACCCTTTCTTCATGAAGGTGCAGGCCGGCCGGTTTGAAATGACGCACTACAACACCCGGCTCGATGGTGAAAAACACAAGGTGGTCTGGTGGACGCGAATTGAAGCGGACAAGTGGTACGACATCCGGATTCGGGTTCTGCTCTCCAGTGACCAAGATATCGGTACTGTTCAACTCTTTCTGGATAATGCCCCCCAGAAATTCACAGCCGACCGGGAAGGAAAGCCTAGGGAACCCGATGAAAGGGATCCTTTTACCCTCGTATGCCAGACGTTCTCCCCTGCCCGGCATTACTTGAAATGGGGCGTTTACAATACCGGGTTCCCACTGAACGCGCTGAAACACTACGTCGACAAACTCATGGTAAAACGCATTGCATAGCGAGCTTCGAAACTGAGGGCTGTTGCGGGGGTGGGAGACTGGGATGTCTTCCCCCCCCCGGCACCTCACCGCTTGGCGATGATGTACACCGCATGCACGATCCCCGGAATGTACCCCAGCAGGGTCAGCAGGATATTAAGCCAGAACGCCCCGCCAAACCCCACCTGCAGAAACACGCCCAGCGGTGGCAGAAGAATGGCGATGATGATGCGAATAAAGTCCATGCGAGTCTCTCCTGAAGGGTTACATCAAAGACTAGCTCCCAGCCGTAGAGGTTCCACAGGCAAAAAAAAACGCCCCGGGCCGAATGAAACAGGCCAGGGGCGATGCGCAGGAACGCCAGACGGTTCGTTGAGTTCTTTGCCAGGCCGCTACGCCGGCACTTCGCGACGGGCCTGCTGCTGGGCATGCAGGCGGGCGAAAGCGCGCGCCAGGCGCAGCAGCATTTCGTCGATGTTGCCTTTGCTCACAGTCAGCGCCGGTGAAAAGCGCACTACATCCGCTTGCGGCGCGTTGAGCAGCAGGCCTTCGTGCAGGGCCGCAGCCACCAGTTCGCGGGCCAGGTTTTCTTTCAGTTGCAGGGCCCATAGCAGCCCGTGACCGCGCACCTCACCCTGACCATAGCGCCCGGTCAGGCGGCTAAGGCCTTCACGCAGGTGACGACCGTTGTCCTGTACCTGGGCCAGAAAGCCAGGTTCCAGCACGCTGTCCAGCACCGCCAGGCCGGCGGCGCACATCAGCGCGTTGCCGTGATGGCTGCCTTCCAGCTCACCAGGCTCGGCGCAGCATGCCTTGCCCCTCGCCAACAAGGCGGCCAGCGGCACGCCGCCCCCCAGGCCCTTGCCCAAGGTGATGATGTCGGCACGCACGCCATAGAGCTCCTCGGCCAGCAGCGCACCACAGCGACCAATACCGGTCTGCACCTCATCAAGGATCAGCAGGATGCCCAGTTCGCGGCAGAGCGTTTCCACGCCCTTGAGGTATTCCTGAGTAGCGGGAATAACGCCCGCCTCGCCCTGTATCGGCTCGAGCATGATTGCCACGGTGCGTGAATCCACCTCGGCGTGCAGCGCCGCCAGGTCATTGAACGGCACCTTGCTGAAACCCGGCAGGCCAGGTTCGCAGCGATTGCACGGCAACGGGTCGGACGCGGACAGCGCGCCCAGGCTACGGCCATGGCAGGCTTGGCTGGCAGTAATGATGTGATAGGCGCCGTTGCGGTGCAGTTGGCCCCACTTACGCGCCAGCTTGATCGCCCCTTCACAGGCCTCGGCACCGCTGTTAAGCAGGTAGGCCTGGTCACTGCCGGTACTCTGACACAGCCGGTTGACCAGCCCCAGCAGGCCACGGTTGTGGAAGCCCGAGCCCGGGTTGATCAACGCCTGAGCCTGGTTGCCCAACGCTTTGACCAGCACGCTGGGGCTGTGGCCCAAACTGTTGACCGCACCGCCCTGAGTGAAGTCCAGGTAGGCATGCCCTTCGTTGTCCCACAACCACGATCCCTGGCCACGCACGAATACCTGCGCTGCACGTTCGGCGCCGGGCATCAGGCGCTCAGGCGACAGCTCAGACGCGTGCGGCACGATCACCGGCGCACGCTTGGGCTCGGCGGCGGCGGCAGGAGCCGAGCGGCGCAGGTTGAACAGGTTCATCAGGGCTCCAACCAATCACGGTAAAGGGCAGCCACGGTGCGGTCTTGGTGCCTGCACTCGATATTTTGCCTTGCCTATCAAAAGTGTTTTTCATCCGGGGTAACAATCGACCGAATCATCGCTGTAACCCTTTGGAATACGGCGATAGACTAGGCTTCAGCAGGGTTTTCGACCATTTCGTTTTTCCAGCATTTTCGATAAGTGTTGCTTATGGATTTCCGCCAACTGCGTTATTTCGTCGCGGTGTACGAAGAAGGCCACGTAGGCCGTGCCGCCGAACGCCTGTCGCTGTCACAGCCGGCGCTTTCCCAGCAGATCCGCCAGTTGGAGCACAGCCTCGACCTGAGCCTGTTCGAGCGCAGCAACAAACGCTTGCTGCCGACCCTGGCCGCCCACACCTTGTACAACCATGCCCTGCCGCTGCTCGACGGCCTGCAGCGGGCCCACGAGGCCATGCGCAACTTCAAGGGCCAGTCGCTGCGCACCTTGGCTATCGGTGTACTGCAGACGGTGCGGCCAAGCCTGATACCGCAGCTGCTTGAACGGCTGCGCAAGGCTCAACCTCACCTGGTCGTGCAGATTTACGAGTTGTCAGGGTTAGAGATCGAACGGCGCCTGCTCAATGGCAACCTGGACATCGGCATCAGCTACTTGCCGCCGCGCCAGCCAGGGCTGCATGGCCTGCTGTTGTACGAAGATGAGCTGCAACTGGTCATACCCGATACCCACCCGCTGAAGGACTTCAAGAAGGTGTCCATCCGTCAGGCCGCCGAGTTGCCCATGCTGATGCTGGGCGAAGAGTTCCAGATCCGCCAGATCTGGCAGGCGCAGCTGGCCAGTCAGGGCCGACGGCCGCAGGTGCAGGCAGAGATGAACAATATGGCAGGGATTCTCGATAGCCTCGCGCACACGGCGCTGGCGACCATTCTGCCGGGGCGTGCCAAGGAGGCCGCCGAAGATGATCAAGGGCTGCTGTGGAAGCCGTTGAGCGAGCCGCGCGTGCCGTTGAAGGTCGGCCTGGTATTTCGCGATGCCCAGCGCCAGCAGGCCTCTGTGGAGCTGCTGCGCACGTTGCTGGAGGAAGAGACGGACGCTCGCCTGATGGGAGCATCACCGCTGGATGTGCTGGCCTGAAAAACACGCACGCAAAGAAAACCCCGCCGAAGCGGGGTTTTCCAGACTGTTTCCCTGTGACATCCGTATCGCCCCGCCATCCTGGCAGGTGGTCCTTCGTCGTCGTCCTTGATCTGTCCTTTGCGCTTCCTGCGCAACGTCCATGTGGTAAAGATTAACAGTGGATCCAATCTTAGAACAGTGGTGAAAAGTCACCACGTCGTGTAGGAAAAAGCTTACACAGGAGATTCATTCACAGATATGCGATGGCTGAGGCCGCTTCCACCTATCTAAACTTAGGCGATACCTGTGGGAGCGGCCTTGCGTCGCGATTGGGCTGCGCAGCAGCCCCAATAATCGATCAGAACTGCTCGGCATCCAGCAGGTAAAGCGACTCACTCCCCGCCTTCACCGAAGCCACCAGCGAATCCACCCGTGGCAGCAACCGCGCAAAGTAGAACCGCGCCGTACCCAGCTTGCCCGAATAGAACGGCGCATCCCCCTCGCCCGCCTGGGCCGCCCGCGCCATCAGTGCCCACATGTAGCCATAGGCAACATAGCCAAAGGCATGCAAGTACTCGACCGAAGCCGCGCCAATTTCATTCGGGTTGCCCTTGGCCTGCTGCAATACCCACTCGGTCAAACCGTCGAGCTGATCGAGCGAAGCGCCCAGTGGCTTGGCGAATTCGTCCAGTTCGCTGCCTGCACCGGTAATGAACTGGCGAATCTCGTCAGAGAACAGCTTGTAGTATGCCCCGCCGCTGGCCACCACTTTACGCCCCATCAGGTCGAGGGCCTGGATGCCATTGGTACCTTCGTAGATCTGGGTAATGCGCACATCGCGCACCAACTGCTCCTGCCCCCACTCACGAATGTAACCATGCCCGCCGAATACCTGCTGGCCATGCACTGCGCACTCCAGGCCCAGGTCGGTGAGGAAGGCCTTGGCCACCGGCGTCAGCAGTGCCACCAGCTCTTCGCTGCGTTTGCGCACGCTGGCGTCTTCGCTGTACTTGGCACTGTCCAGTTGCATGGCCACATAAGTGGAGAATGCGCGGCCACCTTCGATCAGCGCCTTCATGGTCAACAGCATGCGACGCACGTCCGGGTGGACGATGATCGGGTCGGCAGCCTTGTCCTTGGCTTGTGGGCCGGCCGGGGCACGGCTTTGCAGGCGATCGCGGGCGTACTCCACGGCGTTCTGATAGGAGCGCTCGGCCGACGCCAGGCCTTGAATGCCGACGCCCAGGCGCTCGTAGTTCATCATGGTGAACATGGCCGCCAAGCCTTTGTTCGGCTCACCGACGATGTAGCCGACAGCCTCGTCGAAGTTCATCACACAGGTAGCCGAAGCCTGGATGCCCATTTTGTGCTCGATCGAGCCGCAAGTGGCCGGGTTCCGCGCACCGAGGCTGCCGTCTTCATTGACCAGGAACTTCGGCACCAGGAACAGCGAAATCCCTTTCGGCCCCGCCGGTGCATCCGGCAACTTGGCCAGCACCAGATGGATGATGTTCTCGGTCAGGTCGTGTTCGCCACCCGTGATGAAAATCTTGGTACCGCTGACCTTGTAGCTGCCATCAGCCTGGGGCTCGGCCTTGGTGCGGATGATGCCCAGGTCGGTGCCGGCATGCGGCTCGGTCAGGCACATGGAGCCGGCCCAAACGCCGGCATACATGTTCGGAAGGTATTTTTCCTTCAAGGCCTCGCTGGCGTGGGCGTTGATCGACAGGCAGGCGCCGGCCGTCAGCATCGGGTACAGGCCGAAGGCCAGGCTGGACGCGTTGACCATTTCCTCGACCTGGGCCGAGATGGCCTTGGGCATACCCATACCGCCGAACAGCGGGTCGCCGCCCACGCCCACCCAGCCGCCTTCGGCGTAGGTGTTGTAGGCTTCAATGAAACCGGCTGGGGTCCGCACCGCGCCGTTGTCCCAGTGGCAGCCCTCTTCGTCGGCGGCGCGGCTGAGCGGCGCAATGGTCCTGGCGGTGACCTTGCCGGCTTCTTCCAGCACGGCCATGGCCGTGTCGGCATCGACAACCTCGGCCAGCCCGGGCAACTGCGTCCACTGCTCGGCCACGTTGAAGACTTCATTCAGTACGAAGCGCATGTCGCGCAGCGGCGCTTTATAGTCAGCCATGACAACCTCTCGCTAGTCGGGTCGGGGCGGTCTCGGGGAACCGCGACACTGGGGTTACTGGCAGTGTAACCGAACAACTTTTGCGAGACATAGGGTCATCAACCGACTGCATGGTCTCGCCTGGTCACACCGTGCGCACTGCCCCCCGCAGGGATTGTCGCCCATGCACCATGACACAATTGCGCCCCGCGCCTTTGGCACTGTAAAGCGCCTGGTCGGCGGATTTCAGCACCGCCTCGGGGTTGCGATGATCGGCCTGGCGCTCGGCCACGCCGATACTGATGGTGACCGAGACCGTGCCGCCGGCGCTGCCCGCCCGGCGCTGGCGCCCGGCGGTATCGTCCTGCGGGCGGTTGTGCTGATCGCGCAGGTGCATCACGTAATTGGCGATCACTTCACGCACGGCTTCCACATGCGGCACGCATTCCGCGGCGGTCTTGCCGGCGAACACCAGGGCGAACTCCTCCCCGCCATAACGGTAGGCACGGCCACCGCCGGTGACCTTGGACAAGCGGCTGGCGACCAACCGCAGCACCTGGTCACCGACATCGTGGCCGTGGGTGTCATTGAATTTCTTGAAGTGGTCGACATCGGTCATGGCGATCACATAGTTACGCCCCAGGCGCTGCATGCGCTCGTTCAGCGCACGGCGCCCCGGCAGGCCAGTCAGCTCGTCACGGAAGGCCATCTGATAAGCCTCGTGCGCCACTGCTGCGGCGATCATCAACATCACCTGGCTGCACATGATGTTCAAGGTAAACGGCAGGATGAAGGTCTGCGGCAGCATCCAGAAAATGCCCAGCAGGCCGATCAACTGCGCGGCGTGCAGCGGCCGGGGTGCACGCAGGTACTGCACCACCAGCAGAATGAACACACCCAGGAACAGCGGGTAGACCATCTGGATCAGGCTCATCCAGTGGCCATGCAAAGCCGGCCAGCGGATCTCCGCCAACCAGGTCAGCAACGCCTCGGGGTAGCTTTGCTGGAGGGCCACCGCCACACTGCCCACGGCAAACAGCACCGCACCGCGGGCGACCAGGTCCTGCAGCAGGTGCGTACGCTCCTGCCAGGCGCCATACAGCCCGAACAGCGCCGGCAGCAACAGGCAGACAAGGTGGAAGATCACCGCGGCGTCCTCACGCACGCGGCCATGGTCACGGTAGAAGTCGGTCTGGGTATCGAGCAGAAAGTAGGCGATGTACACCGTCAGCATCAGGAACAGCTCACGCTGACGGCGGTATACCGCGCAGTAGGCGCCACCCAGCAGCAGAACCAAGGTAGGCAGGACATTGAACAGCGATGTGAAAAAGACGCTGAGGTCTCTCACATAGGCTGCGGCGAGCCCTGCCAGCAACAAGAACAGCGACGGCAGGAAGTGGCTTGCGCGAACAGCGTTAAGACGAAACAAGGGTAATCTCCAACCCGGCAGATCAATAATGGCATTGTGCCCTCACTTCATCGGCAGTGCACTGGAACAGTTGAATTTGCGGTTGGATGAACGAACTTCCGGCCGCCACGCGAGCCTTGTAGGAGCGGGTTTACCCGCGAATACGGTAGCGCTGGCAACGGTGAACGGCTGATGGAGATTGGCCAGCAGCCCCGGCCACTTCGCGGGTAAACCCGCTCCTACGAGGGACCACGCTGAACCTGAAGACGTAAAAAACCCGCCTCCCGGTCAGGGCAGGCGGGTTTTGGGTACAGCGCCAGTATCAGTACGACAGGCCGAAGTGCTCTTCGTCCATCGCCATCAGGTTGTTGGCGCCCGAGAGCATGGTCGCCACATGGGTACGGGTACGTGGCAGGATGCGCTGGAAGTAGAAGCGCGCAGTCTGCAGCTTGGCGGTGTAGAACGCCTCCTCGCTGGTGCCGGCTGCCAGTTTCTCGGCGGCGAGGCGGGCGATGTCGGCCCAGAAGTAGGCCAGGCAGGCATAGCCGGAGTACATCAGGTAATCGACCGAAGCCGCACCCACTTCTTCACGGTCCTTCATGGCAGCCATGCCCACTTTCATGGTCAGCTCGCCCCACTCCTTATTGATGGCCGCCAGCGGTTCAACGAACTCCTTGACCGCTTCGTTACCTTCCTGCGCCTGGCAGAACTTGTGCACGATCTTGGTGAAGCCCTTCAGTGCTTCGCCCTGAGTCATCAGCACTTTGCGACCGAGCAGGTCGAGGGCCTGAATACCGGTAGTGCCTTCGTACAGCATGGAGATACGGCTGTCGCGCACGTTCTGCTCCATGCCCCATTCGGCGATGAAGCCATGGCCGCCGTAGATCTGTACGCCGTGGTTGGCGGCTTCGAAACCGACTTCGGTCATGAATGCCTTGGCGATCGGGGTCAGGAACGCCAGCAGGGCGTCAGCCTTCTTGCGCTCTTCTTCGTCCTGGCTGTACTTGACGATGTCCACCTGCTTGGCGGTGAAGTAAACCATCGCGCGGTTGCCTTCGGCGAAGGCCTTCATGGTCAGCAGCATGCGACGCACGTCCGGGTGGACGATGATCGGGTCAGCGGCCTTGTCCGGTGCTTTCGGGCCGGTCAGGGAACGCATCTGCAGGCGCTCACGGGCGTACTTCAGGCCACCCTGGAACGCCACCTCGGCGTGGGCCAGGCCTTGCAGCGCGGTCCCCAGACGAGCAGTGTTCATGAAGGTGAACATGCAGTTCAGGCCTTTGTTGGCTGGGCCGATCAGGTAGCCGGTGGCAGCATCGAAGTTCATGACGCAGGTAGCGTTACCGTGGATGCCCATCTTGTGTTCGATCGAGCCGCAGCTCACGCCGTTGCGCTCGCCCACGCCGCCCTCGGCGTTGGGCAGGAACTTCGGCACGATGAACAGCGAAATCCCCTTGGTACCGGCCGGTGCGTCCGGCAGGCGGGCCAGGACGATATGGACGATGTTGTCGGCCATGTCGTGCTCACCGGCCGAAATGAAGATCTTGGTGCCCGACACTTTGTAGCTGCCGTCGGCCTGTGGCTCGGCCTTGGTGCGCAGCATGCCCAGGTCGGTGCCGCAGTGCGGTTCGGTCAGGCACATGGTGCCGGTCCACTCGCCGGACACCAGCTTGGTCAGGTAGGTGTGCTGCTGCTCGGCAGTGCCATGCGCAGAAATAGTGTTCATCGCGCCATGCGACAGGCCTGGGTACATACCCCACGACCAGTTCGAGCCACCGACCATTTCGCTCAGGGCCAGGCCCAGCGACTCTGGCAGGCCTTGGCCGCCATGTTCGACGTCATGTGCCAGGCTCGGCCAGCCGCCTTCGACGAACTGCTGGTAGGCTTCCTTGAAGCCGGTTGGGGTTTTCACCCCCGATTCGCTCCAGGTGCAGCCTTCCTGGTCACCCACGCGGTTCAGCGGCGACAACACCTGCTCACAGAACTTCGCGCCTTCTTCAAGGATCGCGTCGACCATGTCGGGCGTGGCGTCCTGGCAGCCCGGCAGGCTCTGATAGTGCGCCTCATAGCCAAGCAGCTCGTCGCGAACGAAGCGGATATCACGCAAGGGGGCTTTGTAGTCAGGCATTGCGATGAACCTCTAGGTGAGTTCTGTGGGGTGACCCGCGCTTGGCGGAAGCCGATCAAACAGTTGTTTGAAACTTACGTTTAGCTCAGCTTTCTGTCAAGGATGGACTATGGTGCCATTTACGCCACGAAAAATGGCAAATCAGTCATGCCATGCCACAAACCCTTGTAGGAGCGGGCTTGCCCGCGAAGAGGCCCGACCAGACAAAATTGTTGTCTGATCGGACGCATTCGCGGGCAAGCCCGCTCCTACAAGGCAGGCGCTGAAATAGGGGATGACGCAAGTATTCAGGCGTAGGTGTCGATGATCCGGCCAAGCATTTCGTCGGATGCCTTGACGACCTTTGCGCCGAGCTCGACTTCGGTCTTGCCCACCGCCTGTTGCACGACACTGGTGGCCATGTCCATCTGCTGGCTGCGGTCGACCGCGCGCAGGCGTTCGGCCTGAAAATCGCTGGACTGGCTAGTGGCGGTACGTTCGGCAGTGGTGTTGGCGATCTGGCTGGCGGCCTGATCGACGCGATTCTGGCCGGTCTGGATTGCGCTCAGGCCTGCGTAGTAGGCGGAGCTACCGGTGATTTCCATGTCAGGACTCCATTGACGCTGGATGACGAACAGCCCCAATTAAAACAGGCTAGGGGCGAAAAGGCCCGTTTAAATCCCTAATGGCTCAATGCCAGTTGATAGGCCTTGGGTATTCCTGCACTGGCCGCCTCGCGGGTAAACCCGCGCCCACAACGGTATGCGTCCCCTCGTAGGAGCGGGTTTACCCGCGAAGAGGCCGGGCCTGCATCCCACTAATCCAGCAGATCCAGCTGAAGATGCTCAGCCACCATGTCGGCACTGGCCTGCTTGAGCTTGGGCACCCGCCCCAGGCAAGGCGCCGGCAAGCGCTCTGCAAGGCTGGCCAGGTTCTCTTCCAGGCGTGAAGTGCGCGGCTCGATGATGTTTGCCACCCAACCCGCCAACTGCAGCCCATCACGCTCGATCGCTTCGGCGCTGAGCAAGGCATGGCTGATGCAACCCAACCGCACGCCTACCACCAGAATCACCGGCAACCGCAGGGCAACGGCAAGGTCGGACAGGTTCTCCAGGCCCGACAGCGGTACGCGCCAGCCACCGGCACCCTCTATCAGGGTGAAGTCGGCATTTTGTTGCAGCACATTGCGCATCGCCGCGAGCAGTTCTGGCACAGCCAGCGTCACCCCTGCCTCGCGCGCCGCCACATGCGGGGCTATAGCAGGCTCGAAGGCAAACGGATTGACCTGCTCATAAGGCAGCTTGACCGTGCTTTCGTCGATCAGCGCCAGGGCATCGCTATTGCGCAGGCCTTTCGGCGTCATGGTGCAGCCCGAGGCAACCGGCTTGGCACCCAGCGTGCTCATGCCCTGCAAACGCGCCGCATGCAACAGGCCGGCGGCGATGGTGGTCTTACCGACATCGGTATCGGTACCCGCAATGAAAAAGGCCTGGCTCATCGTGCTCCCCTTACGCCTGTGGCTTGCGCAACACACCATAGACCACTTGATAGGTGGCTGGCAGCCCCGCAGGCTGGCGAAATGCCTCATAGGCCTGCAACAGGCCCTGCATTCGCGCCCGGCCGGTGAGGCCGGAAGGTCGCCCAGGGTTCAGATTGTGCGCCCCCAACGCCTTCAGTTCGTGGGTCAGGCTGCGCACATCCGGGTAGTGCAGCACATGCGGGCACCGCTGCAGCTCAAGCTGTTCAAAACCGCTGGCTGCGCACAGGCGCTGATAGTCTTCGAAACGGCGGAAGCGGTTTACATGCACCAGGCCATCCACCGCCTGCCAGCTGGCGCGCAGTTCGTCGAGAGTGCCCACGCACAGGCTGCTGAAGGCCAGTACACCGCCTGAGCGCAGCACCCGCTGCGCCTCGGCCAGCACACTGGCGAACTGATCGCACCACTGCACCGCCAGGCTGGAAAACACCAGGTCGACACTGGCATCGCGCAGCGGCAGACGCTCGGCGTCGCCAACCACGTGATACTGCGCCCCACCCTTGACATGACGCGCATGAAGCAACATGCCCTCGGCAATATCCACCGCCACGCCGCTGGCCTGGGCGAAACGCTCGGCCAGCATGCGGCTGAAATGGCCGGTGCCGCTGCCCAGGTCCAGCCAGTGTGACGGCTGCAGGCCTGCCGGCAACTGCTCCAGCAGGCTCAGGCCTACAGCGCGCTGAAGGGCCGCCACGCTGTCGTAACTGGCCGCGGCGCGGGAGAACGAGGCCGCCACCTGGCGCTTGTCGGGCAATGCGCCGGGCAGGGTCGGACGGGAAAGGTCAGTCATCGCCACTCTCATGCAGAAAACTCTTGATGCCCGCCGCCAACTCCTGCGGATACTCCAGCAGGAACGCGTGGGAACTGTCTTCGACCAGGCCCACTTCTACATCGGGCAACAGCTCGCTCAACGCCTTTGCCGCCTCTGCTGGCACTAGTGCATCGCTGCCGGCGAACAGGTGCAGCTGCGGGCCATCATAGGCCTGCAAGGCCTCACGGGTGTCCAGCTTAGCCAGCACTTCAAGGCCAGTGGCCAGGTACAACGGGTCGGTTTCCGGCACGCCGACACCCAGCTGGCGCAACAGGGTGCGCGGCTGCAGTGCGCCGTCGCTGCACAAGGTACGAAAGCGCTTGAGGGTAACCTGAGTATGGTTGCGGCAACCGTCGAGGAAGGTGCCGAAGGTGTCTTCGGCCATGCCATGGGGCCAATCTGGCCGGGCCAGGAAGCTGGGGTTGCTGGCCAAGGTCAGCAGCCCGCAGCAGTGGTCGCCACGCTTGTGCGCCAGCGCGCTGGCCAACATGCCACCCAGTGACCAGCCACCCAGCCAGACATCGTTGGGCAGCTTGCGGTCCAGATGGTCGATCCAGGCCTGCACATCGCTGTGGGCCAGTTCTGGCAGGGGCATCAGCTCTACCTGCAGGCGGGCGTCCTGGGCACGCAGGCTAGCGGCCAGCGGCTCCAGAGCAGCAGTTCCCAAGCCCCAGCCGGGCAATAGAACAAGTCGATTACGCATCGGCGTTCTCCAACTGTGGATAACACTCGGCCAATGCATTCAACAATAGCTGCACCTGCGCCTCGCTGTGTGCGGCGCTCAGGGTTACCCGCAGGCGTGCGCTGCCAGCCGGCACGGTGGGTGGGCGGATGGCCGTCACCAGCAAGCCGCGCTCACGCAGCAGGCGTGACAGGCGCAACGCCTGCGCACTGTCACCGATCACGATGGGCTGGATCGGCGTCGGGCTGTCCATCAACTGCAGCCCCAACTGCTGCGCGCCTTCTCGGAACTGGCGAATCAAGGCTGCCAGGTGCTCACGACGCCAGGTTTCGCGGCGCAACAGCTCCAGGCTCTTGAGTGTGGCGCAGGCCAGCGCCGGTGGCTGGCTGGTGGTGTAGATATAGGGGCGGGCGAACTGTACCAGCGCCTCGATCAGCGCCTCGCTGCCGGCAACAAAGGCGCCCGCAGTGCCGCAAGCCTTGCCCAGCGTGCCGATCAGCACGGGTACATCATCCACGCCCAGGCCAAAGTGCTCGACGATGCCGCCGCCTTTGGCACCCAGGGTGCCCAGGCCATGGGCGTCGTCGACCATCAGCCAGGCACCGCGGGCACGGGCGACATTGGCCAGCGCCGGCAGGTCGGCCAGGTCACCGTCCATGCTGAACACGCCATCGGTCACCACCAGGGTATTGCCGACCGCCTTGTCCAGGCGGCTGGCCAGGCTGGCCGGGTCGTTGTGCAGGTAGCGGTTGAAGCGGGCACCACTGAGCAACCCGCCATCCAGCAACGAGGCATGGTTGAGGCGGTCTTGCAATACCGTGTCGCCCTGCCCCACCAGCGCGGTGATGGCGCCCAGATTGGCCATATAGCCGGTGGAGAACAACAGGGCGCGCGGGCGGCCGGTGAGTTCAGCCAGTGCCTCTTCAACCTGATGGTGCGGGGTGCTGTGGCCAACTACCAGGTGCGAGGCCCCCCCCCCCACACCCCAGCGCTCGGCGCCGGCCTGCCAGGCGGCGATCACCTCGGGGTGGTTGGCCAGGCCCAGGTAGTCATTGCTGCAGAAGGCCAGCAACCGCTGGCCGTCGACCACCACTTCCGGCCCTTGCGGGCTTTCCAGCAATGGCCGCTGCCGATACAGGTCTGCGGCGCGCCGTTCGGCCAGGCGCGCTGCCAGGTCGAAAGCCATGTCAGGCTGTCGCGGCGTCGTAGAACATCTCGCTGCTGCGCTGCTCGACCAGCGCTTGCTCGATGGCTGCCTGGTGCACTTCGTCGGCGTGCTCTTCACGCGCTTCGGGCTTGATGCCCAGGCGTGCGAACAGCTGCATGTCCTTGTCGGCCTGGGGGTTGGCGGTGGTCAGCAGCTTTTCGCCGTAGAAGATCGAGTTGGCGCCCGCCATGAAGGCCAGGGCCTGCATCTGCTCGTTCATCTGCTCGCGGCCGGCGGACAGGCGCACGTGAGACTTGGGCATAAGGATCCGGGCCACGGCCAGCATACGGATAAAGTCGAACGGGTCGACGTCCTCTTCCTCAGCCAACGGCGTGCCGGCCACCTTGACCAGCATGTTGATCGGCACCGACTCCGGGTGTTCCGGCAGGTTGGCCAGCTGGATCAGCAGGCCGGCGCGGTCATCCAGCGATTCACCCATGCCCAGAATGCCACCAGAGCAGATTTTCATCCCGGCGTCGCGCACGTAGGCCAGGGTCTGCAGGCGCTCGCTGTAGGTACGCGTGGTGATGATGCTGCCGTAGAACTCCGGCGAGGTGTCGAGGTTGTGGTTGTAGTAGTCCAGACCAGCCTGGGCCAGGGCCTTGGTCTGCTCCTGGTCGAGTTTGCCGAGGGTCATGCAGGTTTCCAGGCCCATGGCCTTGACGCCTTTGACCATCTCCAGCACGTAGGGCATGTCTTTGGCCGACGGGTGCTTCCACGCCGCCCCCATGCAGAAACGGGTAGAACCGATGGCTTTGGCGCGGGCAGCTTCTTCCAGCACCTTCTGCACCTCCATCAGCTTCTGTTTCTCCAGGCCGGTGTTGTAGTGACCGGACTGCGGACAATATTTGCAATCTTCCGGGCAGGCGCCGGTCTTGATCGACAGCAACGTCGAAACCTGCACGCGGTTGGGGTCGAAATGCGCGCGGTGCACGGTCTGCGCCTGGAACAGCAAGTCATTGAACGGTTGCTGGAACAGCGCCTTGACCTCGGCCAGGGCCCAATCGTGACGTGTTGTTGCAGTTGTGCTGGCGCTCATCGGCGTTTCCTTGTTTAGGCTGTAGCTGGCGCCGGGACAGGAAAGCCCGCCAGCGCATCACGGATAGCTCGCATAGTCATGGAAGGCCTATGAACTGTCAACTGCACTGGAAGCGACTGGTTTACAAGTGCTCACTTATTAATCAGATGTGCTTGTTATGCGATGAGCCTGCCGAGCAGCATTACCCGCTGTGCATCACCTGCGAACAGGCGCTGCCCTGGCTGGGTGATCAGTGCCGACATTGCGCCCTGCCCTTGCCCATGGCCGGCTTGACCTGCGCCCCGTGTGGCCGCTGCTTGCCGGCCTTCGATCAGGTCATTGCCCTGTGGCATTTCGGCTTTCCGGTGGACACGTTGATCAGCCGTTTCAAGCACAATCGCCAATGGCCTTTGGGGCGCCTGATGGCTGAGCTGCTGGGGCAGGGGCTGCAGTATCGCTATGCCGAAGGGTTGCCTCGCCCTGACCTGCTGTTGCCTGTGCCTCTGGCCAGGCGTCGACTGCGCGAGCGGGGGTTCAACCAGGCGGGGATGCTTGGGCGGTGGTTGTCGTCGCACGTCGGGGTAACCTGCAACGAGCGTTTGCTGGCCCGCACCCGCGAGACACCGGCACAGCAACATCTGGGCGCCAAGGCACGGCGGCGCAATTTGCGCCAGGCGTTCGCGGTACAGGGCGAACTGGAAGGCAAGCATGTCGCCATCGTCGATGATGTGTTGACCACCGGTGCCACTGCGCAGGCTATCGCCCAGGCACTGCGCAAGGCAGGTGCGCGGCGGGTGGATGTGTATTGCCTGGCACGTACGCCCAAACCGGGGTATGTATGACCAGGCGCGACCTGCCCATTTGTAAAGCACCTTTGTATACGGAATACCCATGTCCCTACCCCCCGTTCTCACCCAGCACATCGCCCGCCGCCCACAGCGCATCGCGCTGCTGCAGCACATTGCCGAACAAGGCTCGATCACCCGCGCCGCCAAGGCCGCAGGTATCAGCTACAAGGCGGCCTGGGATGCCATCGACGAGCTCAACAACCTGGCCAGCCAGCCCTTGGTCAAGCGCAGCACCGGTGGCCGCGGCGGTGGCGGTGCGCACTTGTCGCCGGAAGGCGAGCGGGTGTTGCGCCTGTACCAACGGCTGCAGGCCCTGCAGGCACAAATCCTTGACGCCGCCGAAGAATCCGGCGACCTCGACCTGCTCGGGCGCCTGATGCTGCGCACCAGTGCGCGCAACCAGTTGCAGGGCCAGGTCAGCGCCCTGCGCCCTGAAGGCCGGTATGACCGCGTCAGCCTGGCATTGAGCGGCGGGTTGGAGATCGATGCGCTGATCACCCACGACAGCACGGCGCGTCTGGAGCTGACACCGGGAACGATGGTGGTGGCGCTGCTAAAGGCCGGGTGGGTGCGTTTACTGGCGCAAGAGGAAGAAGCCGAGAGGGGCAGTAACTGTTTGAACGCGACGGTGGAGGAAGTGCTGGCCGAGGATGACGGCCCCAGCGAGGTCAGGCTGGCGCTGGGAAATGGCCAGACGTTGTGTGCCATTGCAGAGGCGCAGTGGTTGGCAGGGCAGCAGGTGGCGGTCGGCAGCTCGGTGCGGGTGCAGTTCCATCCGTCCTATGTGCTGATCGGGATACCGGCATAGCCTGGCCACGCGGCGAGCGGATTGCGGGCCTGCCTGTGAAGCCGGCACAGGCATAACGCGCTACCATGGCCCCACGCCGCTTACCCTCCGGAGCCACCATGTCCCACCCCTTCGACACCCTCACCCCCGACCTGGTCCTGGACGCAGTGGAAAGCCTGGGCTTTCTCAGCGACGCTCGGGTGCTGGCGCTGAACAGCTACGAGAACCGCGTGTACCAGGTGGGCATCGAAGACGCGCAGCCGTTGATTGCCAAGTTCTACCGCCCAGGCCGCTGGAGCGATGCAGCCATCCTCGAAGAGCACGCCTTCACGGCCGAACTCGCCGACTGCGAAGTCCCGGTGGTTGCGCCCATGCAGCACGATGACCGCACCTTGTTCGAACACAAGGGCTTCCGCTTCACGCTGTTCCCCCGTCGCGGCGGCCACGCCCCCGAACCTGGCAACCTCGACCAGTTGTATCGGCTGGGCCAGTTACTTGGCCGCCTGCATGCCGTGGGCGCCAGCAAGCCGTTCAAGCACCGTGAGGCACTGGCTGTGGACAACTTTGGCCACGCCTCGCTGAACACCTTGCTGGAGGGTAATTTTGTCCCACGTGAACTGCTGCCGGCGTTCGAGTCCGTGGCCCGCGATCTGCTCAAGCGGGTGGAGGACATCTACGCTCGCACACCACACCAGCTCATCCGCCTGCACGGCGACCTGCACCCCGGCAACCTGATGCACCGCGATGAGGTGTACCACGTGGTCGACCTCGACGATTGCCGCATGGGCCCAGCGGTGCAAGACCTGTGGATGATGCTGGCCGGCAACCGCGAGGAGCGCCTGGGGCAACTGGCCGAGCTGATCGACGGCTACAACGAGTTCCACGACTTCGACCCGCGCGAACTGGCCCTGATCGAGCCCCTGCGCGCCCTGCGCCAGCTGCACTATAGCGCCTGGCTGGCAAGGCGCTGGGACGACCCGGCGTTCCCGCCCAGCTTCCCTTGGTTCGGCCAGCCACGCTACTGGGGCGACCAGATTCTCGCCTTGCGCGAACAGATGGCTGCGCTGGATGAAGCTCCGCTGAAATTGTTCTAGAAGCACGCCCGCCTCTGTCTACAATAGGCGTCGCTTTATTTAGCAACCTAAGCAAGGATTCTGCATGCACGCCGCAAACCCGCGTCGCGGGTACATACTGGGCTTGAGCGCCTACATCATCTGGGGCCTTTTCCCCCTCTACTTCAAGGCAATCCAGAGCGTCCCGGCGGTGGAGATCATTGTCCACCGGGTGCTCTGGTCAGCACTGTTCGGCTCGCTGCTGCTACTGGTGTGGAAACACCCCGGCTGGTGGCGTGAACTGCGCAACAACCCGCGCCGGCTGGGCATCCTGGCACTGAGCGGGGCACTGATCGCCGGCAACTGGCTGACCTACGTGTGGTCGGTGAACAACGGCCGTATGCTCGAGGCCAGCCTGGGCTATTACATCAACCCGCTGATCAATGTACTGCTGGGCATGCTGATTCTTGGTGAGCGCCTGCGCCGCCTGCAATGGCTGGCGGTGGGCATGGCTGCCGTGGGTGTGGCGCAGCAGGTGTGGCAAGTGGGCAGCCTGCCGTGGGTATCACTGGTGCTGGCGTTGAGCTTCGGCTTCTATGGGCTGATCCGTAAGCAGGCGCCGGTGGCTGCGCTGCCCGGCCTGGTGGTGGAAACCTGGATGCTGGTACCGCTGGCCCTTGGCTGGCTGCTACTGCACCCGACAGCGATGAGTGCCCAGGGCGCGTTCTATACCAGCAGCGAGGCGCTGTGGCTGATGGCGGCCGGGCCGGTGACGCTGGTGCCGCTGGTATGCTTCAACGCCGCCGCACGGCACCTGCCGTACACCACGCTGGGCTTCCTGCAGTACCTGGCGCCGACCTTGGTGCTGTTGCAGGCCGTAGTGCTGTTCGACGAGCATTTGTCGTCGAGCACCCTGGCGGCCTTCATGTTCATCTGGGCAGGTTTGGCGATTTACAGCGTCGATGCATGGCTGAACTTGCGCAAACGTAGCTGATCAGAAAACGATCAAAACTCTGCAGGTCATGTAGCGCCTGGCCTGCAGAGACATCTCCATAGGTTATCCACACCCTCGTCCCCGCGCTTTGTGCACAAGCTGCTGATAATTGGGCATTTTTTGAGCAAAACCGTACAAGGCACGTGATACCTGGGCTGGAGAGGTACACCCCCAGGTTATCCACAGGGCCTTCCCCGTGATATCGGGATAACCGCAGATGGCCGCTTGCTGATCAATCCTCTGCCCGCAGCTTCAACTCCACCATCAAGTCATCCGCCAGGCTCTCCAGCCGCTGCTGCAGTTCTTCCAGCGGCAAGGTCAACGGCAACGCCAGCAATGCGTCGGCGTGGAACAACGGCTCACTGCTCATCGGCGCCGGCCGCACTTCTGTGGAAAACCGCTCGACGTTTACCTGCAGCTCAGCCAGCAAGCGGGTAATGTCCCGCACGATCCCCGGCCGGTCGTTACCCACCAGCTCCATGGCAATTGGCTTCCAGGTGCACGACGGCTCAATCCCGCTCTCGGCGATCAGCACGCGAATGTCATACCTGGCCAGCCCCTGCAGCGAGGCCACAAGCTCGGCGTAATTCTCTGCCGGCACCGCCACCCGCAGAATGCCAGCAAACTGCCCGGCCATACGCGACATGCGGCTTTCCAGCCAGTTACCACTGTGGTCGGCGATGCACTGGGCAATACGTTCGACCTGGCCGGCCTTGTCAGGGGCAATTACAGTCAGTACAAGATGATCCACAAGCCCTTCCTCGTGTCGGACCGCGCCGGGCGGCAG
Organism: Pseudomonas sp. TYF_14; assembly: GCF_043105275.1. Taxonomy (NCBI): domain Bacteria; kingdom Pseudomonadati; phylum Pseudomonadota; class Gammaproteobacteria; order Pseudomonadales; family Pseudomonadaceae; genus Pseudomonas; species Pseudomonas sp. TYF_14. The sequence continues at coordinate 88,880 of NZ_JBICLK010000032.1, forward strand.
AAAATCGGGGGATCGAGTCAGTATAGGCAAGGCGCGGCAACCTGCCGCAGGGCAATCTGCACAGCCAATCGTGTACTGTTTCAAGATTTATCTGGAACAATCCACCTGTTTTTTGCGAACATACCTACTCCCAGCGTGACCATACGCGACCAACGGGTCGCATAACGGCGCTTTTAGTCTGATTTTGCCCCGCCTACTGCTTCATGTAGTATCCCGTGGCGCGGACTACAAAACGTCGTTTGGATGTCTGCCAAGGCGCCTGTGAAAATACGCACACTGCCCGCCAGCCTGTCTGGCAGGCCGCACCCAGCCGCCCCCGAGCAAAACCGGGGGCATGCACTGGTGCCGTGTTTAGAGAAGCGCTACAGGCTTAATACAGAAGAGCGAAATAGCTGAGCAGAGTGAGGCAAGCAATGACTGGATACGTTCAAGTCGGTGGCCTTCAGGTCGCCAAGGTCCTGTACGACTTCGTGAACAACGAAGCCATCCCCGGGACCGGCATCGTCGCCGAGCAGTTCTGGGCGGGTGCAGAGAAGATCATCAATGACCTCGCTCCAAAGAACAAAGCCCTGCTCGCCAAGCGCGACGAGCTGCAAGCCAAGATCGACGCCTGGCACCAGGCACGCAAAGGCCAGGCCCACGACGCCGCAGCCTACAAAGCATTCCTCCAGGAAATCGGCTACCTGCTGCCACAAGCCGACGATTTCCAGGCCACCACCCAGAACGTGGACGAAGAAATCGCCCACATGGCCGGCCCACAACTGGTCGTGCCGGTGATGAACGCCCGCTTCGCCCTGAACGCCGCCAACGCTCGCTGGGGTTCGCTGTACGACGCCCTGTACGGCACCGACGCCATCAGCGATGAAGGCGGCGCCGAAAAAGGCCAGGGTTACAACAAGGTACGCGGCGACAAGGTCATCGCCTTCGCCCGCGCCTTCCTCGACGAAGCCGCGCCACTGGCCGCCGGCTCGCACGTTGACTCCACGGGCTACCGCATCGAAGGCGGCAAGCTGGTTGTTGCCTTGAAAGGCGGCAGCAACAGCGGCCTGCGCGACGATGCGCAACTGATCGGCTTCCACGGCGACGCCGCCGCGCCGACTGCCGTGCTGCTCAAGCACAACGGCCTGCACTTCGAAATCCAGGTCGATGCCAGCACCCCCGTCGGCAGCACCGACGCCGCTGGCGTCAAAGACATCCTGATGGAGTCGGCACTGACCACCATCATGGACTGCGAAGACTCGGTTGCAGCCGTAGACGCTGACGACAAAGTCATCGTCTACCGCAACTGGCTGGGCTTGATGAAAGGCGACCTGGCCGAAAGCGTGAGCAAGGGTGGCAAAACCTTCACCCGCACCATGAACCCGGACCGCGAGTACGCGGCGCCTAACGGCGGCAGCGTGACCCTGCACGGTCGTTCGTTGCTGTTCGTGCGCAACGTTGGCCACCTGATGACCAACCCGGCGATCCTCGATGCCCAAGGCAACGAAATCCCCGAAGGTATCCAGGACGGGCTGTTCACCAACCTGATCGCCCTGCACAACCTCAACGGCAACACCAGCCGCAAGAATACCCGCAGCGGCAGCGTGTACATCGTCAAGCCGAAGATGCACGGCCCTGAGGAAGTGGCCTTCGCCACCGAGATCTTCAGCCAGGTCGAAGACCTGCTGGGCATGCCGCGCAACACCGTCAAGGTCGGCATCATGGACGAGGAACGCCGTACCACGGTCAACCTCAAGTCCTGCATCAAGGCAGCCGCCGAGCGCGTGGTGTTCATCAACACCGGCTTCCTTGACCGCACTGGCGATGAAATCCACACCTCGATGGAAGCCGGCGCCGTGGTGCGCAAAGGTGCCATGAAGAACGAGAAGTGGATCGGCGCCTACGAAAACAACAACGTCGACGTTGGCCTGGCCACCGGCCTGCAAGGCCGTGCGCAGATCGGCAAAGGCATGTGGGCCATGCCTGACCTGATGGCCGCCATGCTCGAGCAGAAGATCGCCCACCCACTGGCCGGTGCCAACACCGCCTGGGTACCGTCGCCAACTGCCGCCACCCTGCACGCCCTGCACTACCACAAGGTGGACGTACAGGCGCGCCAGCGTGAACTGGCTTCACGTACCCCGGCGTCGGTGGATGACATTCTGGCCATTCCGCTGGCTGCCGACACCAACTGGTCGGCCGAAGAGATCCGCAACGAGCTGGACAACAACGCCCAGGGCATTCTCGGCTACGTGGTGCGCTGGATCGACCAGGGCGTGGGTTGCTCGAAGGTGCCGGACATCAACAACGTCGGCCTGATGGAAGACCGTGCCACCCTGCGCATTTCTGCCCAGCTGCTGGCCAACTGGCTGCGCCACGGCGTGGTCAGCCAGGAACAGGTGCTGGAAAGCCTCAAGCGCATGGCCGTGGTGGTCGATCAGCAGAACGCTGGCGACCCCCTGTACCGCCCGATGGCGCCCAACTTCGACGACAACGTGGCGTTCCAGGCGGCTGTGGAACTGGTAGTGGAAGGTGGCAAGCAACCGAACGGTTATACCGAGCCGGTACTGCACCGCCGTCGCCGCGAGTTCAAGGCGCGTAACGGGTTGTAAGCAGCATCTGCTGCCAGGGGGACCGTTTTACGGTCCCCCTGGCGCATCATCCAATTTTCAGTTCTTTGTTCACCAGCTCCAACAGCTTGCCCAGATCCACCGGCTTGAGCAGGAAGTCCACCACCCCCAGGTGCATCACATCCACTGCCTCTTCCACATCGGTGTCGCCCGACACCACAATGATCGACAACGCCGCCCGCTCCGACGCACGAATCGTCCTGATCAAGTCCAATCCACTTTCAGGCTGCATGCGCAAATCGGTAATCATCAAGCCGATACGCTTCTGGTAGTGTAGGTACAACCTGGCTTCCTCGGCCCCATCCGCCCCCACCGCATCGATGCCCCGGCTTTTCAGGTACAGGATCAGCGCCTCCCGGTTAACCGCGTTGTCATCCACCACCAGCACCAACGGTCTGGCTGCCACAGGCGCACTTTGGTTTATCACGGCCAAGGCCTCGCGCTCGGCGTCGCTCAGGATGTCGGTGTGCTCAGGCATGCTCATCTCGTCAAAAAAATTCCGCTTCAGCATTAGGACCGCATTACTCGCGTAACCCGTTTCGCCTTTCGTCGGGTCTTTGACAAGGGCGCTCATAGACTTACGTCCAATGGGCACCACCCCGCCGCAAGCCGACCATGGAGGCAGAGAACAACATGGCCGGTACCTATATATAGATATATATAGTTCGGCATAGCGATACGGTCAGTTTCATGAGCAAAAAGGACGCCTACAGCCAGGCGGGCAAGACAGCGGTACTGCAAAACATCCAGGGCACATTGCAGTTCCTGCAGCGCTTTCCGCCGTTCAATCAGATGGAGCACAGCCACCTGGCCTTCTTGGTCGAGCAGTGCCAGCTGCGCTTCTACGCCTGCGGTGAAAGCATCGTCAAACCTGCCGACGGGCCGGTCGAGCACTTCTACATCGTCAAGCAGGGCCAGGTAGTTGGCGAACGCCAGCACCTGGCCAAACCGGGTGTCGAAACCACGTTCGAGATCACCAGCGGCGAATGCTTCCCGCTGGCAGCCCTGCTGGGTGAGCGGGCAACCCGCACCGAGCACCTGGCCGGGGAAGACACCTTCTGCCTGCAACTGAACAAGGCCGCATTCATCCGCGTGTTCTCGATGTCTGATGTGTTTCGGGATTTTGCCCTGCGCGGTGTCAGCAGCCTGCTTGATCAGGTCAATCAGCAAGTACGCCAGCGCGCTGTGGAAACCCTCGGCACCCAGTACTCGCTGAACACCCCCCTGGGTGAACTGGCCATGCGTCACCCGGTGGTGTGCAGCGCCCATACGCCCCTGCGCGAAGCCGTGCGGCTGATGCACGAGCAACAGGTGGGCAGCATCGTGGTGGTCGACCCGCAGCGCTACCCCATCGGTATCTTCACCTTGCGCGACCTGCGCCAGGTGGTGGCGACAGTAGATGCCGACCTGGGCGCCGCCATCGACCGGCACATGACCGCCAAACCGTTCTACCTCCCACCCCAGGCCAGCGCCTTCGATGCCGCCATGGCCATGACCGAGCGGCATATTGCCCATGTCTGCCTGGTGGAAAACGGACGCTTGTGCGGCGTGGTTTCCGAGCGCGACCTGTTCTCCCTGCAACGGGTCGATCTGGTTCACCTGGCGCGCACCATACGCCATGCACCACGCCTGGATACGCTGGTTTCGCTGCGCGGCGAAATCAGCCAGCTTGTGGAACGCATGCTGGCCCATGGCGCATCGTCGACGCAGATCACCCAGATCATTACCTTGCTCAACGACCATACCGTGTGCCGGGTCATCGAACTGGCCCTGGCCGAACGTGGCGACCCGGGCGTGCCGTTCAGCTGGCTGTGCTTTGGCAGCGAAGGGCGACGTGAGCAGACCCTGCACACCGACCAGGACAACGGCATCCTCTTCGAAGCAGTCGACAGCGCCGAGGCCGACGCCATCCGCGCTCGCCTGCTGCCGCTGGCGCAATACATCAACCAATGCCTGGCCCAGTGCGGTTTCACCCTGTGCATGGGTAACGTCATGGCCGGCAACCCCGAACTGTGCCTGTCGCGCAGCGAGTGGGCGCGGCGCTTTGCCGGGTTTGTCCGCGAAGCCAGCCCGGAGAACCTGCTGGGCTCGAGCATCTACTTCGACCTGCGTGTGGTGTGGGGCGACGAGCAAGGCTGCGAGCAGCTGCGCCAGGGCCTGCTGGCACAGGTAGCCGACAACCGCATCTTCCAGCGCATGATGGCTGACAACGCCCTGCGCCAACGCCCGCCGGTGGGCCGGTTGCGCGAGTTCGTGCTGACACGCCAAGGCAACGACAAGGCGGCGACCCTCGACCTCAAGGTCCAGGGCCTGACGCCCTTCGTGGATGGTGCCCGTTTGCTGGCCCTGGCCAATGGCATAGCTGCCTGCAATACCCTGGAGCGCCTGCGCCAACTGGTAGCCAAGGGCGTGATCGAACCGTTGGACGGCGCCGCCTATGAAGAGGCCTACCACTTCATCCAGCAAACCCGCATGCAGCAGCACCAGCGCCAGATACGCGACAACCTGCCTTACTCCAACCGGCTCGACCCGGACAGCCTCAACCACCTGGACCGGCGTATCCTGCGCGAATCCCTGCGCCAGGCTCAGCGCCTGCAAAGCAGCCTGGCCTTGCGGTATCAGCTATGAGCCTGTTCGCCTGGCTGCGCCCCAGCGCGCCCGAGCTGGACCACACCACACGCCAGCGCCTGGCCCGGTTGCCCAAGCCCGTGCCGCTGGGGGTATGTACCCTGCGTGAGCAGCGCTGGGTGGTGCTGGACCTGGAAACCAGCGGGCTCAACCCCAACCGTGATCAGGTACTGTCGATTGGGGCGGTGGCCATCGAAGACGGTGCCATCGACTTTGCCCAGCAGTTCGAACGCACACTGCACCGGCCTTTGCAGAAGACCAACGCCAGCGTACTGATCCACGGTTTGGGCCCCAGCGCCCTGGCTGCCGGTTGCGACCCGGCCGAGGCCCTGCTGGATTTGCTCGATTTCATTGGCAACAGCCCGGTGCTGGCGTTTCACGCGCCATTCGACCAGCGCATGCTGGCGCGTGCGCTGAAAGAGAGCCTGGGTTACCGCTTGCAGTCGCCATTCCTCGATATCGCCGAGCTGGCGCCGATGCTCAACCCCGACACCGTGCTGCGCGAGGCCGGGCTGGATGACTGGGTAGCGCGGTTTGGCTTGCAGGTTGAAGAACGCCATCATGCCAGTGCCGATGCCCAGGTGACCGCAGAACTGGCGCTGATCCTGTTCAGCCAGGCCCGGCGCCAGCAGCTGGACAGCCCGCTGCAGCTGGAGCAACGGTTGCGCGGATGGCGACGGCGCAAGATGCAGAGCCACGGTTTGTAGGGCGTGGGATTTGCAGCGTCGGTGAGATCGAGCGCCGCCCGCGCGGCGCATCGCGAGCAAGCTCGCTCCTACATTTGTTTCGGGCCAATTATTCCTGGGGGGAGTTGTGCGTCCCCTTGGCGCATGGCGCGATACCGCGTCGTACGAACAAGGCGGTCGCGCGCGCCTGTCACAGGCATAACTGGCCCGAAACAAATGTAGGAGCGAGCTTGCTCGCGATGCGCCGCGCGGGCGGCGCTCGATCTCACCGGCGCCACACAACTCAACCCAAGCCCCATGATGGCAATCCGATAAGCGTCCATTGCACCCACCCCCTCCCCTCTGCAACAATCGCGAATAATTATCGTTAGTTAATGCATTCGTTCCGGGGGGACGCTGCTTGTCTTCTGCACAAAGCCCACACGCCGATCTGGTCGGTGCGCTGTACCGCGACCACCGCGGCTGGCTGCTCGCCTGGCTGCAACGCAGCATGGCCTGTCGCCAGCGTGCTGAAGACCTGAGCCAGGACACCTTCGTGCGCCTGCTTGGTCGTGAGCAACTGGACACCCCCCGCGAACCCCGCGCGTTTCTGGCCGCCGTGGCCAAGGGGCTGATGTTCGACCACTTCCGCCGCGCCGCGCTGGAACAGGCCTACCTGGCCGAGCTGGCATTGATCCCTGAAGCCGAACAGCCCTCGCCAGAAATGCAGCACCTGATCCTTGAAGACCTCAAAGCCATCGACCGCCTGCTCGGCAAGCTGTCGAGCAAGGCTCGCGCGGCGTTTCTGCACAGCCGCCTGGACGGCATGGGCCATGCCGAAATTGCCGAGCGCCTTGGCGTTTCGGTATCGCGGGTGCGCCAGTACATCGCCCAAGGCATGCGCCAGTGCTACGTGGCCTTGTACGGGGAGCCGACGTGAGCAACCTCCCGGTTTCGTCCCGGGTCCTGGAAGCCGCGATTGCCTGGAAACTCAGCCTTGGCGAGAGCAGCGGCACGCCTGATGAACGCAACGAATTCATGCGCTGGCATGCCGCCAGCGAAGAGCACGCACGTGCCTGGCGCCAGCTCGGCGCCATGGACCAACGCGTTAGCGCGGCAGCTGGCCCGGCACGCCAGGCGCTGCTGCAATCGCGCGCCAGCCTGCGGCGACGCATTGGCAAGGTTGGCGGCGGGCTGGCCGGCACGTTTCTGCTCGGCGCGCTGCTGGCATGGGTCGGCGCCCCGTCGCTGGCACCCAGCTACTGGCTGGCCGTCCAGCGCACCGCCACGGGTGAATTACGCACCTTGCGCCTGGAAGACGGCACACTGCTGAGCCTGAACACCCACACCGCCGTGGACATCGACTACGCCGGCGCGCAACGGGTGATCGTGCTGCACCAGGGCGAAATCTCGGTCGAAACCGGCCACCAGGACCCGCGCCCGCTGCTGGTACGCACTGAGGACGGTCGCTTGCGGCCACTAGGCACGCGCTTCCTGGTGCGCCGCGAAGCCGGCGGTACGCGCCTGGAAGTGCTGCAAGCCTCGGTCGCCGCCATGCCGCATGACAGCGGCGACGAACAGGTGCTGCGCGAAGGCCAGCAGGTGTTGATGAACGCCAACGGCCTCGGCGAGGTTGGCACGGTGCCTGCCGGTGCCGATGCCTGGACCCGCGGCATGCTGGTGGTCGACAACGTACGCTTGGGCGACCTGCTCGCCACATTGGGCCAGTACCGCAGCGGCTACCTCGGGGTGGATGCCAAGGTCGCCGACCTGCGCGTGACCGGCAGCTTCCCGCTGACCAACACCGACCTGGCGCTGGCCTCACTGGTGCCGGCGTTGCCGGTCAAGATCGAGCGGCATACGCAGTGGTGGGTGAACGTCACTTCCAAATAGGCCGGGCTTGCTGGCCAATCTCCACCAGTCGTTCAGCGTTGCCGCCGCCACCGTATTCGCGGGTAAACCCGCTCCTACCACGGTGGTGGACACACATCGGGGTCGTCGTAGGAGCGGGTTCACCCGCGAAGAGGCCGGTGCTGGCAAAATCCCATTAAATAATTCTCAATATTTTTCAGATTCACCCTGTCACTTTTCAGATCTCGCTCGGCAAGGAAGCAGCAAGCACTTACCCGTCGAGGAACCGCCGCATGTCCCGTGCCGTTGATCATATCCTGCGCCCCAGCCTGATGGCCCTGGCCATCGGCCTGGCTGCCCCGCTGACCAGCCCTGCCTTGTTCGCCGCCGAGCAATCCACGTCGCGCGCCTACAACCTGCCCAGCGCGCCACTGGCCACCACCCTCAACCAGATCGCCAGCCAGGCCGGCATTGCCTTGGCCATCGACCCGGCACTGGTCAGCGGCCGCACCTCGGCCCCGGTCAGCGGCCAATACGACGGCCTGGGCGCCCTGCAAGCCGCCCTGAGCGGTACCGGCCTGCAGTTGCAGCAGAGCAGTGCGGGCAGCTACAGCCTGGTGGCCGTGCCGGATGGCACACTGGCCTTGCCGGAAACCACCGTGAATGCCACCAGCGCCAGCGAAAGCGCCTGGGGCCCGGTTGAAGGCTACGTGGCCAAGCGCACCGCTGCTGGCACCAAGACTGACACGGCACTTGTGGAAGTCCCCCGCTCCGTCTCTGTCGCCACCCGCGAGCAAATGAAAGACCGCGGTGTACACAGCCTGGATGATGCAGTGCGCTATATGCCGGGCATCGTCTCTGCCAGCTTCGGCAGCGATACGCGGTATGACTGGATGCGCGTGCGCGGCTTCGAGCCAACGCAGTTCCTCGATGGCCTACCCCTGCCCCGCGGCGTGTATGCCAACCCGAAAGCCGAAACCTGGAACCTCGACCGCCTCGCCCTGCTGCGCGGCCCGGCCTCTTCGATTTACGGCCAGACTCCACCTGGCGGCCTGCTGGACATGGTCAGCCGCCGTCCGCAAGCCGAAAGCGCTCACGAAATCGAGCTTCAATACGGCAGCGACAACCATCGCCAGATCAACTTCGCCAGCACCGGCAAGATCGACGATGAAGGTCGCTTTCTCTATGGCGTCAGTGGCGTTATTCGTGACAGTGGCACCCAAATCGACCACATCGACAACAAGCGCTACAACATTGCCCCAAGCCTGACCTGGAACATTGACGAAGACACGACGCTGACCTTCCTCACCCAGTTCACCCGTGACGATACCGGTGCCACCAGCCAGTTCCGGCCCATCCAGGGCACCAAGATCGACATGCCGTTCGGCAAGATCTCGCACCACAAGAACCTGGGTGACCCGGATTACGAGTTCTACGACCGCACTTACTACGCGCTGGGTTACGCCTTCGAACACCGCATCAATGACGTCTGGCAGTTCCGCCAGAACCTGCGCTACACCAAGTCGGACCTGTCGTTCCAGACCATCACCCCTGGCAGCTACAACAAGAGCTCGCCGCCGGTGCAGGACGATGGCACTGTCAGCCGCATGTCCACCAACACCGATGAAGACATCAGCCAGTTCGCGGTGGACAACAACTTCCAGGCGGACTTCGCTACCGGGGACATCGACCACACGCTGTTGATCGGCCTGGACCACCAGCGCATCAACACCAACTACCTGTCGATCTTCGACTTCAACGTGCCGGACAGCAACGTCAACAACCCGGTCTACGGGCTGCCGATCACTCGCCCTGATCGGTCGACCGCGTTTTACGACTACAACCAGAAAACCCGTCAGACCGGCCTGTATGTGCAGGACCAGATGGCGCTTGGTAACTGGCGCCTGACCCTGGGCGGTCGTGAAGACTGGGTGCACACCGGCACCAAGTTCTTCAACCAGGGCGATGCCACCAATACCCAGCGGGACAAGAAGTTCAGCGGCAACGCAGCCATCAGCTACGTGTTCGACTCGGGCTTCGTGCCGTACCTGTCCTATGCCGAGTCGTTCCAGCCGTCCAGCAATGCCAGTGTGTCGGCCTCGGACTCGTTCAAGCCCACCGAAGGCAAACAGTGGGAGCTGGGCGTGAAGTATCAGCCGCCGGGGTCCAACACCCTGTTGTCGGCAGCCGTGTACGACCTGACTCAGAAAAACGTCTCGGTCACCAACACGGTCGGTGGTGTGACCATCACCAGCCAGACCGGCGAAGTGAAAGTCCGCGGCCTAGAGCTGGAAGCGGTTTCCGATGTGACCGACAACCTGAAGGTGATTGCCGCCTACACCCTGGCCAAGTCCGAGGTGCAGGACGGCGATTTCAAAGGTAACCGCCTGCAACTGATGCCTAACCAGCAAGCGTCCATCTGGGGCGACTACACCTGGCACTCGGGCGTACTCGACGGCTTCGGCATCGGCCTGGGCGCGCGTTATACCGGCAATACCTACGGCGACCAAGGCAATACCTACCTGGGCAAGGCCAAGGCCTACACCGTCTTCGATGGGTCGGTGCATTACGACCTGGGTCGCCTGAACGGCAGCCTGAAGGGCGCGTCGGTCGCGGTCACCGCCACCAACCTGCTGAACAAGGATTACCTCTCTACTTGTGACTCCTACTACTGCTACTACGGCGATGAGCGCAGCGTTGTCGCCAGCGCCACTTACAAGTTCTGAGTGAGCTGGGGCCGCCTTGCGGCCCCGGGTTCCAACCGACAACAATCGGTACCGTGATGAAGAGCCCCACCATCCGCCGCTGGTCCTTGATCCACACCTGGAGCAGCCTGGTCTGTACCCTGTTCCTGCTGTTGCTGGCAGTCACCGGCCTGCCCCTTATCTTCCACCACGAACTCGAACACCTGCTAGGCGACGCCCCTGAACTGCGTGAAATGCCGGCAGGCACCCCGCACCTCGACCTGCAGCAACTGGTGCTCAAGGCCGAACAACATCGCCCCGGCGAGGTCATGCAGTACTTCGGCTACGATGAAGACGACCCCAACGGCGTGGTCGCCATTACCGCCGCCACCGCCGGCACCGACCCCAACCTGTCGCACACCTTCATGCTCGATGCACGCACCGGCGAGGCGGTGGCCATGCCGGCCGCCAATGGTGGATTCATGATGGTGATGCTGCGCCTGCATGTGGACATGTTCGCAGGCCTGCCGGGCAAGCTGCTGCTGGCCTTCATGGGCGTATTGTTCATTGTCGCGATTGTCTCCGGCACCGTGCTCTATGCGCCGTTCATGCGCCGCCTGGAATTCGGCACCGTACGCCACAAGAAATCCCGCCGCCTGCGCTGGCTCGACCTGCACAACCTGATCGGCGTGGTCACCCTGGCCTGGGCATTGACGGTGAGCGTGACCGGGGTAATCAGCGCCCTGTCCGACCTGGTCATTGCGGCCTGGCGCAACGACAGCCTGGCTGCGATGGTTGCCCCCTACCGCGACGCCCCGCCGCTCGTCGAGCGCGCTCCAGCCACTCGCCTGCTGGACATTGCCGAACAGGCCGCGCCGGGCATGCGCCCGGACTTCATCGCGTTTCCAGGCACGCGTTTCTCCAGTGAGCACCACTATGCGGTATTCATGAACGGTGCCACACACCTGAGTTCGCACCTGTTCACGCCGGTACTGATCGATGCTCGCACCCTTGAAGTGACTGCCGTAGGCGACCGTCCCTGGTACATGGATGCCATGGGCCTGTCGCAGCCACTGCATTTCGGCGATTACGGCGGGCGACCGATGCAGATCCTCTGGGCGTTACTGGACGTGCTGACAATCATCGTGCTCGGCAGCGGCCTCTACCTGTGGTGGAGCAAACAGCGCAAACCCAGGGAGGCACGCGCATGAGCCACAGGTCGCAACCCACTGCGCGCCTCTTCGCCTGGCCAGTGTTGATTGCCCTGCTTGGCTTCCTGGGCCTGTTCGCTGCGCTGCTCGGCGACGGTGGCTGGGACGTTCTGGCCTGGGCCGGCCTGGGCCTGCCGGCCCTGCTGAGCCTGCGCGGGCTGCTCTGGCGTCGGGGGCGCTAGCCCGCTACCACCCCGCAACCGCAGGTATTGCCAAGCATGGGGTTTTCCTCAACCAAGGACCCGCCCAATGCGCCCCCTCGAACAACTGGAACAGATCGACCGACAGATCGGTGACCTGCTCGACGGCCTTCCGACCCTCGACCTTCAACAACCCATCAACCCCGACACACGCACCTGGCTGCACGGTGAACTGGCCAGCTTCTGGACCACGGCCGATGAGCATGGTGAAACCCCCAGACAAAAGCTGCTGGCACTGCGCAAGGCGCTGATGCTGGCCGAGGTTGAACTGCGCCTGGGCGACGAGACCTTGGGCTACCGCTCAGCCGATCAACTATGGGCCTGCCTGCACCTGCCACTACCCTCCCAGCGCAGGCATATGCCCCTGGCCAAAAGGCCACAGGTCTACCGCGTTCTGCTGGAAGGCCTACGGCCCAACTGGCGAAGCTACCTGCCAGGCACACTGATCATCGTTGCCGGTACCGCCGAAGGCCCTATGCTCACGCCTCAGGATGCCGCAGGCGCTGCCTTGCTGTGCAGCCTGTCACAAGGCATCGAGGCTTTCGACTCACTGGGCGCACTGCACCAGGAGCTTTGCGAACGCCTGGAAGACCCACTCCAGAGCAGACCGCTGCTGCATCTGTACACTGACACGCAGGCGGACCGCGCTCGCCGGTCAAAGCGTCTGCGCTATGACTGGTACGCCGATAACCTGCTGGAGGCCCAGATCGACAGTGCGATAGAAGCCCAACGCCAACGCTTGAGTGACACCGGCTTGTGGAGCAACGCCTCACCCGACCAGCACATCCAAATACATAAAGCCCTGGCGCTATGGCACGAAGTCGGCGCCAAACCCATCCTGCAAACACGCTACTCCCAATTGCTTGAGAAGCACCTGCCCAACTGGCTGCGCAATACATCTGCGCAAGGCCTGAGCCATATGATGCAGGCCATGCAAACGCTGGTGGCAATCGCCGAGCAGGCTGCTGCCCCGGGAGTGCTGAGCCTTGACGACTTCAAGCAACGCAATAGCCTGCTGGCCTGGGCCAACGCACGCCTTCGCGAGCGCCTGAGCCATGACCTGGGGTACGAAACAGATCCTCGCGAGATCAAGATCGTGGTCGTACGCGCCCGCCGCACGGGCGCCATCATGCATCCCTTCGCCCTCTCATCCTATGTCACCTATGCAGGCATGCGACGCGTGGGCCACGAGATGGTGGAGATGGTCGAGGAAATCAACACCCTCGAAGAGATCGCCCTCAAGAACTTGCCGTGGTTCGATACCGACTACTGGCTGACTGCCCGGGTGATCCATGCCCACGGCAAAGCCATGCCCGCCGGGCTCACGCCGCAGTATGTCAAGCACATGGTCCGGGAACTGAACGTGGGTGACAGCTACGCAAAGTACCTGCACACCCAACTCATCAGTTCCAGAGCAGGCAAATGGCGCCTGACTGCGCACAGCAAGGTCAACCGTGCACGCATGCACGCTGAAGCAGTCAAGGCGCGCTACGCCGGACACTTTGGCGAAGACCCTTTCGAACATGGCTACAACTGGGTGCGCGCAGTGTTGGACCAACCACACAATGCCTTGCGTGCGCCAGTAGCAGGCTACCCGGTCACTGTTCGGCAGTTGAACATCATGGGCCATACCCTGCAGGGCGTGCTTCTGCTCAACAGCCTCCCCTACAAGTCTCCGGCATGCGTGCTATACACCCCGGATGCCCCGGACCGCAGGGCCTGGCGCCGTTTTCGAACAACCCGCGAACTGCTTCGCACATTGCGCCAACAGCCCACGTTGAGAGCGTACGTAGCCCAGCGCCTGCCATTGCTGCCTGTCGCCACGGTGCAGCGGTTGCTGGACAAGGGGCGCCTGAGCACGCATTTGACCACGCCCGAGGTCAAAGACGACCTTTTCTTCGACTACTACATGGCCGAGGCCCGGGCGCTGATCGCCCAGGCCGACGCCGACAGCATGACGACCAGGGAAGTGAATGCGGAGTCGGTCATGGCGCTGAGCTGGCGTTTGCTGGATTTCATCAGCCTGCTGCTGCCCAACCGCGCGTTGCTGGTGCTGTCGATTGGCCGCATGGCAATCGATATCCTGGACGGCATCGAGGCCTTCAACCAAGAGGATGTCGAAGGGGTGATGCGGCATTCCTATCAGGCGCTTAGCCACCTCAACGATGCAGGTACCAGTTTTCTCGGTTCCAGATTGCTACGCCGGTCCCTGCGCGGAATACCCAAACAACCGCCACTGCCACTGCCCGCACGCTTCCAGGCGCAACCGGACAGCAGCAGCCTCCGGTATCGCATAGACGGTATCTACGGTGAGGGTGTATACGAGCAAAGCTCGGCGTTTGGTGGGCTGTCGCTGTATTTCGTCAAGGACAGCGACAACCGCTACTACCAGGTCAGCTTCGACGGCTACCGCTGGCGAGCCATTGACCCTGACCAGCCAGATGCCTATCTGCAGCAACCGCTCAAGCGCAAAGCCGACGGGCAGTGGGTCATCGACTCACCGGTGCTCTGGTACGACGGGCTGCCCGACCTGAAGCAATTACTGCAGGACTGCTATCTACAAACGCCTGTGGCCGGCCTGCCGGTAAACATCGAACAAGGGCTTTTTCAGGCTGACGATCAGCTGTACCTGGCACTCGAGAACGGGCAGTTGCCTGTGCGCCGCCACCTGCTACCGGATCATTACCACTTGGAGATTGCCGTTGCCAGCAACGCCGGGGTGGTGCCGTGGGCGGTGCTGCGCCACGAAAACGGCCAGTGGCTGATACGCGTTCGCCAGGCAGGGCGCAGCAGTGACTGGCTGACACTGCCAGATCAACCACCGCCGGCCCACTGACAGCGGAGCCGGCGGCCTCAGTCGACCAGTTTTGGCAACAGCCGGTCCAGCCGCTGATGCAAGGCACTGCCAGTGGGCCAGTTGCGCAGCAGCCGTGCCCGGTCACGGGCATAGGCCGGGGCGAAGCTGAGCTGGGTGGCGTGCTGGCACATGGCATCGAGGTCGATCAGCGACCACTGGCCGTTGTGCCAGAACAGGTTATGGCCTTTGAAGTCGCCGTGGCTGATGCGTTCGCGAATCAGCTGCTGCATCACGTGCACCAAGGCATCCACCTGCTCCTCGGGCGCATCGCCGCTTTCGACGTGGGGCGCGAAGCATGCCGTCAGGTCCGGGCCGTCGACATACTCGGTGACCAGGTAAGCACGGCTGCGCAGGCCCAGCACTCGCTGTTCCAGCACCGCGAGGGGGCGTGGGGTGGCGATGTCGAGGAATTCCAGGCGGTGGCCTTCAATCCAGGAATGCCAGGCCCGGCTCGGGCGCCAGAAGCGCTTGAACCAATGTGCGGTGTTCTTGATGTTGTAGCGCTTGATCACCAACTGGCGACCATTGACCTCGATGCGCGCCACGCTGGCAGCGCCACCGGTCTTGTACAAATGGCCCTTGTCGATCAGCGCATCGGCCTGCTCCAGTACAGGCTGCATGGCCTCGACCTCACTGCGGCGGATCGCCTGCAAGCCCGAGAGGGTGCGCTGGACGCTGAACAGGCTGCACTCGCGGCCAGCCTTGTCCAGATAGTCCCTCTGGCGCCAGTTGCGCACCTTGTCCACCTGTTTCTGCAGCGCTTCCAGCGGCAAGGCATGCTCGGCATTGGCCAGCAGGTAATGCACCAGCAGCTCTTCGATGAACGGCTCCAGGCGCTTGGGCAACTGGGCGAAGAACACCCCGAGGTTTTCCAGCACGCGTGGACGCGACAACTGCTGACCAGGTGTTTCCGCCTTTATGCCCGCACCGTCGATCAGGTACAGCTTGCCGGCATGGCGCAGCAGGTTGTCCAGGTGCAGGTCTTCCTGCCAAAGGCCTCGGGCGTGCATGTGCGCCACAGCCGTGAGCGCTTCGCCCAGTACCAGGTGCTGCTCGTCCGCCAACACTGGCAGGTTTTCCACTGCGGCCCAGGCATCGGCCAGGCTTTGGGCACCGTCAAGGAACTCGAACAGCAGCCAGCCGCCCTCGCCTTCCTTGAGGCCGTCGGCCAATAGCGTCGGTGTGGTCAGGCCTTGTTCGGCCAGCAACTTCACACCCTGCAGTTCGCGCTGGAAATGCCGCGCGGCGTTACCCCCGACCAGCAACTTCGCCAGCACCGGTGTGCCACGCCAGACACCAGCGCCCACATAACGCTGGCCCGGCAGCACGCGCAGCAGGCTGAGCAATTGCAAGTCGGCGCTGCCGGCGGCATCAACCAACGTGATACTCAGGGGCAGCGCCGGGCTGCGCCCGGCATCCTTCAGTTCAGACAAACGCATCAGCGGGCCTCTTTTTCACGACGGCGTTGCGTCAGCCGTTGCAGCCAGGTGTCGACCAGCGCGCCGTCAGCCGGCTGCCCCAGGTAGGTAGCCAGCAAAGTACGTACATCCTGCACGCGCCAGGCCTGCGCGCGGCGCAGCAGCGGTTCCAGGTCCTTGAGGCGGTCACGCATGCCGAACAGCAGCGGCCGGGTCTTTTCCAGGTCGATCAATTGCGCGTCCCAACCCTCGCGGCGTTGACGCAGGAAAATGTGCTTGGGGTAGAAGCAGCCATGCACCTGGCCGGCGCTGTGCAGGGTACGCGCCAGCTGACCGCAGGCCTGCAGGATGCCAGTGCGCTCGGCTTCACCCAACCGCGGCCACTGCGCCAGCAGGCTGTCGAGGTCGGCCCACTCGTCCAGAGCGCGGGTCATCAGGATGGCCCGGTGCTTGCCGCCCTGCTTGCGCTCGCCGTAGAACACCGCCTGCAATGCCGGAATGCGCAGCTTCTGGTAGCGACTGATGTTGCGGAATTCGCGGGCGAAGGTGGGCTCGCCGAACGGCCGGTGCAAGGTACGGGTCAGGTAGTCGCTCTGGCGCTTGAGGTAGTAGCCCTTGCCTTCGAGTTCCAGACGGAAGACGCTGCTCCAGCCACCACGGCCGGTGTTGGGCTCGTCCACAGCATCAAGTTGCAGCGCCCACAGCGCCTCGAAGTTGTCCAGGCCATGGCGCTTGAGCAGCGCGAGGTCCGCGCTGGCCAGGTAATCGGTCATTCCCTTCCCTCGAAAAAGCCCAGTACCCGATGAATGCGCTTCTTGTCACGCACATTCAGCCGGTCGCGGCCACGGTATTGCAGGTAGAAGCGCAAGCGCTGGGTAGCTGACAGGTGGTATTTGGCCACTTTGTCCAGGCATGCCAGGTCCTTGATCATCCGATGGCGCCACATGAAACCGCGCCAGAAGTCGCCGGTGGGGCAGTCAATGAAGAATAGCGTGCCTTGGTCATCGACCAGCAGGTTGCGCCACTTCAGGTCGTTATGGGCAAAGCGGTGTTCGTGCATGACCCGGGTATGGCGCGCCAGCTGACGACTGACATGGTCGACCCAGGCGCGGTCGGCCAAGCGCGCATCGTTGTGTTCGGCCAGGGCCGACAGGTCTTCGGTGTGCGGCAGTTCACGGGTGATCATCGCGCCACGGCCAAAGGCCAGGCCGTTGCGCTCCAGGCCCCAGGCCACGACTTCGGCAGTGGGGATACCCCATTTGGCGAACTGCTTGAGGTTTTGCCATTCGGCCTTGATGCGTGGCCGCCCCAGGTACCGGCGCATGTGCTTGCCGGCCCCGGTGTAGCGCTTGACGTAGTAGTTGATCCCGTCACGCTCGATGCGTACCACTTCACTGAGCGGGTCGCGGGTCAGCCGTTCGCCCTGGAGGGCGAACACCGCGTCGAGGCTGCCGAAGTCCGCCGCCAGGTGTTCGTACCCCGGCGCCAGTGTCCAACTCGCCATCAGAGTGCATCCCCATAGCGTTGCTTGCGATCGTAGAGTTTCTGGGCCTTGCGCTCCAGCCAGGCGAGCAGCGCGGCTTCGTCCTTCAGCACCTGCCGCAGCGGACGCTGGAAGTAACCACGCAGGAAGCGCAGCTTGTCGCGTTGGGTCAGGCCGATGTCCAGGGCCGAAAAGTACAGCGCAGCCAGGTCCTTGTCGCGCCAGCGGCGGCTGATTCTGGCACGGGTTTGCGCGCGGTGCAGGTCGATCACCGACAGCTTGAAGTCATCCGCCGTCACCGGTCGGTCGGTGTGCAACAGGAAATGGCAGATGTAGCAATCGCGGTGGTTGACCCCGGCGCGGTGCATGCCGCCGGTCATCTTCGCCACCTCGGCGATAAGTGCACGCTTCAGGCGCGGCTCGGGCGGCTGTTTGACCCAGTCGATGCTGAAGTCTTCCAGGCTGATGGTCGGCGCCAGCTCTTCGGTGATGATGAACGAGTGCTGCGCGGCCGGGTTGCTGCCACGCTCGCCGTAGGCGACTGCGGTCATGGTCGGCACACCCACTTCATGCAGGCGTTGGATCGCCCGCCATTCCTGGCCAGCCCCGAGCACCGGCAACTTGGCGGTGAACAGGTTCTTGAAGATCTCGCCCCAGCCGATGCCACGGTGGATCTTGACGAAAAAGCCCTCGCCAGCCACTTCGGTGCGCAGCGTGCGGCGCCCTTCCAGCTCGCGATAGACCTCGCCTTGCAGCGCCTCCACGGCGTCGAAGGCATCACGCCCGGCCCACAGGCGTTTGAAGGGTTCGGCCAATATCAGCTTCATGCGGTTTTTTGCCCCAGGATCACGTCAGCAGCATGCTGCGGCATGCTGTACAGATCGGCGCTATCAGCAAATGCCAGGCCATTGCGCGACCAGCTGGCACGCGCCTGCGGGTCTTCGAGCATGCGCTGCAGATAGCCGTTGAGCTGCTCTTGTTCGAACGGCTCGTCCAGCACCAGGCCGCTGTCGGCCTCGGCAATGTAGTGGGCATAACCGCACACCTTGGACACCAGCACCGGCAAGCCGGCGACCAACGCTTCGAGCAGCACCGTACCGGTATTCTCGTTGTACGCCGGGTGAATCAGCAGGTCGGCGCCCAGCAGGAAGCGCGGGATGTCGCTGCGGCCCTTGAGAAACTGCACCTGGTCGCCCAAGCCCAGGGTAGCGCTTTGCAGCTGGAATACCTTGGGGTCGTCCTGGCCGATCACCATCAGCCTGGTGCGTTTGCGCAGGGCTGACGGCAGCGCAGCCAGTGCCTTGAGGCTGCGGTCCACGCCTTTGGTCTTGAAGCCTGAGCCAATCTGCACCAGCAGCAGGTCGTCATCCCCCAGGTTGAATTCCTTGCGGAACTCAGCGCGGATCTCGGCGGCATTGGCCGGCGCACGGCGATCCTGGGAAATGCCTGGCGGCAGGAGGTGGAAACGTTCTACCGGGGTGCCGTAATGCTTGATGAACAGCGGCTGCTGCACTTCGGAAATCATCAGCACTTCGGTATGGGCGTCCTTGGCAAACACCGCACGCTCGTACTCGGCAAAGTGCCGGTAGCGGCCCCAGCGGCGGTACAGCCCACCGCGCAGGGTCTGCGCCTTGTCTTCGAAGCAGCCGTCGGCGGCGTAGTACACGTCCAGCCCTGGCATCTTGTTGAAGCCGATCAGGCGGTCGACCGGGCGCTTGGCCAGGTCGGCGGCCATCCAGGCGCTGAGCTTCTCGTTGCGGCGGTGGTTGAAAATCGCCTTCACCGGCGCCACCAGCACTTCGAAGCCCGGCGGAATGTCACCCTCCCAGATCAGCGTATACACACGGATCTGGTGGCCCCGCTTCTGGCATTCCAGGGCAATGCGCATGAAATCGCGCTGCAGCCCGCCGAAGGGGAAATATTTGTAAAGCACGAAAGCCAGTTGCATCAACGGACATCCTCAGCCAGCAGCAACGCGCTCAAGCGGCTCGCCACATGCTCGGGATTCAGGCGAGTGAAGCACAGCGGCCACTCGCGTTTCAGATCGAACCGGGCCAGGTCATCGGCGCTCGGTTTGTAGGTGCACTTCTTCTGCAGGCAGGGAGCGCAAGGCCAGTCACTGGCCTGGTGAATCTGGGTCCGTCCGTAGGCGCCAGTCAGGCCCGGGTTGGTAGGGCCAAACAGCGAAAGGGTGGGCACATCGAGTGCCGCCGCCAGGTGGCCAAGGCCGGTATCGACCGCCACGCAGGCCTTTGCCGCCGCCAGAACACGAGCGACGCCGGCAAGGTTCAATTTGGGGAGTACCTGACAGTTGTTCAAGCCTTGGGCAATTCGCTCGGCCCGCGCCTTCTCAGCCGGATTACCCCAAGGCAGGCGCACTTCCAGCTTGCGCCGGCCCATGCGCTCGGCCAGTTCGCGCCAGTAGGCTTCGGGCCAATGCTTGGTCGCCCAGGTGGTGCCATGCAGGAACACCACATAGGGCGCAGCCGGCGGCAGTTGCAGGCGGTCGAGGTCCAGGCCGTAGTTGCCGATGCCTTCTGGCAGGTCATAGGCCAGGGCCATGGCAAACAGTTGGCGTACCCGCTCCACCGCGTGCTGGCCGGTGGCAACCGACAGAGGCCGGTCGTAGAAGCGGCTGGCCCAGCCTTCGCGCGCCGAGTAGCGGTCCAGGCCGGCTACGGGTGCCTTCACGTAACGGGTCAACCAGGCCGACTTGACCAGGCCCTGGGCGTCGATCACAAGGTCGTACTTGCGCTCGCGCACGCGCTGCTTGAACGCCTTCCACTCGCCACTCTTGATGGTTTGCCAAAGGTTCTTGCGCCAGCGACGGATCGCCACCGGGATGACCTGGTCGACCGCGGGGTGCCAACTGGGGATTTCGGCGAAGCCTTCTTCCACCACCCAATCGAAACGGATGCCGGGAATGGCATGGGCGGCATCGGTAAGCGCCGGCAGGGTGTGGATTACATCCCCCAGCGACGAGGTCTTGATGATCAGTACCCGCACTTAGTCGACCTCGGCCACGGTATCGATCAGGTCCGGCCCGCTGAGGCTGTGCAGGGCGGCGATCACTTTGCCCGGTTCCAGCAGACGCAGGCAATTGTAATGGCCGAAGCGACAGGTGCGGTCAAAGCACGGGCTGCACTCGATACCGGTGCGCACCACTTCCACCTGTTCGGCCAGCGGCGGGGTGAAGCCGGGTGAAGTCGAGCCGTACACCGCCACCAACGGACGGTTCAGCGCAGCGGCCACGTGCATCAGGCCGGAGTCGTTGGACACCACGGCATGGGCGCAGGACATCAGGTCGATGGCCTCGGCCAGCGAGGTCTCACCGGCCAGATTGGACGATTCTTCACGGAGCCCCGGGATCAGCCGGTCGCGGATCTGCTCACCGACCGGATGATCGTTCTTCGAGCCAAACAGCCACACTTGCCAGCCTTGGCGAATCATCGCATCGGCCACAGCGGCATAGTGCTCTGCCGGCCAGCGCTTGGCTTCGCCAAACTCGGCGCCAGGGCACAGCGCCAGCACCGGACGGTCCAGTTCCAGGCCGAACTTGGCCAGGGCGGCGTCACGGCTTTGCGCTTCGATCTGCAGGTTGGGGCGCGGGTATGGCTGCGGCAGCTCGGCGCCGGGTGCGTAAGCCAGGGCCATGAAGCGCTCGATCATCAGCGGGTAGCGGGCCTTGTCCAGCTTGCGCACATCGTTCAGCAGGCCGAAGCGCATTTCACCGCGCCAGCCGGTGCGTTTGGGAATGCCGGCAAAAAAGGGCACCAGCGCCGACTTGAGCGAGTTGGGCAGCAGGATGGCCTGGTCGTACTGGCCGGCCAGGGACTTGCCGATGCGCCGCCGCGTGGCCAGCTCCAGCGCGCCGTGGCCGAGCGGGAAGCTCAAGGCCTGGCGCACTTCAGGCATGCGCTCGAGGATCGGCCGGCTCCATTCAGGGGCCAGCACGTCGATCACGCAGTCGGGGTGCTGCTGTTTCAGGCACTGGAACAGGGTCTGCGCCATCACCATGTCGCCGACCCAGCTGGGGCCAATGATCAGTATTCTCATGCTTAGTCCAGAAACGCTCGGGGAGGCTACAGGCTGCGGTACAGCCTGGCCTCCCCTCTTTATATTCAGGCTATGTGGCCGACAGTGTAACACCGGTGGTGAGGCATGAGCCTTTGGGGCTGCTTTGCAGCCCATCGATCTCAAGTCAGCCCCAGTTCACCCCAGATCCGCCGCACTTCACGGCGTTCATCGGCAAACTGTGCCGCATCGATCACCCCGGCCTCCTTCTGCAGGGCCTGGCGGTGGGAGGCCGAGCGGAACGCTTTGTACACTTCACGCAACAGCACCGCGTCACTGGCCGGCATCAAGTTCGCCTGCTCCAGCTCTTCCAGAATGCGGATGTTATCGGTCCATCGAAGTATGGCCGGATGGTCATGGGACCAGGCCAAAGCGGCGTATTGCACCATAAATTCGATATCGACGATACCGCCGGCATCCTGCTTGATATCGAAGGGTACACCGGCGTCGAAGGCGTTCGCCGCGGTACCGGCAGCCGTCGCCTTGGTACCGAGGTTGTCACGCATCTTGGCGCGCATTTCACTCACCTCGCCGCGCAGCTTTTCCAGGTCGCGGGCCTGGCCCAGTACCTTGGCGCGCACACCTTCGAATGCCGCCCCCACCTGCTTGCAACCCACCAGCACACGGGCCCGCACCAGCGCCTGGTGTTCCCAGGTCCAGGCTTCGTTCTGCTGGTAGCGCTCGAAGGCGCCCAGCGAGCTTACCAGCAGGCCCGAGGCGCCGGACGGGCGCAGGCGCATATCCACGTCGTACAGTTGGCCCGAGTTGGTCTGGGTGGTCAGCAGGTGGATGATGCGCTGCCCCAGACGCGTGAAGAACTGCGCGCTGTCGATAGGCTTCGCACCGTCGGTTTCCGCCTGCGGATCGCCGTCATGGATGAAGACCAGGTCCAGGTCCGAACCGTGGCCTAGCTCCAGGCCGCCCATCTTGCCGTAACCGATGATGATGAAACCCGGGTCGCACAGGCTGCCGTCGCTGCGCTTGGGTTGGCCGTGGCGGGCCACGGTCTGGCGCCAGGCCAGGGCCAGCACCTGGTCGAGGATGGCTTCAGCCAGCCAGGTCAGGTAGTCGCTGACTTTCATCAACGGCAGGTTGCCGCTGATTTCCGAGGCGGCCACGCGCAGGCTGTGGGCCAGCTTGAAATGGCGCAGCGCCTCCATCTGCTGCTCCAGGTCGTCCTCGGGGATGCGCGTCAGGCGCTCGCGCAGCTCGCTGGCCAGTTCTGGCGCCAAGGGCGGGCTGAACAAGCGGCCCTCATTGAGCAGTTCGTCGAGCAGCAGCGGGTAAAGGGCAATCTGCTCGGCAATCCACGGGCTGGCGGCGCACAGCGTCAGCAAACGGCGCAAGGCACCGGGGTTTTCGGTCAGCAGTACCAGGTAGGCAGAACGCCTTGCCACAGCCTCGACCAATGGCAACACCCGCTCCAGCACCAGGTCGGGGTTGTCATGCTCCACCGCCTGGGCCAGCAGCCGTGGGATGAATGCGTCAAGTCGCTCACGGCCGATGCGCTGCATCGAGCGCAACTGCGGGCTGGAACGCAGCCCGGCCAGGCGCCTCAAGGCTTCGGCGGGTTGCTTGAAGCCAGCCTCTTGCAATTGCCGGCCAGCGGCTTCTTCATCCTGCGCCTGCTCCCACAACGGCGACCACTCGCCACCCACCACCAGTTCGCCTTCGCCGTCTTCATCATCCGGGTCGGCAATGACCTGGCGGAAATGCCAGTCGATACGGCCACGCCAGTACATCAACTGGTCGTGGAAGCTCTGCCAGTCGGCAAAACCGAGCACGTAGGCCACGCGTGCCTGATCGGTCTCACCTTCCGGCAACATTTGCGTCTGGCGGTCGGCAATGGCCTGGATCGCGTGCTCGGTGTACCGCAGGAACTCATAACCCTCGCGCAACTCGGCCACCACTGCTGGCGGCAGGTAGCCTTGGCCTTCCAGGGTGGCCAGCACCTTGAGCAACGGCCGCTGCTGCAGGCTGAGGTCACGCCCGCCGTGGATCAGCTGGAAGGCTTGGGCGATGAACTCTACTTCGCGAATACCACCGGCACCCAGCTTGATGTTCTCGGCCATGCCCTTGCGCCGCACTTCCTGCTGGATCAGCTGCTTCATGGTGCGCAGCGCTTCGATTGCGGAAAAGTCCAGGTAGCGGCGGTACACGAACGGGCGCAGCATCTCCTGCAACTGCGCGCCGGCCGCCTGGTCGCCGGCCACCACCCGCGCCTTGATCATCGCGTAACGTTCCCAGTCACGGCCCTGGTCCTGGTAGTACTGCTCCAGTGCATTGAAGCTGAGCACCAGGGCACCCGCCGAACCATAGGGACGCAGGCGCATGTCAACGCGGAACACAAAGCCGTCGACGGTAACCGGGTCCAGTGCCTTGATCAGCCTTTGGCCCAGGCGCGTGAAGAACTCCTGGTTGTCCAGCGAGCGCTTCACCCCTTCGGTTTCACCGCCCTCGGGGAAACCGAAGATCAGGTCGATGTCCGACGACAGGTTAAGCTCTACCGCTCCCAGCTTGCCCATGCCCAGCACCACCATGTGCTGCGGCTGGCCGCTGCGGTTGCCGATGGGCGTGCCGAATTGCTGGCAATGGCGCGGGTACAGCCATTGGTAGGCTTCGTCGATGGCCGCATCGGCAAGGTCCGACAGGTCACGGCAGGTTTCGCCAAGTTCCGCCTGACGGGTAATGTCGCGCCAGATAATGCGCAGCTGCTGGCGGTTGCGCGCGCGGCGCAGATTGCGCGCCAGCTCGTCCTCGCTCTGTGCCGCCTGGGCTGTTGCGGCGATTTGCCCGCGCAGCTCACCCGGGGCGTAACGCCGCTCCAGCTCGCCGCTGGCCAGCAGGGCGAACAGCATGGCGGGCTCGCGCTGGGCCAAACTGAGCACGAATTCACTGGCAGCAGCCACCTGATCGAACTGCTGCCGGTGCAGCGGGCTCCAGGCCTGCAGGTCGAGTTCGGGGTGGCCGGCCACGGCATCGCTGATGAACTGCTGGTTGCGAGTGACCAGCGGCTGCAAGGTGGCAGGCAGATCGGAGGGCAAAGGTAGGCGCATGGTCTATCCTTGATCGGCGTGAAATAGAGGGGAAAAAGCGGCCAAGGGGAAGCCGGACCACGGTTGGACTGTCGTACAAAAGTTGGAAATAGCTAAAAAAAACGAAAAATTGGCAACAAACATCAAGAACCACCCGTTCGCGACACAATGCCAACCAACATGAACGTTTTTCCTCACAAGCCAAGGTGCGACCAAACGTCGCACAAATGTAGTTTTACTACTACTCGTGTCGTGTAAAAGCATGAAATGCGAAAGCAAATGTAGTAAAACTACAACGCGCCGGAAGACACCCCGGTAATCCAAGAATTCACGACGTCTGCCCATAAGGCCAGTCGCAATCTCAGGCAATCGATTCTGGTTGCCTTTCCGCCCTGGAGCAAGCCATGCAAGACCTCGATCCAATCGAAACCCAGGAATGGCTGGATGCCCTGGAGTCGGTCCTCGACAAAGAAGGCGAAGACCGCGCTCATTACCTGATGACCCGTATGGGCGAGCTGGCCACCCGTAGTGGCTCCCAGCTGCCATATGCGATCACCACGCCATACCGCAACACCATCCCTGTCACCCACGAAGCACGCATGCCTGGCGACCTGTTCATGGAACGCCGCATTCGCTCGATGGTGCGTTGGAACGCGCTGGCCATGGTCATGCGTACCAACCTGAAAGACTCGGACCTGGGCGGACACATCTCTAGCTTCGCCTCCAGTGCCACCCTGTACGACATCGGCTTCAACTACTTCTTCCAGGCCCCTACCGAAGAACACGGCGGCGACCTGATCTTCTTCCAGGGCCACGCATCGCCAGGCGTCTACGCCCGTGCCTTCATGGAAGGCCGTATCAGCGAAGACCAGATGAACAACTTCCGCCAGGAAGTGGACGGCAACGGCCTGTCTTCGTACCCGCACCCATGGCTGATGCCTGACTTCTGGCAGTTCCCGACCGTTTCGATGGGTCTGGGCCCGATCCAGGCGATCTACCAGGCACGCTTCATGAAGTACCTGGAAGCCCGTGGCTTCATCCCGGCCGGCAAGCAGAAGGTCTGGTGCTTCATGGGCGACGGTGAGTGCGACGAGCCGGAATCCCTGGGTGCAATCGCCCTGGCCGGCCGCGAGAAGCTGGACAACCTGATCTTCGTCATCAACTGCAACCTGCAGCGCCTCGACGGCCCGGTTCGCGGCAACGGCAAGATCATCCAGGAACTCGAAGGCGTGTTCCGTGGCGGTGGCTGGAACGTCAACAAAGTCGTCTGGGGCCGTTTCTGGGACCCACTGCTGGCCAAGGACACCAACGGTGCCCTGCAGCGCCGCATGGACGAAGTCATCGACGGCGAATACCAGAACTACAAAGCCAAAGACGGCGCGTACGTTCGCGAGCACTTCTTCAACACCCCGGAACTCAAGGCCATGGTCGAAGACCTGTCCGACGAAGAGATCTGGAAGCTCAACCGTGGCGGTCACGACCCGTACAAGGTTTACGCGGCCTATCACCAGGCTGTGAACCACAAAGAGCAGCCGACCGTCATCCTGGCCAAGACCATCAAGGGTTACGGCACCGGTGCTGGCGAAGCCAAGAACACCGCGCACAACACCAAGAAGGTCGACGTCGACAGCCTGCGTCACTTCCGTGACCGCTTCGACATCCCGGTCAAGGATGCCGACCTGGAGAACCTGCCGTTCTTCAAGCCGGAAGAAGGTTCTGCCGAAGCCAAGTACCTGGCCGAGCGCCGCGCAGCCCTGGGTGGCTTCGTACCGCAGCGCCGTGCCAAGAGCTTCAGCGTGCCGACCCCGCCACTGGAAACGCTGAAAGCGATCCTGGACGGCTCGGGCGACCGCGAAATCTCCACCACCATGGCCTTCGTGCGTATTCTGGCGCAGCTGGTCAAGGACAAGGACATTGGCCAGCGCATCGTCCCGATCATCCCGGACGAAGCCCGTACCTTCGGTATGGAAGGCATGTTCCGCCAGTTGGGCATCTACTCGTCGGTCGGCCAGCTCTACGAGCCAGTCGATAAAGACCAGGTGATGTTCTACCGCGAAGACAAGAAGGGCCAGATCCTCGAGGAAGGCATCAACGAAGCCGGCGCCATGTCGTCGTTCATCGCTGCCGGTACCTCGTACAGCTGCCACAACCAGCCGATGCTGCCGTTCTACATCTTCTACTCGATGTTCGGTTTCCAGCGTATTGGCGACCTGGCCTGGGCCGCTGGCGACAGCCGCACCCGTGGTTTCCTGATCGGCGGTACCGCCGGCCGTACCACCCTCAACGGTGAAGGCCTGCAGCACGAAGACGGTCACAGCCACATGATGGCGGGCACCATCCCGAACTGCCGCACCTACGATCCGACCTACGGCTACGAGCTGGCGGTGATCATCCAGGACGGCATGAAGAAGATGACCGAAGAGCAACAGGACATCTTCTACTACATCACCGTGATGAACGAATCCTACCAGCAGCCAGCCATGCCGGCCGGTGTCGAGGAAGGCATCATCAAGGGCATGTACCTGCTGGAAGAGGACACCCGCGAAGCCGCACACCACGTACAGCTGATGGGCTCCGGCACCATCCTGCGCGAAGTCCGCGAAGCCGCGAAGATCCTGCGTGAAGAGTTCAACGTCGGTGCCGACGTGTGGAGCGTCACCAGCTTCAACGAACTGCGTCGCGACGGCCTGGCCGTGGAACGCGCCAACCGCCTGAAGCCTGGCCAGAAGCCACAGCAGACCTACGTCGAGCAGTGCCTGAACGGTCGCAAAGGCCCGGTCATCGCCTCTACCGACTACATGAAGCTGTTCGCCGAGCAGATTCGTCAGTGGGTACCGAGCAAAGAGTTCAAAGTCCTGGGTACCGACGGTTACGGTCGCAGCGACAGCCGCAAGAAGCTGCGTCACTTCTTCGAAGTCGACCGCCACTTCGTGGTGCTGGCTGCCCTGGAAGCCCTGGCTGACCGTGGCGAGATCGAACCCAAGGTTGTTGCAGACGCTATCGTCAAGTTCGGTATCGACCCGGACAAGCGCAACCCACTGGACTGCTGAGGAGTATTTTTAAGTGAGCGAACTCATTCGCGTACCTGACATCGGCAGCGGTGAAGGTGAAATCATCGAGCTGTTCGTCAAGGTCGGTGACCGTATCGAGGCTGACCAGAGCCTGCTGACCCTGGAGTCCGACAAGGCCTCCATGGAAATTCCGGCGCCCAAGGCTGGCGTGATCAAGGAACTGAAGGTCAAGCTGGGCGACCGCCTGAAAGAAGGCGACGAACTGCTGGTCCTGGAAGCCGAGGGCGCCGCTGCTGCGGCCCCTGAGGCACCGGCTGCTGCCGCTGCTCCGGCTGCTTCGCCAGCGCCAGCCGCTGAAGCCGCTCCTGCTGCTCCGGCCGCAGCCCCGGCTGCTGCCAGCGTGCAGGACATCCACGTGCCGGACATCGGTTCGTCGGGCAAGGCCAAGATCATCGAAGTGCTGGTCAAAGTCGGCGACACCGTCGAAGCCGACCAGTCGCTGATTACCCTGGAGTCCGACAAGGCCTCCATGGAAATCCCGTCGCCGGCTGCCGGCGTGGTCGAAGAAGTGCTGTGCAAGCTGGAAGACGAAGTCGGCACTGGCGACCTGATCTTCAAGCTGAAAGTGGCGGGTGCCGCCCCGGCTGCCGCGCCGGCACCGGCTGCTGCTCCTGCACCAGCCAAGGCTGAGGCTGCTCCGGCTGCCGCACCTGCCGCTGCCGCCCCGGCTGCTGCCCCTGCACCGGCTGCTACCGCACCGGCCGCTGGCAGCAATGCCAAGGTTCACGCAGGCCCCGCTGTTCGTCAGCTGGCCCGTGAATTCGGTGTCGAGCTGGGTGCAGTTGCTGCCACCGGCCCGCACGGTCGCATCCTGAAAGAAGACGTGCAGGTCTACGTCAAGGCCATGATGCAGAAGGCCAAGGAAGCGCCGGCAGCCGCCGGTGCGACCGGTGGTGCTGGCATCCCGCCGATCCCTGCCGTGGACTTCAGCAAGTTCGGTGAAGTGGAAGAAGTGGCCCTGACCCGCCTGATGCAGGTCGGTGCTGCCAACCTGCACCGCAGCTGGCTCAACGTGCCGCACGTGACCCAGTTCGACTCTGCCGACATCACCGAGCTGGAAGCCTTCCGCGTTGCGCAGAAGGCCGTGGCCGAGAAGGCTGGGGTGAAGCTGACCGTGCTGCCACTGCTGCTCAAGGCCTGCGCCTTCCTGCTCAAGGAACTGCCGGACTTCAACAGCTCGCTGGCGCCAAGCGGCAAGGCCATCATCCGCAAGAAGTACGTGCACATCGGCTTCGCCGTGGACACCCCGGACGGCCTGCTGGTCCCTGTGATCAAGAACGTCGACCAGAAGAGCCTGCTGCAACTGGCTGCCGAAGCCGCTGCACTGGCCGAGAAGGCGCGCACCAAGAAGCTGTCGGCTGACGAGATGCAAGGCGCCTGCTTCACCATCTCCAGCCTCGGCCACATTGGCGGCACCGGCTTCACGCCGATCGTCAATGCGCCGGAGGTGGCTATCCTGGGCGTCTCCAAGGCGACCATGCAGCCAGTCTGGGATGGCAAGGCCTTCCAGCCAAAGCTGATGTTGCCGCTGTCGCTGTCCTACGATCACCGTGTGATCAACGGCGCTGCCGCCGCGCGCTTCACCAAGCGCCTGGGCGACGTGCTGGGCGATATCCGCACCATGCTGCTGTAAGCCAGCACACTGCCCCTCCTTGCGAGGGGCAGTACCCTTTTCGAGCTGCCACGCTCGTACCTCAACCCCGTCGATTGGCGGGGCTTTTTTTTGCCTGGAAAAAGCTGGGAGGGCTTCGCCCTCCTTTCGCGACACAAGGCCGCAAAGCGGCCCCAAAATCTCCAGCCAAACTGCAGAATCGGCCACGTCAGCCGATAACCTGTCCACAGCATCAAGCATGGCCGCTTGCCAGCCCTCGGGACATCATGCAACCTTGCCAAATCCGCCGCAGCCACAAGGCCGCGTTCCCTCTTCAAGCGAGTCTTCGATGAAAAGCCAACCCGATGCCGCCAGCCGTGTGGCGGCCGAGGTCGTGACACAGTTACCCGTGCCCTCGCGGCTCGGCATGCTGCGTTTCGAAAGGCTCAACGAAGCCACCTGGGCCATGCTCTACCTTGACCCAGCCTGTGAGCGCCAGTTCGGCCTGAAAACCGGCGAGCTGTGTGCCCTGATTGACGCGCCCTACGCCAGCCTGATGGAACCCGAAGCACGCTACCGGCTGCACGACGACATCCAGTTGCAACTGGCCCAGCGCGGTTACTATCGCGTGCGCTACACCCTGCACACGCCGAGCACCTCGCTGCGCCTGCTGGAAGCGGGTGAAGCCTACAAGCAACACAACCGCCAGCTGTTGCGCGGCTACCTGAGCGTGCTCGATGACCAGCAGGAAGAGACCGGCGAACCCGGCGCCAGCGACCTGGAGTCACGCAACAACCGCCTGCAACTGGCCCTGCAGCTGAACCAGCGCACGCAGCAAGAACAACTGGAGCACCTGGAGCGGGTGCGCGGCCAGCAGGACCTTATCCTGCGCCTCGCCCGCCATCGCTACAGCGCGGGCAACTCGCTGCTCGAAGCGGCCCAGCTGATCACCCAGAGCGCCTGCGAAATCTACAAGGTCGACTGCGCCAGCATCTGGCACCTGGAAGACCAACGCCTGGAACCGATCATCGCCTGGTACCGCGACGCACAGGAGCACCGCCAGCCCGAAGCCATCGATGCCAGCCGCTTCCCCGACTACCTGGATGCACTGCACGCAAGCCGCGCCATCGACGCTCACAACGCCGGCCACGACCCGCGCACCCGCGCCCTGGCGCAAAGCATGCGCCCGGAAAACAAGGCCATGCTCGACGCCAGCATCCGTGTCGATGGCCAGGTGATCGGCGTGTTGTGCCTGGAGCAAAGCGGCCAGCCAAGGGCCTGGCAGTCGGACGAGATTGCCTTTGCCGGTGAGCTGGCCGACCAGTTCGCCCAAGTGATCACAAACCACAAACGACGGGCCGCGGCCAGCGCCCTGCACCTGTTCCAGCGTGCGGTCGAGCAGAGCGCCAGTGCCTTCCTGCTGGTGAACCGCGACGGCCGGGTGGAGTACGTCAACCCCAGCTTCACCGCCATCACCCAGTACAGTACCGACGAAGTGCAGGGCCGCCAGCTGGGTGAGCTACCGGCACTGGAGAACCTCAGCGAACTGCTGTTCGACTCGCCGTCGAGCCTGGCCATGGGCAACAGTTGGCAGGGCGAGTTCAAGAGCCGACGCAAAAACCTGGAGCCGTACTGGGGCCAGTTGTCGATTTCCAAGGTGTACGGTGACAACCGTGAGCTGACCCACTACATCGGCATCTACGAAGACGTCACCCAGACCAAGCTGGCCCAGCAACGCATCGAACGCCTGGCTTACACCGACAACCTCACCAACCTGGGCAACCGCCCGGCGTTCATCCGCAGCCTGGACGAACGCTTCGCCCGCGATGGCGAAAGCTCGATGTGCCTGCTGCTGGTGGACATCGACAACTTCAAGCGCATCAACGACAGCCTTGGCCACCAGACCGGCGACAAGCTGCTGATCAGCCTGGCCAGGCGTTTGCGCAACAGCCTGCACAGCGGTGGCATCCTGGCGCGCTTTGCCAGTAACGAGTTCGCCGTGCTGCTCGACGACACCAGCCTTGAAGATGGCCAAGGCGTTGCTCAACAGTTGTTGTGCACCCTCGACAAGCCGATGTTCGTCGACAACCAGCTGATCAACGTCACCGCCTCGGTAGGCCTGGCCTGTGCACCGTTGCACGGTGTCGACCCGGCCAGCCTGATGAAGAATGCCGGCCTTGCATTGCACAAGGCCAAGGCCAACGGTAAACACCAGGTACAGGTGTTTACCGAAGTGCTCAACGCCGAAGCCAGCTACAAGCTGTTCGTCGAGAACAACCTGCGTCGTGCCCTGACCCAGAATGAGCTGGACGTGTTCTACCAGCCCAAGCTGTGCCTTCGCAGCGGTCGCCTGCTGGGCCTGGAAGCGCTGCTGCGCTGGAACCACCCCGAACGCGGCATGATCCGCCCGGACCAGTTCATCAGCGTGGCCGAGGAAACCGGCCTGATCATCCCTATCGGCAAATGGGTGGTGCGCCAGGCGTGCTGCATGAGCCAGCAACTGCGCAAGGCCGGCCTGGGCAACCTGCATGTAGCCATCAACCTGTCGCCCAAACAGTTCTCCGACCCGGACCTGGTGGCGTCGATCAGCACCATCCTCAAGGAAGAAGCCCTGCCCCCACACCTGCTGGAGCTGGAGCTGACCGAAGGCCTGCTGCTGGAAGCCAGCGAAGACACCCACCGCCAGCTGGACGAACTGAAGGCCCTGGGCCTGACCTTGGCCATGGACGACTTCGGCACCGGTTATTCGTCGCTGAGCTACCTGAAGAAGTTTCCGATCGACATCCTCAAGATCGATCGCAGCTTCATCAACGAAATCCCCGACAACCAGGACGACATGGAAATCACCTCGGCGGTGGTGGCCATGGCCCACAACCTGAAGCTGAAGGTGGTGGCCGAAGGGATCGAGACGCCGGAGCAACTGGCGTTCCTGCGCCGCCACCGCTGCGACGTGGGCCAGGGCTACCTGTTCGACCGGCCGATTCCCGGGCGCGAGCTGGCCGAGCGGCTGAAGCGCTATCCGCGTGGCCCGGTGGCCTGACAGCTGCGTAATCCTCGGGCACTATAGAAGCCATTCGGGCCCTTTCGCGGGCACGCCCGCTCCCACAGGAACACCACAACCTTTGAAACCTGTGCTGTACCTGTGGGAGCGGGCATGCCCGCGAAGGCCCAAACCCCTACCCCACTGAATAAACACAGAGGAACGGCCATGGTCCTGCGTTCGGAAATCCTGGTGAACAAAAACGTCATGCCCACTGCGGAACAGGCCCTGCCTGGCCGCGACACGCCAATGAGCCTGCCCGAGTTCCACTACGTCTTCAAAGACACCCCACTGCTCGGCCCGTTCTTCGAAGGCGCCATCGACTTCGCCATCTTCGGCCTGGGCTGCTTCTGGGGCGCAGAGCGCCGCTTCTGGCAGCGTGAAGGTGTGGTCAGCACCGTGGTCGGCTACGCCGGCGGCTTCACCCCGCACCCTACCTACGAAGAAGTCTGCTCGGGCCTGACCGGCCACACCGAAGTGGTGCTGGTGGTGTTCGACAAGGACAAGGTCAGCTACCGCGAATTGCTGGCAATGTTCTGGGAGCTGCACAACCCCACCCAAGGCATGCGCCAGGGCAACGACATCGGCACCCAGTACCGTTCGGCCATCTACTGCACCAGCCCGGAACAGCTGGAACAGGCCAAGGCCAGCCGCGACGCCTACCAGGCCGAGCTGAGCAAGGCCGGCTTCGGTGAGATCACCACCGAAATCGACCAGGCACCGACCGTCTATTTCGCCGAGGCCTACCACCAGCAGTACCTGGCCAAGAACCCGGACGGCTACTGCGGCATCGGCGGCACCGGCGTGTGCCTGCCACCCAGCCTGCAAGGTAACTGAAGCATGAGCACGATGACCCTGTTCCACTCGCCGTTGTCGCCTTTCGTGCGCAAGGTCATGGTGGTGTTGCACGAAACCGGCCAGCTTGAGCGTGTGCAGCTGCAGCCGGTGAACATAAGCCCGGTGAGCGGCGACCCGCAGCTCAACCTGGACAACCCGATCGGCAAAATCCCGGCCCTGCGCCTGGAAGACGGCACCGTGCTGCACGACAGTCGGGTGATCTGCGAGTACCTCGACCAGCAGCACGTTGGCCTGCCGCTGCTGCCGCGTGAAGGTTCGGCGCGCTGGCGGCGCATGACCTTGGTATCACAGGCCGATGCGATCATGGATGCGGCAGTGTCGAGCCGGTATGAGAGCTTCCTGCGGCCAGAGGACAAGCGCTGGGATGGCTGGCTGCAAGCGCAGGGTGACAAGATCCGCCGTAGCCTGGACAACCTGGAGCAGGAGCACTTGCCGGAGCTGATCTCCGGCTTCGACCTGGCGGCGATTGGCGTGGCCTGTGCGCTGGGCTATCTGGATTTGCGTCAGCCCGGGTTTGGCTGGCGTGAGCGCCAGCCTGGGTTGGCGGCGTGGTATGCCGAGGTGGTCAAGCGGCCATCGATGGTCGCTACAGCGCCAGTGGCCTGAGGGCCCCTTCGCGGGTAAACCCGCTCCTACAAGGTTTTCCACAGTGTTCGCTATCTGTGGTGGGCTTTTGGGAGCGGGCGTGCCCGCGAACACCGGCGAAGCCGGTGCCTGACACCCCATTATGTGTGTTCGCGGGCAAGCCCGCTCCTACATTGTATGGCGCACGCTTCAGATCAGCACCCTGGCTTGCCAGCAGTGAACTTCTTCGCCGGGTTGACCGCCGCCTTGAACTCGCGCAGCGCCTTGGAACCCACCAGCAGCGGGTAGTTGAAGTTGCTGCGGTCCACCAGATTCACCTCGACGGTGCGCTTCACATCCCCCAGGCACAACTCCAGGTCGACCACCGGGCGCTTGGAGACCTCTGGCGCATCCCCTTCGTCCTCTTCATCAGCACGGCCCTTGATCTTGCTGATGCGCGAGACCTTGTGCTCGTACACTTTGCCGTCCGATTCCTTGGTCGCCAGGCGGAAGCGCACCCACTCGTCCCCATCGCGGGTGAACAGCTCGATATCCTTGGCCGACAGCGACGCGGTGAAGGCGCCAGTGTCCATCTTGGCTTTCAGGGTTTCGCCCAGTTCAGGCAGGGCAATATTCTCGTAACGGCCGTAGATAGTGGGTTCGGCGGCCATCACCGGCAGCGCCAACAGCGACAACATGGCTAAAAGAGATTTCACAAGCAGGCTTCCTTGAGAGGGTCAATGCTTAGACTGCACTGGGCAGATAGGTTCGCTGTCACGAGCCTAACCAACATAATGTGAAACATTTGTCCCCGCCGTCGGGCATTGGACATTTGGCGTAGGCCACCGCCCTGCTTATCATTGCCAACCGTTTATCTCCCACAACAAGAGTCTCTTTATGCGTCGCCTGCTGACCGGCATTCTCACTACCACCCTGCTGCTGCTCAATACCGTGGTATTGATCTGCCCGCTGCTGGTCTTCGCCCTGCTCAAGCTGGTGTTGCCAGGCCGTGGCCGCGACTACGCGTCGTGGGCGGTGATGTGGGTGGCCGAAACCTGGTCGGAAATCGACAAAGCCATCTTCGCCCTGTGCATCCCTACCCAGTGGGACATCCGCGGTGTGGAAAACCTGCGCAGGGACACCTCGTACCTGGCCGTGAGCAACCACCAGACTTGGGTCGACATCCCGGCGCTGATCGAAAGCCTCAACCGCCGTACACCGTTCTTCAAGTTCTTCCTGAAAAAAGAGCTGATCTGGGTGCCGTTGCTGGGCCTGGCCTGGTGGGGGCTGGATTACCCGTTCATGAAGCGCTACAGCAAGGCGTTTCTGGAAAAGCACCCGGAGCTCAGGGGCAAGGACCTGGAAATCACCAAGGCGGCCTGCGAGCTGTTCAAGCGCCAGCCGGTGACCGTGGTCAATTACCTGGAGGGCACCCGGTTTACCGAAGCCAAGCGCCAGGAGCAGCAGTCGCCGTATCGCTACCTGCTCAAGCCCAAGGCAGGTGGTGTGGCGTTTGTGCTCGCGGCATTGGGCGAACAGCTGGATGCCCTGCTGGATGTGACCATCGTGTACCCCGGTAATAAGGCGCCGGGGTTCTGGGACTTGCTCAATGGCAGCATTAGCCGGGTGATTATCGACATTCAGGTGCGGGAACTGGACCCGGCGTTGTGGGCGGGGGATTACGAAAATGATCCCGAGTTTCGGCAGACGGTTCAGGCTTGGGTGAACCAGCTGTGGGTGGCGAAGGACCAGCGGATCGAGCAGCTGCGGGCGGAGATGGGCTAACACCTCTGCCGCCTGAACTGGCCCATTCGCGGGTGAACCCGCTCCTACGCGGATTACCACATCCCCAAGGATAGGCTCTACCTGCGTAGGGGCGGGTTTACCCGCGAAGAGGCCGAAGCAGGCAGCCGGTTGACATCAGCACAGTTACGTTGCGCCCCCTGATAATTCTGCTAGTTGTGCGCGGCCTCCCAAAGACGAAGACTTAAGCAGCATGTCTCTTGCGAGGCGCTCTCAAGTGAAAGTCACCGCCCTGGTCTACAGCCCTTACGGGCACATCGGCAGCCAAGCAGGTAGAGCCACGATAATAGGCTTCAAGGATGAACGATTTGATCCGCTCCTTGGCACCTATGCATTGGGGCGAGGATACCGAAGCTATAGTCCAGCCTTGATGCGCTTCCTCAAGCCCGATGATCTCAGCCCGTTCAGTGACGGTGGCTATAACGCCTACGCATACTGTGCCTGTGACCCCATCAATTACCGTGATGATACAGGGCAACAGCGGGAATTCGCCAATTTACAAAAGTTTTGGGAGCAAAAGTCTAACCCGAAACCTCACCGAACAGTACCGCTGACAAAAAAGCCTGCGGCGCAGGTAATAGAGCCTCCTCTGTTGAACGCCAGGCACTCCGCTTCACACCATTTGGCGAAAAAAAAGACTGTTGCCTTTAACAAAGACATAACGATCAAGACGTACCTGAGGGAACAGACTGCCCACAAAAACCACCTTCTCAAAGAAAGACGATCATTAGCCATCTATATAAAAAATCTCACTAAACGCGCAGCGCAAAAACAGCAAGAATACACCGAGCTTTTGAAACCATCTTCGAAAGCCTTCGCCAAAATCCAAGGGATCAGTGACCAACAATATCGTACAGAAATGGAATTACGCGAAGTCTGGCTGACTGAAGCACAATATCGAATCAGAGCCCTGGAAGTGACGCTCAAGACCTTCGATGTATGACGTCTGGCCTTGTGATAATCTCAAACCGATGGCGTGCTCACTGGTGCCGGCGTGGTCCACAGGCTACCCAAGTTCTGCAGCAACGACCCGGCGATGCCCTGCTGGCCGAGGTACTGCAGGATCAGCGGGGCGAACTGGCCGATCATTCCAGTGTCCATGCCCAGTGCCTTGAACGCATTGTCCAGGTCATTACGGTTCTCCACGTCGTTGCCCAACGCGTTGCTCAATGCCGACTGGCTTTCGCTGTTCTTGCCCAGCAAATCGCCCAGCCCGCTCAACCCACCCAGCATATTGGCACCGGACAACAGGTCCAGACCCGGCACGGCCTTGGTCAATTGGCCATAGTCCTCACTGCTAAGGTTGTTGCGCGCCAACCCCAACATCGCCCCTGCGCCGCCCACGGCCTGTTCGGGGGTGATCTTCAATTCGCTGCCCAAGGTGTTGAGCAGATTGGCCTGGGCCTCGGGAGCCTGCACCTGGCCTTGCTGTTGCGGGTTCTGCATGGCGGACACGGCATTGGCGGCGTCACTGAGGTTGAAGGCGAACACCGGGCTGGCGGCCAGGGTCATCAGGGTTGCCAAGGTGAGTGCTTTCATCGGAAGGGACCTCGTCGGCCGGGATGGCCTGGAAAACGAAGGATTTGACTGGAAATCTGAGGGATTGTTCCGGGCCCCAACAGGTGCATACCTGATATTTCTGCCAGTAGTCAATTGCTCAAGACACTCCAGATAATCGTAGTGCCCAGGCCATCTATTTCCGGGGCCAACTGCAGACAACGGGAGCACGTCGGTGAAAAACAGTCCTGATACCCCCAAATATTTCTACCAGACCAGCAAACTGACCACTGTCATTGGAAACGATCAGAAGCGTTCAATCCTGCGGATTGGAACGCTCCCTCTTGCTGAGTCCGCTGGCAAAGAAGCAGGAAGTTCCCAGCTTTTCGCAACAGATGAGATGGACTCAGTGCTTGTCGTGAGCACGCCTGACGGAAAGCAAAAAAATCACACCTACACCCCCTTTGGATACAACGACAAACTGCCATCAGGATCCCCAGCGATAGGATTCAACGGCGAGTTCATATTGGACAACATACACCTTTATCTCCTAGGCCAAGGACACCGTGGCTTTAGCACCGAGATGAGACGGTTCATCGGACCGGACAATGCTGAAAGCCCATTCGCCCGAGGCGGGGTCAATGCTTTCGCGTACTGTGTGAACGACCCAGTCAATCGGAAAGACGAAACGGGGATGTGGGGTATTTTCAAGCCTAGAACGTGGTTTCGCAGTAACCAAGCAAAAATGGATCAGCGCCTGGCAAGCATAAAGATTATTAATGAAACAATGAAAGAGCAAACCGACAACCTCAATAATTTAGTCGCGCAAAGAAAATACAGAGGAAAAACATTCGCACCAAGAATTGACGCCGCTAGAAAAACCCTCCAAAAAACGCTTGACAGGGGTTTGAGAAAGGAACGCGGCATAAATAAATACGTAGAAAGTAAAGATCACGCATACATTTACTCCGAACATTACTACGCCAAAAAAGCTATAAAAAATTCAAAACCTAATACTTACCACCCAACGAGCGGGAACACCGATACTGAAAACATGTTCTACGCTCCCAAAAAACGTGACGATCCTCATGACGACAGGAACTACCAATTCGGGGCAACCGACGCAAACAATGAGACGCGCCGGCCACAATCGGAGTAATTAACTGTCTGCATGAAAATGACTGCGCAGTGGCCCTTCGCTCCAGGGCCACTCACCAGGCTTCGGAACTGATGAGGTATGTGCGGGCGGCGCTCGACTTCAAAAGCGATGAAAGGCTTATGACAAGCACCTCCGGCCGAGATGTCTTATCAGAATGGACAAAAAGCCCCTCGATGCGAGGGGCTCTTTTTACTCGACGCTGATTACGCCGCACCCCACATTTTGTGCGGGTCGATAACGAATTTCTTCGGCACACCTGCATCAAACTCGCCATACCCTTCCGGCGCCTGATCCAGGTTGATCACCTGCACACCTACCACTTCAGCAATGTTGATGCGGTCCCACATGATCGCCTGCATCAGCTGGCGGTTGTATTTCATGGTCGGGGTCTGGCCGGTGTGGAAGCTGTGCGATTTCGCCCAGCCCAGGCCGAAGCGGATGCTCAGCGCGCCGATCTTGGCAGCGGCATCCACCGCGCCCGGGTCTTCGGTCACGTACAGGCCCGGGATACCGATGTTGCCGGCCACGCGGGTCACTTGCATCAGCGAGTTCAGCACGGTGGCCGGGGCCTCGTGCTTGGCACCTTCGTGGCCATGGCCACGGGCCTCGAAGCCGACGGCGTCGACAGCGCAGTCCACTTCCGGCTCGCCGAGAATGTCGACGATCTGCTCGTGCAGCGGGGTGTCCTTGGACAGGTCGACCACTTCGAAGCCTTGCGACTTGGCGTGGGCCAGGCGGGCCGGGTTCAGGTCACCGACGATTACACAGGCGGCGCCCAGCAGGCGCGCCGAGGCAGCGGCGGCCAGGCCGACCGGGCCAGCACCGGCAACGTAGACAGTGCTGCCTGGACCAACGCCAGCAGTCACGGCACCGTGATAGCCGGTGGGCAGGATGTCGGACAGGCAGGTCAGGTCACGGATCTTTTCCATGGCCTTGTCGCGCTCAGGCAGCTTCAGCAGGTTGAAGTCGGCGTATGGCACCAGCACGTATTCGGCCTGGCCACCGGTCCAGTCGCCCATGTCGACGTAGCCGTAGGCACCGCCGGCGCGGGCCGGGTTGACGGTGAGGCAGACACCGGTGTGCATCTCTTTGCAGGAGCGGCAGCGGCCGCAGGCGACGTTGAACGGGACCGATACCAGGTCGCCGATCTGCATGCGCTCGACGTCGCGGCCCTTCTCGACGATTTCACCGGTGATTTCGTGGCCCAGGACCAGGCCGACCTGGGCAGTAGTGCGGCCACGGACCATGTGCTGGTCAGAACCGCAGATGTTGGTGGAGACCACCTTCAGGATGACGCCGTGTTCGATTTTCTTGCCGCGCGGGTCCTGCATTTTCGGGTAGTCGATCTTCTGTACTTCGACCTTGCCAGCGCCGAGATACACCACTCCACGATTGCCAGACATGCTCTTACCTCGCTTGATTTTTATTTATGCAGCGGTGGTTGAACGCGCCGCCATCCGTGGGCGGCATGTGTTTCTGGAATGAGGGAATTGTGGGCCGGATGGGGAGATCTGCACTGACTGGGAGCGACAGAGAGATGCCTTTTAACGGCAGGGGTGTCGCTGGGGAGTATGGGCAAACAGAGAGGCGGCCTGTGCGGGCCTCTTCGCGGCTAAAGCCGCTCTTACGGGGGACCGCACCAACCCGAGGGCTGTGCTGTACCTGTAGGAGCGGCTTTAGCCGCGAAGAGGCCGGTACCGGTTATTACAGAACGACAGTCCGGTTGGCGTTCAGGAACACCCGTCGCTCGATGTGATACCCCACCGCCCGCGCCAATGTCAGGCATTCGATATCCCGCCCTTTGGCAATCAGGTCTTCGGGATAGTGACTGTGGTCCACCACCTCGACACCCTGGGCAATGATCGGCCCTTCATCCAGGTCGTTGTTGATGTAGTGCGCCGTGGCACCGACCATTTTCACACCCTTGTTGTAGGCCTGGTGATAAGGCTTGGCGCCTTTGAAACCCGGCAACAGCGAGTGGTGAATATTGATCGCCCAACCATCCAGACGGCGGCAAAGTTCGGGCGACAGTACCTGCATATAGCGGGCAAGAATCACCAGCTCAGCACCAGTCTCCTCGATCACCTGCAGCACCTTGCGCTCTTGCCCAGGTTTGTCCTTGGGGTCGAGGGCGAAGTGGTAATAAGGAATCTTGTGCCAATGCGCCAAGGGTTCGAGGTCCGGGTGGTTCGACACCACGGCCACCACATCCATACCCAGTTGGCCAATGCGCTGGCGATACAGCAGGTCATTCAGGCAATGGTCGGCCTTGGACACCATGATCACCACCTTGGGGCGGTGGTTGGGTGCGGTCAGCTCGAAAGCCATGCCGAACGCTTCGCTGCGCTCTGCGAGGCCGGCCCGGAAGCCCGCCTCGTCAAAATCGTCCGGCTGGCGGAACTCGACGCGAATGAAGAAGCGTCCCGACTGCCGGTCATCGAAGGAGTGGTGCTCCGTCACGTAGCAGCGCTGCTCGAAGAGGTAACGCGTCACCACGTCGACGGTGCCGAGCATGCTCGGGCAGTCGGCGGTGAGAATCCAGGTATCCGGTGCCCGACTCATGTTCTTGCTCCTTAGGCTTCGATGCTCAGGCCGTATTCGGCAGAAGCGTCCTGCAGCCACAGCCACCAGTAATCGGCGAAGCTGCGGCGAATCACCAGCTCCCAAGTGTCTTCTGCAGTGCGGCGGATCACCAGTTGCGACTTGGCGAACACGGTGCCCACGGCCTTGCCCACCGGGAAGTTGTTCGGGTGAACATCATAGCTGGTGGATTTCATCAGCACGTCGCGCACATTCGGGCCGCGCAGTTCCAGCAGGCTTTGCCCGCCACTGACATTGACGACCTGAATGTGCTGGCCTTCAAGGGCCGCGCGCAGCTTTTGCTCCGCTGCCAGCTCCTGGCCGCCGGGCACGATCAGCAGCCACTCATCTGGGCCGACCCATTGCAGCGACATGTCCTTGTTGGCGACCACGGTCAGCGCCACGGGCAGCTCCAGGCCAAGGGCCTTGTGCACGCCGGCGGCGAATTCCGGGTTATGGCCATCACCACGCAGGGTGAGGTGACCGAGGAACTTGCGTTCACGCAGGGTCACGCCTGCGTTCTTGCGGCCTTTGCCTACCAGGCTGGCCAGGTCGGCATGGTGCAGTGGCGACTGGGCTTTGGCCTCGGCGCCGGGGTTTTGCTGGAAGACGTTGATAGCGCTCATTTCTTACCTGCCTTGAATTCTGGATTCGACCACGATGCCTGCGGGAGACGGCCATCCTGTGGGAGCGGGCATGCCCGCGAATGCGATGTTGAATTCACCGCCCTCTTCGCGGGCACGCCCGCTCCCACAGAGACCTCATTCCACGCCTGGCACCGGTTGGACCGGGGGGCCTTAGACGTTCTGCCGCTCACCCTTCGGATCGAAGAACACCGAAGACACGATTTCCGCCTCGATCACGCTGCCATCCGCCTGCGGCGAGTAGACACGCTCGCCCATGCGCTTGAGGCCGCCTTTGACCACACCCATGGCGAACGAGTAGCCCAGGGAGTTGGACGCGTAGCTGGAGGTGACGTGGCCGACCATGTCCATCGGGATTGGCTGTTTCGGGTCGAACACCAGTTGGGCGCCTTCCGGCAGCCACTTGGTCGGGTCGACCGGTTTCAGGCCCACCAGCTGCTTGCGGTTCTCACGTACGCAGTCTTCGCGGTTCATGCCACGCAGGCCGATCCACGAGAACGGCTTGTTGCGGCCAACGCACCAGCTCATGTTCAGGTCGTCCGGGTTCATCGAACCATCGGTGTCCTGGCCCACGATGATGAAGCCCTTCTCTGCACGCAGTACGTGCATGGTCTCGGTGCCGTACGGGGTCAGGTTGTACTTCTTGCCGGCCTCGATGATCTGTTCCAGCACGCCCATCGCGTAGTTGGCCTGCACGTTCACTTCGTACGACAGCTCGCCGGTGAACGAGATACGGAACACGCGGGCCGGCACGCCACCGACGTTGCCTTCCTTCCAGGTCATGAACGGGAAGGCTTCCTTGTCCATGTCGATGTCGGTCAGCTCGCTCAGCAGCTTGCGGCTGTTAGGGCCGGACAGGGTCATGGTGGCCCAGTGGTCGGTGACCGAAGTGAAGTACACCTTCAGCTCTGGCCATTCGGTCTGGTGATACAGCTCCATCCACTGCAATACGCGGGCAGCGCCGCCGGTGGTGGTGGTCATGATGAAGTGGTTGTCGCCGACGCAGGCGGTTACGCCGTCGTCGAAGACCATGCCGTCTTCCTTGCACATCAGGCCGTAGCGGGCCTTGCCCACGTCGAGCTTGGTCCAGGCGTTGGTGTAGATGCGGTTGAGGAACTCGCGCGCGTCCGGGCCCTGGATGTCGATCTTGCCCAGGGTCGAGGCGTCCAGCAGGCCCACGCTGTCGCGCACGGCCTTGCATTCGCGAGTCACGGCAGCATGGATGTCTTCACCGGCTTTCGGGAAGTACCACGGGCGCTTCCACTGGCCGACGTCTTCGAACTCGGCGCCGTTCTTCACGTGCCAGGCATGCAGGGCAGTGAAGCGCACGGGCTCGAACAGGTGACCACAGTGACGGCCCGCTACCGCGCCGAAAGTAACCGGCGTGTAGTTGGGGCGGAACATGGTGGTACCCATTTCCGGGATGGTGATGCCGATCGAACGGGCGGCGATGGCCAGGCCGTTGATGTTGCCCAGTTTGCCCTGGTCGGTACCGAAGCCCAGCGCGGTGTAGCGCTTGACGTGCTCGACCGACTCGAAGCCTTCACGGGTGGCCAGCTCGATGCCGGCGGCGGTCACGTCGTTCTGCTGGTCGACGAACTGCTTCGGCCCCTTGGTGCCTTTGTCGTGCGGCACCAGGAACAGTGCCACGGTGGCCTCTTCCTTGCGCGCCACGGTTTTTGGCAGGGTGCCGACAGTGGCCTTGAAACCGGCCTCGGTGGCTGCGCGGACGCCGCCTTCGAAGCCATCGGCAATCACATCGCCCAAGGCATACACGCCGTTGATACCACCGACGCACTCACGCTTCTGCGGCGCATCGCCCGGCACGAAGCCAAGGATATCGTCACGCCATACCGGGCGACCGCCCAGGTGCGAAGCCAGGTGCACGATCGGGCTGTAACCGCCCGAGGACGCGATCAGGTCGCACTCAAGGACTTCGCCTGGGCTGGTGACTTTGTGTGCCTGCACATCAATCGCCGCCACACGGGCGCCGGTG
This sequence comes from Pseudomonas sp. TYF_14, assembly GCF_043105275.1. Taxonomy (NCBI): domain Bacteria; kingdom Pseudomonadati; phylum Pseudomonadota; class Gammaproteobacteria; order Pseudomonadales; family Pseudomonadaceae; genus Pseudomonas; species Pseudomonas sp. TYF_14. Next base: position 132,398 of record NZ_JBICLK010000032.1, read on the forward strand.
ACGTGCTTGCTGCCTTTGGCCTCGACCACGGCGCTGGAGGTGAGGATGCGAATGCCTTTGGCACGCGCTTCTTCAACCAGCGAGCCACGTGGGTTGTGGCGGGCGTCGGCGATGGCGACCACTTGCAGGCCTGCGTCGTGCCAGTCCAGCGCGGCGCGATAAGCGTGGTCGTTGTTGGTCGACAGTACCAACTTGCGACCCGGCGCCACGCCATAGCGGCGAACATAGGTGGATACAGCACCGGCCAGCATGTTGCCCGGCACGTCGTTGTTGCCGTACACCAGCGGGCGCTCGTGGGCGCCGGCAGCCAGTACCACGCGCTTGGCGCGAACGCGGTGCACGCGGTGGCGAACCTGACCGATCGGGGCGCGATCGCCGAGGTGGTCGGTGAGGCGCTCGTGAATGGTCAGGAAGTTATGGTCGTGGTAGCCGTTGACCGTGGCACGTGGCAGCAGGGTCACTTCCGGCAGGCCTTCCAGCTCTTTGACCACGGCGTTGACCCACTCGGCAGCAGGCTTGCCGTCGAGGGTTTCGCGGGTGTCGAGCAGGCTGCCGCCGAACTCTTCCTGCTCGTCAGCCAGGATCACGCGGGCACCGCTACGCGCAGCGGCCAGTGCGGCAGCCAGGCCAGCAGGGCCGGCACCGACGATCAGCACGTCGCAGTGCCGGTTCATGTAGTCGTAGCTGTCAGGATCGTTCTGCAGCGGCGCACGGCCCAGGCCGGCGGCTTTACGGATGTACTTCTCGTAAGTCATCCAGAACGATTTGGGGTACATGAAGGTTTTGTAGTAGAAGCCCGGCGGCATCATGCTGCCGCCGACCTTGCCGAGGATGCCCATGACGTCGTTGTTGACGTTCGGCCAGCCGTTGGTGCTGGTGGCGACAAGGCCCGCGTACAGTGCCTGCTGGGTGGCGCGCACGTTGGGGATCTGGGTAGCTTCGCTGGAGCCGATCTGCAGGATGGCGTTCGGCTCTTCGGTACCGGCGGCGATGATGCCGCGCGGGCGCGAGTACTTGAAGCTACGGCCGACAATGTCGACACCGTTGGCCAGCAACGCGGCGGCCAGGCTGTCACCGGCATAACCCTGGTAGGTCTTGCCGTTGAAGGTGAAGTTCAGGACCTTGCTGCGGTCGATACGGCCGCCGCTGGCGAGGCGATAGGTCTGGCTCATACTTTTTCCCCTTGGCCTTTGACGGTCGACGCGGCGCTGGTGGCTTTGCCGCTGGCGGTCACTTGCGGCTTCTCGCCAATCTTGTAGGTTTCCAGAATTTCGTAGGTCACGGTGTCACGGGTGACGTTGAAGTACTGGCGGCAGCCGGCAACGTGGTCCCACAGTTCATGGTGAATACCGCGCGGGTTGTCACGGTAGAACATGTAGGTACCCCACTCCTCGTCGGAGCAGGCGTTAGGGTCCAGCGGGCGGGCGATGTGTGCCTGGCCAGAGGCGTGGAACTCTTCTTCGGAGCGCAGCTCGCCGCAGTGGGGACAGAAAATATGCAACATGACGGTGTCTCCGGTTAGTGGGCGACGGCGGCGGCGCCGTGTTCGTCGATCAGTGCGCCGTTGTAGAAACGGTCCATGGAGAACGGCGCGGCCAGTGGGTGCATTTCGCCCTTGGCCAGGCTCGCGGCGAAGACGTTGCCCGAACCGGGGGTCGCCTTGAAGCCGCCAGTACCCCAACCGCAATTGAAGAACATGTTCTTGACCGGGGTTTTGGTGATGATCGGGCAAGCGTCCGGCGAGGTGTCTACGATGCCGCCCCACTGGCGGTTCATGCGAACACGCGACAGGTTGGGGAACATCTCGACGATGGCCTGCAGGGTGTGCTCGATCACCGGGTACGAACCGCGCTGGCCGTAGCCGACCCAGCCGTCGATACCGGCACCGATCACCAGGTCGCCTTTGTCGGACTGGCTGATGTAGCCGTGTACGGCGTTGGACATGATCACGCTGTCGATGATCGGCTTGATCGGCTCGGATACCAGCGCTTGCAGCGGGTGCGATTCCAGCGGCAGGCGGAAGCCGGCCAGCTTGGCCATGTGCCCGGAGTTACCGGCGGTGACCACGCCGACGCGCTTGGCGCCGATGAAGCCTTTGTTGGTTTCCACACCGATGACCGCGCCGTTTTCCTTGCGGAAGCCGATCACTTCGGTTTGCTGGATCAGGTCGACGCCCAGGGCGTCGGCAGCGCGGGCGAAGCCCCAGGCCACGGCATCGTGACGGGCAACGCCACCACGGCGCTGTACGGTGGCGCCGAGGATCGGGTAGCGGGTGTTCTTCGAGCAGTCCAGGTACGGGATTTCGGCCGCAACCTGGGCAGTGTTCAGCAGCTCGCCATCCACGCCGTTGAGGCGGTTGGCGCTGACCCGACGCTCGGAGTCACGCATGTCCTGCAGGGTGTGGCAGAGGTTGTAAACACCGCGCTGGGAGAACATCACGTTGTAGTTGAGGTCCTGGGACAGGCCCTCCCACAGCTTCATGGCGTGCTCGTACAGGTGCGCCGACTCGTCCCACAGGTAGTTGGAACGCACGATGGTGGTGTTACGGGCGGTGTTGCCGCCGCCCAGGTAGCCCTTCTCGATCACGGCGACGTTGGTGATGCCGTGCTCTTTGGCCAGGTAGTAGGCCGTGGCCAGGCCATGGCCGCCACCGCCGACAATGACCACGTCGTAAACCTTTTTAGGGGTTGGCGTGCGCCACATGCGCTGCCAGTTTTCGTGGTGGCTGAGGGAGTGCTTGAAAAGGCCGAAGCCCGAGTAACGTTGCATGGTGTGTGACTCCACTCAGCGGTAGACAGGGAAATCTGCGCACAGGGCCGCGACGTTCTTCGCCACATCGGCTTCGACGTCTGCGTCACCGAGGTTGTCGAGGATGTCGCAAATCCAGCCAGCCAGGGCCACGCACTGGGCGACCTTGAAGCCGCGGGTGGTGACGGCCGGGGTGCCGATACGCAGGCCCGAAGTGACGAACGGCGACTGCGGGTCGTTCGGCACGGCGTTCTTGTTGACGGTGATATGCGCACGACCCAGGGCGGCGTCGGCGTCTTTGCCAGTCAGGCCCTGACGGATCAGGCTGACCAGGAACAGGTGGTTGTCGGTGCCACCGGAAACCACATCGTAGCCACGGTCGATGAACACCTGGGCCATGGCCTGGGCGTTTTCGATCACTTGCTGCTGGTAGGCCTTGAATCCAGGCTCCAGCGCTTCCTTGAAGCACACCGCCTTGGCAGCGATCACGTGCATCAGCGGGCCACCCTGGGCACCCGGGAATACAGCGGCGTTCAGCTTTTTCTCGATCTCTTCGTTCGACTTGGCCAGGATCAGGCCGCCACGCGGACCGCGCAGGGTCTTGTGGGTAGTGGTGGTGACCACGTCGGCGAACGGGATCGGGTTCGGGTACAGGCCAGCGGCAACCAGGCCGGCAACGTGGGCCATGTCGACGAACAGCAGTGCGCCCACCTTGTCGGCGATGGCGCGGAAACGTGGGAAGTCGAGGGTCTTGGAGTAGGCCGAGAAACCGGCAACGATCATTTTCGGCTTGTGCTCGACCGCCAGGCGCTCGACTTCGTCGTAGTCGATCAGGCCGGTGTTGGTGTCGATGCCGTACTGGACTGCGTTGTACAGTTTGCCCGAGGACGACACCTTGGCGCCGTGGGTCAGGTGACCGCCGTGGGCCAGGCTCATGCCCAGGATGGTGTCACCGGCTTGCAGCAGGGCCAGGTAGACCGCGCCGTTGGCCGACGAGCCGGAGTGCGGCTGGACGTTTGCGTAGTCGGCACCGAACAGCTGCTTGGCGCGCTCGATGGCCAGGGCTTCTACCTTGTCTACGTGCTCGCAGCCACCGTAGTAACGCTTGCCAGGGTAGCCTTCGGCGTACTTGTTGGTCAGGCCGCTGCCTTGGGCCTGCATGACGCGCTTGCTGGTGTAGTTCTCCGAGGCGATCAGCTCGATGTGATCTTCCTGGCGCTGTTCTTCGGCATTCATCGCCGCCAGCAGTGCATCGTCGTAACCCTGGATCTGGTCTTGCTTGCTGAACATTGTGTATCTCCCGGCAGCGATCGTTTTTTGTCGTGGGGCACTGTGGCCCTTTGTGGCGATGTTATGACTGGTGGGGCCGGGTCAGATGCCTGCGCACGCCTTGCAATGGCGCGTTTACGACATTCGCTGTTGTGCTGTTTGCGCTGGCCCTTTCGCGGGTGAACCCGCTCCTACAGTGATTGGCGTTTGCAGGACCATTGTGGGGGCGGGCGCGCCCGCGAAGGGGCCGGCACAGTAATGAACAGAAATCGCTGCACGGGTTGTATAGGCAAGTGCTGAATCGATGGTTTAGAGTGCTGATCTGCGTCGTTCACAGGACCGTGCCATGACAGACAAGAGCCAACAATTCGCCAGCGACAACTATTCCGGTATCTGCCCCGAAGCCTGGGTGGCGATGGAGAAAGCCAACCGCGGCCACGACCGCGCCTACGGCGACGACCAGTGGACCGAGCGTGCATCGGAGTACTTCCGCAATCTGTTCGAAACCGACTGCGAGGTGTTCTTCGCCTTCAACGGCACCGCGGCCAACTCCCTGGCCCTGGCATCCCTGTGCCAGAGCTATCACAGCGTGATCTGCTCCGAGACCGCCCACGTCGAAACCGACGAATGCGGTGCACCGGAGTTTTTCTCCAACGGCTCCAAGCTGCTGACGGCGGCCAGCGTCAACGGCAAGCTGACGCCACAGTCGATCCGCGAAGTGGCGCTCAAACGCCAGGATATCCACTACCCCAAGCCGCGCGTGGTGACCATTACCCAGGCCACCGAAGTGGGCACGGTGTACCGCCCCGACGAGCTGAAGGCGATCAGCGCCACCTGCAAGGAGCTGGGCCTGAACCTGCACATGGACGGCGCACGCTTTACCAATGCCTGTGCGTTCCTGGGCTGCAGCCCGGCCGAACTGACCTGGAAGGCCGGTGTGGATGTGCTGTGCTTTGGCGGCACCAAGAACGGCATGGCGGTGGGCGAAGCGATTCTGTTCTTCAACCGCCAGCTGGCCGAAGACTTCGATTATCGCTGCAAGCAGGCCGGGCAACTGGCGTCGAAGATGCGCTTCTTGTCGGCGCCCTGGGTCGGGCTGCTGGAAGATGGCGCATGGTTACGCCATGGCAACCACGCCAATCATTGCGCGCAACTGCTGGCATCGCTGGTCAGTGACCTGCCGGGGGTAGAGCTGATGTTCCCGGTGGAGGCCAACGGGGTGTTCCTGCAGATGCCAGAGCACGCCATCGAGGCGCTGCGGGGCAAGGGCTGGCGCTTCTATACCTTTATCGGCAGCGGTGGCGCGCGCTTCATGTGCTCGTGGGATACCGAAGAAGCGCGGGTGCGTGAGCTGGCGGCGGATATCCGCACGATCATTGGTGGCTGAGCGAGAGCCGGGGCCGCCGTGCGGCCCCTGCGATCTAGAGCCTGAACCCACCCATCTGCCGCGCCAGGTCATCAGCCAACCCACGCAACGCCTGGCACTCCTCGCGGCACCCTTGCACCTCCGCCGCCGTCTCACGCGCCAAATCGGAAATCCCCTGCACCGTCCGGTTGATTTCCTCGGTCACCGCCGACTGCTCCTCGGTAGCCGTGGCCACCTGATGGTTCATGTCGCTGATGTGCTCTACCTGGTCGGTAATCGCGCTTAGCGATGCCCCGGTGCGCTGGCTCGATTCCACGCCACTGCCGGTCGCCTGCTGCCCTGCCTGCATTGAACTCACCGCCGAACCTGCACCTAGCTTCAGGCGCTGGATCATCTGCTGCACTTCATCGGTGGACAGCTGTGTGCGCCGGGCCAACGTACGTACTTCATCGGCCACCACAGCGAACCCGCGCCCCATCTCCCCTGCCCGCGCGGCCTCGATGGCAGCGTTCAACGCGAGCAGGTTGGTCTGCTCGGAAATGCTGCGGATTACCGCGAGCACTTCATCGACCGAGGCGACTTCGTCGGCCAGCTGGCTGACCGCATCGGCCGCCTTGCCGATGTCGCCCGACATGCCCTCGATGCCACGAATGGATCGTTGCACCACCTCGCGGGCCTGCAACGCCTCGTCTCGTGCCGACTGCGACGCCTGGGCCGCATCGCCGGCATTGCGGGCGATGTCCTGCACGGTCAGGCCCATCTCGTGTACAGCAGTGGCGACCATTTCGGTCATCTCCTGCTGGCGCCCGGAGCGCTCGGCGGTGTTGTCCACCACCTGGGTTACCTGCTCCACGGCCCGTCGCAGCCGCTCGGAGGTACTCAACACCTCGCCGATCAGGCTGCGTTGGCTGTCCAGGAAGCGGTTGAAACCACGGGCCAGGTCACCCAGCTCATCCTGACGCGAATCGTCCAGGCGGTGGCTGAGATCACCCGCTCCACTGCCAATCTGAACCAATGCGGCGGTAACGCGGCGGATCGGCCGCACCAGGCCACGCGCCAGCAGTACCACCAACAGCAGCGACACCAACGCGACGGCGCCACCGATCAGGCTGGTCAGCCAGACGGCCTGATGCATTTGCGCGTAAATTTCCGACTCTGGCACTTCGGCCACAAGGGTCCAGTTGAGGTCGCGCAGCGGCAGGCCCAGCGCCAGGTAGCGCTCACCGTCACGGCTGAAGCGGCTGCTACGCAGGCTCTCGCCTCCGGTCATGACGCCTTTGGCTGCGTCCGCGCCAAGCTGCTCGGCAAGCTGGCGCTTGCCACTGAAGGCAGCATCGGGATGCACCTGGATCAGGCCATCGTTGCGGACCAGGAACACCTTGCCGTGCTCGCCAAAGCTGAAGTCGTGGATCAGCTTCGATAACTCGGTCATGCGCAGGCCCATGCCGGCCACACCCACCAGCTTGCCTTCCTTTTCCACGCGGTAGTCGATGAACAGAGCCAGTTCGCCGGTGGCACCATCGATGTCGATGTTGATGAAGCGCTCGGCGCCGCTGTCGATGTAACCGTAAAACCACTTGTCCTTGGGGTTGCTGCGGCTGAGGGTGCGGTCCAGGCCGTTCTCGTTGTAGTAGTGGCCGGTTTCGGTCGAGGCGAACAGCGTAGTAAAGGCGTGGTTGCGCTGTTTGGCGGCGGCCAGGTATTCGATGAATTGGGGTGCCTGCGCGGGATCTTCACCGGCAGCAAGCCAGTCGCGCAGCAGGGTGTTACCGGCAATGTCCGCGGCAGCAACCAACGGTTGGCCCAGCATGCGCTCGATGTCGTTGCGGATAGCCTCGATGCTGGCTGGCAGGGCAGTGTCGACCAGGTAGCGGTCGGTGAGGCGGTTCAGCGCCACAGTGAAGATAATGACCACCACCAGGATGCTCGCCAGCAGGGCAGCGCCCATGCTGGTGATCAATTGCAACTGGATGCTCTTACGCCAGATACGCATGCCCCTACTCCCCGCACATTATTGTTTTGCGGAAAGTGTATACACTTGCGTATCCAGTTAATCCAGTGATCTGAAGCAATCAGATGCCCCCTGTAGGAGCGGGTTTACCCGCGAATGCGGTGTTGAAGCCACTGACGCATTCGCGGGTGAACCCGCTCCTACGGGGGGACGGTGTAAGGCCTTATTGCTCAGCGATGGTCCGCACGATGGCATCCACCGTGGCGTCGATCTGCGCTTGAGTTCGCGCAAGGGTCTGCTGATGCTCCTTCTGCAGCTCAACCTGCTTGGAGCACAGGTTAAGGGCAGCCAGCACCAGCAGTTTGTCACCGATCAAGGTCGGGTACTGACGCTTGGTCTCGTTAAGGGCTTTGTTGAGCATCCGTACCGCCTGGGCCAGGGTTTCTTCCTGGCCTTCGGGCGCCTTGATCGAATAGTCGATGCCGAGGATCGACACGACATTGATCGGCTGCTCCTGCAGTCTCATGCGCCAACAACGCCCGCGCTGGCGCGCTCGACCAGGGCCTGGATGCGTGCTGCGGTAGCGCCGTTCTTCTCTTCCTGCTCCATCAGCGACAGCTGCAGGGTTTCGTTCTCTTCCTTGGCCTGGGCCAGTTCCTGGCCAAGGGCGGTGTTCTGCTCGATGAGTTGAGCGTTTTTCTGCATCAGGTCGCTGACCAGTTGCTCGATTTGATTCAGGGAAGCTTCCAGCATGGGTCTATCTCAGGTTGTTGCGAGGGGCACACACGATAAAGAAAAGTGCGCCCTATCGCCATTAAATATCGGATTCATAAGGTGTCGAACCCGCAGATTGACAGGGCAATCGACCCCTTGTTCCGACCTGGATCAACCGCCGGTCAGGAAAAGGTTCGCGGTCGCACCATTTTCCCCGGACGCATTCAAGACTGGCCAGTCACGACCGATAGCCCGGCAAGTCATATTTTGTCGCTCTTTTCCCACTTGCCTGGATCCTCCTCTCCATGTCCCTACGCAACATGAATATCGCCCCCCGCGCGCTTCTCGGCTTCGCTCTCATCGGCCTGCTGATGCTCGGCCTTGGTATCTTCTCTCTGGTGCAGATGGGTAACATCCGCCAGGCGGGCGTTGCCATCGAGCAAGTCAGCGTGCCCAGCATCAAGATCCTCGACGAACTCACCGCGCTGAACCTACGCATGCGCACGCTTTCCTACCGCCTGCTGCTCAACCGCGAGCCGGCAACCCAACGCGATACCCTCGATATGCTGGACCAGCGCAACAGCCAGATCGACCGTGCACGCCAGGCCTACCTGCCAATGATCGTCGCCGCCGACGAACAGGCAGCATTCGACCAGTACGGTCAGTTGCTCAACCAGTACCGCCAGCTGGAATCGCGCATGCGCACACTGAGCCAGGCCGATCGCCTGGATGAATTGCGTGACCTGCTCAACCGCGACCTGCTGGCCAACTCCGAGCAGATCAACAAGGTCATGGACACCTTGGTACGCATCAACACTGACCAGACTCGCGCCACCAACGAAAAAGCCGCCAACCAGTATGCCGGCGCTTTCGCCCTGGTGATCGGCCTGCTGGTTGCCGCCACCGTACTGACCTTCGCCTGTGCCTTCCTGCTGACCCGCAGTATCGTCAAGCCGATCGAAGAAGCACTCAAATGCGCCGAGCAAGTCGCCGACGGCGACCTGACCCACGTCATCCGCGCAGAGGGCACCGACGAAGCCGCCCGGCTGTTGCGCGCCATGGCGCGCATGCAGGACAAGCTGCGCGATACCTTGCAGCAGATCGCCGGCTCCGCCACCCAGCTGGCCTCGGCGGCAGAAGAGTTGAATGCCGTCACCGACGAAAGTGCCCGTGGCCTGCAGCAGCAGAACAATGAGATTGAACAGGCCGCCACTGCAGTCACTGAAATGACCAGTGCGGTGGAAGAAGTGGCGCGCAATGCCGTGAGCACTTCAGAAGCCTCCAGTGAAGCCAGCCGCTCCACCGGTGATGGTCGTGACCTGGTGATGGAAACCGTGGGTGCGATCGAGCGCATGAGTGGTGATGTGCAGGCCACCGCCAAGCTGATTACCCACCTGGCAGAACAGTCGCGCGACATTGGCAAGGTGCTTGACGTGATCCGTGGCCTGGCCGACCAGACCAACCTGCTGGCGCTCAACGCAGCCATCGAAGCCGCGCGGGCCGGTGAAGCGGGCCGTGGTTTTGCCGTGGTCGCCGATGAAGTGCGGGCACTTGCCCATCGTACACAACAGTCGACCAGCGAAATCGAGCGCATGATCGGCAGCATCCAGGGCGGTACGGAAGAGGCGGTAGAATCGATGCGCACCAGCACCGAGCGTGCGGAGTCGACACTGAACATCGCCCGTGGCGCGGGCATGGCACTGGACACCATCGCCGGCGCGGTGGCGCAGATCAACGAGCGCAACCTGGTGATTGCCAGTGCGGCGGAAGAGCAGGCCCAGGTAGCGCGGGAAGTGGACCGCAACCTGGTGAACATCAACGACCTGTCGGTGCAGAGTGCTACCGGGGCGCATCAGACCAGCGCGGCGAGTGCCGAGCTGTCGCGCCTGGGGGTAGACCTCAATGGCCTGGTAGCCCGGTTCCGCACCTAGAAGCAGTCGCGGGCACGCCCGCTCCCACAAGGTTCACCGCAGTCCTGAAGATAGCGATGACCCTGTGGGAGCGGGCGTGCCCGCGAAGAAGCCAGACTGGCCACTGGATCAGTAATCGATCCGCACATCCCCTTTCGGCACGCTGCAGCACGACAGGATGTAGCCCTCGGCTTCGTCCTCTTCGGTAATCCCGCCGTTGTGCTCCATTTCCACCTCGCCGCCCAGTTTGAGCACCTTGCAGGTGCCGCAGATACCCATGCCGCAGGCTTTCGGGATCATCAGGCCAACCTTGGCTGCCGCCGCATGCACGGTCTCGCCCGGGGCGATGCGGATGCTCTTCTCGCTGCCGATGAACTCCACCAGGTTGAGGTCGGAAACATCCAGCTCAGGCGCATCGGCTGCCTGCTCGGCGTGCTCCACCGCATCAGCCTTGGCCTCTGGCGGCGTGGCACCGAACGACTCTTCGTGATAATTCTTCATGTCGAAGCCGACCGCTTCAAGCATGCGCTTGACCGCCGTCATGTACGGCGTCGGGCCGCAGCAGAACACAACACGCTCCATGTAGTCGGGCGCAATCAACTCCATTAGCCGCTGGTTCAGGTAACCGCGGTAACCCGCCCACGGCTCACCCAGCCCGTGCTTCTCGCAAATGATGTGCAGGCTGAAGTTGGGGATGCGCGACGCCATCTGTTCCAGCTCGCGGTGGTAGATGATGTCTTTCGGCGAACGGGCGCTGTGGACGAACACCATGTCGACGTTGGCATTGGTGTCGTAGAACCAGCGCGCCATCGACATCACTGGGGTAATACCGACGCCGCCCGACAGGTACAGCACCTTGCCAGCAGGGAAGTCGATGGCGTTGAACAGCCCCACCGGGCCGTGCACCGGCAGCTCGGCGCCTTCGTGCATGGTGTCATGCAGGAAGTTCGACACCAGGCCACCCGGCACGCGCTTGACGGTGATCGAGAAGCTGTAGGGCACTGACGGCGAACTGGAGATGGTGTAGGACCGCATCACGGGCTTGCCTTCGATCTCCAGCTCCAGGGTAACGAACTGCCCTGGCTTGAAGAAGAACATGATCGGCTGGTCGGCCATGAAGCAGAAGGTGCGCACGTCCCAGGTCTCCTGGATGACCTTGACGCAGCGCACAATGTGGCGGCCATTGGCCCAGGTCTGGGTAGTGACCGGATTGAGGAAGGTATCGGACATGTTCATCTCCAGCGGCCGACTATGGCCCTTTTCATGGCATCGATAATGCGCAAGCTGAAGACGACGCACATTCCTGCCTGCGACATCGACGTGCTTATCGCGACCAGCCCCGTGGCACAAGGGCTGGCGCGTCGTTATTCAAATCGGCCATGTCGCCCATGGATACGGTTCGCGGCGTCTTCGGACGCACACTCCACGGCAAAAGAACTAGCTGTTTTATCTGAAGCAGCCTTGCGGCACCACAACAACGATTAGCCACCTTTTGCCGGCCGCATACGGCCCCGAGGAATACACGATGGACGTCACCGCAACCCTGAGCCTGGGCGATCCACTTGAACCCGCACGCAAGGCTACCGCCGAGATGTTGCAGACCCGCGAGCGCACCTACTCGCTGCCCCAGCCTTTCTACACCGACGAGCGTCTGTTCCAGATCGACATGCAGGAGATCTTCCATAAAGAATGGTTGATCGCCGGCATGACCTGCGAGATCCCGGCCAAGGGCAACTACATCACCCTGCAGATCGGCAAGAACCCGATCATTGTGGTGCGCGGTGCCGAAGGCAAGGTGCATGCCTTCCACAACGTCTGCCGCCACCGCGGTTCGCGCCTGTGCGTCAGCGAGAAAGGCAAGGTGGCCAAACTGGTGTGCCCATATCACCAGTGGACTTACGAGCTGGACGGCCGCCTGCTGTTCGCCGGCACCGAGATGGGTGCTGACTTCGATATGAACCAGTACGGCCTCAAGCCCGTGAACGTGAAGGTGGCCGGCGGCTACATCTTCATCAGCCTGGCGGAAAATCCGCCTGCCATCGACGAGTTCCTGGCCACGCTGGACCATTACATGGAACCGTACGACATGGAGAACACCAAGGTGGCGGTGCAAACCACCTTGATGGAAAAGGCCAACTGGAAACTGGTGCTGGAAAACAACCGCGAGTGCTACCACTGCAACGGTTCGCACCCGGAACTTCTGCAAACCCTGCTGGAGTGGGACGACACCAACGACCCGCGCGCCAGTCAGGAATTCAAGGACCATGTGGCCGCCTCCGCCGCTGCCTGGGAAGCCGAGAAGATCCCGTACCTGCACAAGAGCCACGGCCTGCGTAACCGCATCGTGCGTATGCCGCTGCTCAAGGGCACCGTGTCGATGACCATGGACGGCAAGCAGGCCTGCCAGAAGCTGATGGGTCGCATCAAGAACCCGGACCTTGGCTCGATGCGCATCCTGCACCTGCCGCACTCGTGGAACCACTGCATGGGCGACCACATGATCGTGTTCACCGTGTGGCCGATCAGCGCCCAGGAGACCATGGTCACCACCAAGTGGCTGGTGCATAAGGATGCCGTGGAAGGCGTGGACTACAACCCCGAGAACATGCGTAAGGTGTGGGACGCCACCAACGACCAGGACCGCCGTCTGGCCGAAGAGAACCAGCGTGGGATCAACTCCACGGCGTACCAGCCGGGCCCGTATTCGAAGACTTACGAGTTTGGTGTGGTGAACTTCATTGACTGGTACAGCGGGCGCGTGCTGAACAACCTGGGGGCAGAGCCGGCGCCATACCTGAAAGAAGTGCAGGCGCAGTAGTAACTGATGCACCCGCCATGCTTCGGCAGCAGACCGAAGCATGGCGCTTTCACACCACTGCATCTCAAGGCTGTACTCCCGTACGTATCTCATAAGCCACCGGCTGTATGGGATAGCGCCGCTCGGCAGACGACGTTGCCAATCCGTAAAGCTCATAAGCTGACAAAACTGTGGCGAATGAGGCCACCCCAAAATCAACCCAGGCCAACACCTCGGATTCCGGTGTAATCAACCGCGCGGTAGCCGTACCAATACTCAATGAAGCGCTGATGCCTCCAGCGGCCGACACCACCTTATCCGCTACAGACCATCGTGCGACCGCATGCTCGGACGTGCCGTATGTGAAAACCCCTGAGCGGCTCGCCGGGTAACCACTATTGAGGGCGAAGTCTCGCCCTGTACGGTAGTTCCGGTACATTTTCACGGCACTTATACCTAGATTGATCACTCCCGTGACAAGGTTTCGGACTGGCGCGATGATTGCGGGGAAACGACCACTAGGGTCAGCAAAGTTGACAGGGTCACCTTGGCAGTAGGCGTAAGCATTGAGCCCCCCCTTTCCGAACGGGCTTAGCACGTCAGGGCTTATGAAGCGCCTGAGGCTCGGGCGGTAGAAGCGATGGCCATTGCCCAATGGATAGCTACCTGTCAACGGATCCAGGTGCTGGCCACAGAAAGCCAGCGCTGATACCGGGACTACACGCATGCCACCGTACGGCGAGTAGGCGCGAGGCTCGTGATATCCCGCACCCAATACCGATTGCTGCTGGTCGATGTCAAGCAGGCATGTCGTCATGGTTATCCACACTACTTGCACGATGTGGATAGGGTAATGAGCGATCGTGTGCTTGCGTACTGGCAAAAATGCCAGGCCGCATACTGATCATTATTTGATCATATTGGCCGAGCCCGCATTATCACTGGGCTACAGCGGAGTTCATACACCTTGTCCACAGAGACACCAACAGACTTTGTGAGCAACCAAGCAATTTTTTGCAATCGGGCTGTGGATAAACGGCTCAAGGCCCTGATTTTCAAGAATCGAGTAGGATCTGAGCGAAACTGATCATTTTTTGAACAAACTCCTCCACACCTTCAACGACGCAGCCTGCAGCCGTAACCGAACAGATTATCCACAGACCGGCTAACAGCGATTGTGGGCAAAATCAGCAAAATGCTGACATACGCACAGACGAAGACTGGAAGCGTGCATGATCGTTTTTTGATCAAAACCTTGGAGAGCCTGTCACAAAAGGCCTGTAGACAGGCACAAACACTTTATCCACACCTTGGCGAACAGATTTGGTGGGCAAAAGTGCTCGCTCGATGCTGAGTACTGAATGAGGGGAGCGCCCTTGCCGGGACGCTCCCAAAAAGAGACCTCTAGCCCTCCTGCTTCAGCGCAGGACACCCTCTTCCACCAGCAGCTTGAGGATCGCCTCAGCGCCTTCCTGCGGCGAAACGTCCTTCAGCACCTTGCCACCACCGCCACTGGCCTTGGCCGTCGCGGCCTTCATGCGGTCGGCGCCACTCTTGGCCTTGATCACCTTCAAGCGCTTGGGCCGTGGACGGGCCGGTTGCAGCTCGGCTTCAGCCAACAGCTCATCTTCGACAATGGCCACGTTACGCGCCGCCAATACCCCCCGGCGCGCAGGCCCAAAAGCGCTCTGGCGCGGTTTGGGCGCCGCGTTATCCACAGTCGCCAGCAATGGCAGACGCACCTTCAAGCGACGCCGCTGGCCACGCGGCAGAGCCTGCAACACCTGGGCGGTACCGTTGTCGATCGACTCCACTTCGGCCAACCCGACAATCAGCGGCCAGCCGAGCTTTTCGGCCAGCAGGAACGGCAACATGCCCGACCCCTCGCCAGTCTCGGCCTGGCTGCCGGTCAGCACCAGTTGGGCCCCGGCGTCGCGCAGATAATCGCCCAGCACGCCCAGCACATCGGCCCCGGCCGGTTGCTCCAGCACGTCGAGGTGGTCCAGGCCCATGCCCAGGTAAGCGCGCAAGGCCTCTTCCTGTGGATTGCCCGCATGCACCACCTGCAAGTTATCCCCAGCCAGCTGCAAACCCAGCTCCACGGCACGGGCATCCTGCTCGGCGCGGCGGGCGCGGCCAGAGCTGGGGTGGGCACCAATGGAAACCAGGCTGATCACTTTCGTACTCATGCTCGTGCCCTTATGCCGCGTCGCGCTGGCCGCCGCTGCGGTAGTTGTCCACAGCCTCGATCAGCGCCTTGAGAATCGCCGAGCTGTCGCCAATCACCGACAGGTCAGCCCGTTTGATCATGTCGCAGCCCGGATCCATGTTGATCGCCACCACCTTGTCGCAGGCACCGATACCCTGCAGGTGCTGGATCGCACCCGAGATACCCACAGCCACATAGACACGCGCGGTAACCCAGGTACCGGTAGCCCCCACCTGGCGGTTGCGCGGCATGAAGCCATCGTCCACTGCCACCCGCGAGGCACCTTCGGTAGCGCCGAGGGCTGCGGTGGCCTTGTGGTACAGGTCCCAGTCCTTGACACCGTTGCCGCCCGAGACGATGAACTCCGCTTCGGCCATGGCAATGGTGGCCGGGTCGACGGCCACCGAGCCAAGGTCTTCGATGCGCGGCAGGCTGCGCACCACGCTTGTTGACAACTCCACCGGCAGCGCTTCGTGAAGGGTTTCGCTGACCGGCTCGGCGCACTCGGCAGCCGCCAGGATCAGGCGCGGCACAGTGCGTTGCAGGTCTTGCTGGCCGGCGCCGGCGCGGCCGATACACTGGCCGTCCTTGACCTGCCATACCCGGGTTGCCGGGCGCTCGCCCAGCGCGGCGCCCAGGCGCCGACCCAGTTCGCCGCCACCGGTGCGGCTGTCAGGCAGCAGCCAGTGGCGCGGCGCGAACTGGTTATCCACAGCCCGCAGGCCTTGCACCAGTTGCTCCGGTGCATAACCTTCAAAGGCCTCGCCTTCGATAACCAGCAGCCGATCGACACCGGCTGTGGAAAAGTTGCTTTCCTTGTGCTCGTTGAACACCACGGCCAGCACCGCGCCGTCGCTGCCGGCCAGGCTGTGGGCCAGGCCAAGCAGGTCGCGGTCGTGGCTGCTCAGGCGGCCGCCAACCATGTCAGGCACGACGGCAATGTAGAACGCCGGCGTCGCCACCTGGTGCAGTGGCAACTTGACCTCGGCTGCTGCCGTGCGCCGCCCGCCCGCGCCGGTGCCCTGCTGGGCGCCGCTGCGGTCGATGCGCTTGATGCCGGCCGGGCCGACAAAGCCTGCGGCAATCGCATGTGGGTTCTTGCGGATGATGCCGTTGGGCCCCATCCAGCTGGTCTGTTGCGTCTGCATCGCGGCATGCAGCGGGTGCAGACGGTTACGGGCGATCCACTCGGCGCGTGGATCGCGGCGGATAATGTCGCTCATCAGTGCACCTCCGCAGGTTCACGTTTAGCCGTTTGCGGCTTTGGGACAGTGGATGCGTCCTCCTCGATCAGCACGTCGGCCACCAGTTCGGCCAAGTCCTTGATCTGTGGGCGCGGTTCGACCACGCCTTCAAGCATGGCGGTGCACTGCGGGCAACCCACGGCTACCAGCTCGGCCTCGGTCTCACGAATGTCGTCCATGCGCATATCGGGAATACGCTGCTTGCCAGGGATGTCAGTGATCGGCGCACCGCCACCACCACCGCAGCAACGGGAACGGAAGCCCGAGCGTTGCATCTCGCGCACCTCGATACCCAGCGCCTTGAGCACTTCGCGCGGGGCTTCGTACTCGCCGTTGTAGCGGCCCAGGTAGCACGGATCGTGGTAGGTGACACTGCCGCCCTTGTGCTGGCCAAGGTTGAGCTTCTTGGCCGCGATCAGTTCGGCGATGTAGGTGCTGTGGTGCTGCACCTGGTAGTCACCGCCCAGGGCGCCGTATTCGTTCTTCAGCACATGGAAGCTGTGCGGATCGCAGGTGACAATGCGCTGGAACTTGTACTTGGCCAGGGTCTGGATGTTGCGCTTGGCCAGTTGCTGGAAGGTTGCCTCATCGCCCAGGCGGCGCGCCACGTCGCCGCTGTCGCGCTCTTCCAGGCCGAGTACGGCGAAGTCCACACCCGAGGCTTTCAATACTTTGACAAACGAACGCAAAGTACGCTGGTTACGCATGTCGAAGGCACCATCACCGACCCAGAACAACACTTCGGTCACTTTCACTTCAGACAGCAGCCGCAGGTTAAGGTCGGCAGCCCAGTTCATGCGCCCGCCGGGGGCGAAGCCGCCAGGATTGTCGGTGGCGATCAGGTTGTCCAGCACCTCGGCGCCCTTGTTCGGGGTGGCGCCCTTTTCCAGGGTGAGGTGGCGGCGCATGTCGACGATGGCATCGACGTGCTCGATCATCATCGGGCACTCCTCGACGCAGGCACGGCAGGTAGTGCAGGACCACAGCGTCTCGGCGTCGACCAGGCCATTGACGATCGGCTGGTGTGGATTGCCACCGTGTTCGCCGATTGGTTTGCCAGGGTATGGGCTACCGGCGAATTGCGCGTCAGTGCCACCGGCAAGGCCGATGACCATGTCCTGGATGAGTTTTTTCGGGTTCAACGGCTGGCCAGCGGCAAAGGCCGGGCACATGGCTTCACATTTACCGCACTGCACGCAGGCATCGAAGCCCAGCAGCTGGTTCCAGGTGAAGTCCACCGGCTTTTCCACGCCAAGGGGTGCGTTCGGGTCTTCCAGATCCAGCGGCTTGAGGCCGGTGGAGCGGCCGCCGCCGAAGCGATCGGCACGGCGGTGCCAGGCCAGGTGCAAGGCACCGGCGAAGGCGTGCTTCATCGGGCCGCCCCAGGTCATGCCAAAGAACAGCTCCGACACACCCCACAGCACGCCCAGGCCCAGAATGGCGACCATCACCCAGCCACCGGTGTTGGCCGGCAGGATTCCGGCGACCGGCAGGGTGGCAATGAAGAAGCTCACGGCGAACGCCAGCAAACTCTTCGGCAGGCGCATCCACGGGCCCTTGGACAGACGAGAGGGCGGGTTGAGGCGGCGTTTGAAGACAAAGATGGCACCGGTGAACATGATCACCGTGGCTACCAGCAGTGCATAGCCGAGGATCTTGCTCTGCAGGCCAAAACCATGCACCAGAATGGCCAGCACAGCAGACAGCACAAAGCCGCCCGCAGTGGCCACGTGGGTCTTGGACATGTATTTGTCGCGCTCAACCACGTGGTGCAGGTCCACCAGGTAGCGGCGCGGCATGGCCAGCAGGCCGCCGATCAGGTTGACCTTGGACGGCCGGCCACGGCGCCACATGCGCACCCGGCGCAAGGCACCGAGCACTGCCAGGCCAAGGGCAGCGAACAGCAGGATGGGTAGAAGGGTGTTCAACATGGGAGGCTCCCACAAACAGCTGGATTCTTGCGCCGACCAGAGGGCGAGACTGGCCCCATGTAAGAGCGGGTTCACCCGCGAATGCGTCCGGTCAGGCAACAGTGTTGTCAGTGCTGACGCATTCGCGGGTAAACCCGCTCCTACAGGGATCGCGCCCGATGGCGGCGACTGTTAACGATCAGAAGTCCTTGCACAGGCGCAAGGCGTCGTAGATCGCCGCATGCACGTTGCGCTGGGCCACGCAGTCGCCGATGCGGTACAGCAGGTAGCCTTCGCCCGGCTGGCTGAGGATCGGCTGTGGCTTGATGGCGAACAGCGCCTCCACGTCGATCTGGCCCTTGTTGCGCGAACCTTCCTTGAGCGCGTAGTACAGCTCTTCGTCAGGGCGCACGCCGTTTTCAACCACGACTTGATCGACCACGCGCTCTTCCTTGGCGCCGGTATATTCGTTCTCCAGTACCGCCACCAGCTTGTCGCCTTCGCGGTAGACCTTTTCCAGCATCATGTCGCCGGTCATGATCACTTCTTTGGGGTACATGCTGCGGTAGTAGGTGGGGAAGGTGGTACCGCCCATGGCCACACCTGGCTTGATGTCGTCGGTGACGATCTCGACCTGGCTGCCCTTGTCGGCGATGAAGTCGGCGACCGACATACCGGTGAATTCGCAGATGGTGTCGTACACCAGCACGTTCTTGCCCGGCGCTACCTTGCCATCGAGCACATCCCAGCTGCTGACCACCAGCCCTTCAGCGGCGCCCCAGTGCTCGTTCTGCTCCAGGAACGAGTGCCCACCTACGGCCAGCACGATGACGTCCGGGCGCAGATCCTGGATGGCGGCCACATCAGCGGCAGTGCCCAGGCGCAAGTCAACTTTCAGGCGAGCCAGCTCAAGCTGGTACCAGCGGGTAATACCGGCAATCTGGTCACGCTGCGGGGCCTTGGCGGCAATGGTGATCTGCCCGCCAATCTGGTCCCTCTTCTCGAACAGGGTCACGTCGTGGCCGCGTTCAGCAGCCACGCGGGCCGCTTCCATGCCGGCAGGGCCTGCGCCAACCACCACCACCTTGCGCTTGACGCCGGTGGTCTTCTCGATGATGTGCGGCACACCCATGTACTCACGGGAGGTGGCGGCGTTCTGGATGCACAGCACATCCAGGCCCTGGTACTGGCGGTCGATGCAGTAGTTGGCACCGACGCACTGCTTGATCTGGTCGATCTGGCCCATCTTGATCTTGGCGATCAGGTGCGGGTCGGCCATGTGCGCACGGGTCATGCCGACCATGTCCACGTAGCCGCCTTCAAGGATGCGCGTGGCCTGGTTCGGGTCTTTGATGTTCTGCGCGTGCAGCACCGGGACCTTGACCACCTCCTTGATACCGGCTGCCAGGTGCAGGAACGGCTCCGGCGGGTAGCTCATGTTGGGGATGACGTTGGCCAAGGTGTTATGAGTATCGCAACCCGAGCCGACCACGCCGATGAAGTCGAGCATGCCAGTGGCGTCGTAGTAGGCAGCGATCTGCTTCATGTCCTCGTGGCTGAGGCCATCAGGGTGGAACTCGTCACCGCAGATACGCATGCCCACGCAGAAGTCGTCACCCACTTCGGCGCGTACGGCTTTCAATACTTCCAGGCCGAATTTCATGCGGCCTTCAAAGGTGCCGCCCCATTCGTCGGTACGCTTGTTGACCCGTGGGCTCCAGAACTGGTCGATCATGTGCTGGTGCACTGCCGACAATTCCACGCCGTCCAGGCCGCCCTCTTTGGCGCGACGCGCAGCCTGCGCGTAGTTGCCGATTACCCGCCAGATCTCTTCCACCTCGATGGTTTTGCAGGTGGCGCGGTGCACAGGTTCGCGAATGCCCGATGGCGACATCAGCGTCGGCCAGTTGAAGCCGTCCCAGCGCGAGCGACGGCCCATGTGGGTAATCTGGATCATGATCTTGGCGCCATGCTTGTGCATGGCGTCGGCAAGGTTCTGGAAGTGCGGGATGATGCGGTCGGTCGACAGGTTGACCGATGCCCACCATTCCTGCGGGCTGTCGATGGCCACCACCGACGAGCCGCCACAGATGGCCAGGCCGATGCCGCCCTTGGCCTTCTCTTCGTAGTACTTCACATAGCGGTCGGTCGTCATGCCGCCGTCAGTGGCGTAGACCTCGGCATGCGCGGTGCTGAGCACACGGTTGCGGATGGTCAGTTTGCCGATCTGGATCGGCTGGAACATTGCTTCGAATGCCATGACGCTATCTCCGGCTTACAACGGCTTTGTAACGAACAGGCCATCTTCGTGGCCTTCTTCCGACCCGCCATAGACCTGCTCGGCCACGGTGCGGATCTTGCTGCCGCGGGCAGCGAGAATCTGGTCCATCGCGCCAGCGAACCAGCCGGTGAACATGTAGTCGACCTTGCGGCCGCACTTGCCATAGACGTACACGAACGCAGAGTGCTTGAGCTTGACGCTGCAGGTACCTTTATCCAGGTCGATATCCTGGATCTCGAACAGGCCCCAGCCACGCTGGCTCAGGCGCTTCATGTAGTGCTCGAACACCGCCACGCCTTCCAGGCCATGGCACTCGGCCTCTTTTTCACACCAGTGCCAGGCGGACTTGTAGCCAGCCTTGTAGAGGATCTCGGCATAGGCGTCGGCGCCCAGCACTTCCTCGATACCCATATGGTTATTGACGAAGAAATGCCGAGGCACATACAGCATCGGCAAGGCGTCGCTGGTCCAGACACCGGTCTCGCTGTCGACTTCGATTGGCAATTGCGGGGCGATTTTGGCCATGGAAACTCAACTCCATAAAATTTTTTGTGGGTGCCCCGGCGTTGCTGGCAGGGGCTATCAGGCTTGGAGAGCGGCTTACTCGCCCCAGACATCCTTGAGGACGTTTACCCAGTTCTCGCCCATGATCTTGCGCACCACGCGCTCGGAATGGCCGCGTTTGAGCAAGGTCTCGGTGAGGTTGGGGAATTCGCCGACGGTGCGAATGCCCAGCGGGTTGATGATCTTGCCGAAGTTGGTCAGACGGCGGGCGTAGCCCTTGTCATGGGTCAGGTATTCGAAGAAGTCCTGGCCGTGACCCTGGGTGAAGTCGGTACCGATACCGATGGCGTCTTCACCGACGATGTTCATGGTGTACTCGATGGCCTCGGCGTAGTCATCGATGGTCGAGTCAATGCCTTTGGCCAGGAACGGCGCGAACATGGTGACGCCGACGAAACCGCCGTGATCGGCGATGAACTTCAGCTCTTCGTCCGACTTGTTGCGCGGGTGCTCTTTCAGGCCCGAGGGCAGGCAGTGCGAGTAGCACACCGGCTTTTTCGATTCGAGGATGACTTCTTCGGAAGTCTTGGAGCCGACGTGGGACAGGTCGCACATGATGCCGACACGGTTCATCTCGGCAACGATCTCGCGACCGAAGCCGGACAGCCCGCCGTCACGCTCGTAGCAGCCGGTGCCCACCAGGTTCTGGGTGTTGTAGCACATCTGCACGATGCCCACGCCCAGCTGCTTGAACACGTCCACATAAGCGATCTGGTCCTCGAACGCATGGGCGTTCTGGAAGCCGAAGAGGATGCCGGTCTTGCCCAGCTCCTTGGCCTTGCGGATGTCGGCGGTGGTGCGCACCGGCATCACCAGGTCGCTGTTGTCGCGGATCAGCTTCTGGCTGGACGCGATGTTGTCGACGGTAGCCTTGAACCCTTCCCAGACCGACACCGTGCAGTTGGCCGCAGTGAGGCCGCCTTTGCGCATGTCTTCGAACAGCTCGCGGTTCCATTTGGCGATGATCAGGCCATCGATGACGATGCTGTCGGCGTGTAGTTCGGCTGGGCTCATCAGGCTGTCCCCTTTTATAGAGTTGGGTCGCGCCAAACCTTCTGCCGGCGCTTTGAGGCCAGCATATGCCTGTGCCCCGAGGCGCCCCGGTGCAAAAACGACAGGGGGTTTGCCGAAAGCGTCAATGCGCGACAAGAGCGCGTCTGGCGCGTGTTCCGGGGATGAGAGACAGTCTCGATAACGACATTTGCGACCGGTACATGAACATTTGGTCAGGGAGCTACCACCTGACCTCTGGCTGAGCGAGAATCCCTGCGATTCGACAGCCTGTTGAGGAGAAAACGGATGAAATCAATGGCATGGCTGGTGCTGCTGGCCATCGTGAGCGGGGCCCAGGCCGGTGAGGAAGAAAGCACACCTTGCGACAATGTGGAGACCGACCAGCAAACGTTCGCCTGTGCAGCATTCAACAAGCAGGTCGCCGAGCGTGAGCTGCAGTCGGCCTACGACGAACTGATCGAGCGCATGCGTGATCAGTTTGGCGACGAGGCTGGCCTGATGTCGCGAATAGAGGCAGCCGAGAAAGTCTGGAGCCAACTGCGCGATGCAGACTGCAAGGTCGAAACCCATGCTGAACAACCCGACAGCA
Source organism: Pseudomonas sp. TYF_14 (assembly GCF_043105275.1). Taxonomy (NCBI): domain Bacteria; kingdom Pseudomonadati; phylum Pseudomonadota; class Gammaproteobacteria; order Pseudomonadales; family Pseudomonadaceae; genus Pseudomonas; species Pseudomonas sp. TYF_14. The sequence goes on from NZ_JBICLK010000032.1 coordinate 154,964, forward strand.
ACGCCTACCAGATCGCCTGGAACAGCTGCATTGCACAGCGCAGCGATGAGCGGGCGGAGTATTTGCGCAGCCTGGGCTCGCAAAACAGTGACGAGCCGGCACCCGAAGATTGATCAGCACGCGCGAGTGAAGGATCAACTCCAGAGGAACAACATGCCGCTGATGCCCCCTGCGTAATTGCTCGATAGTGCCCCCAGACCACGTGCTCACCATGTGTGTCTTGGAACTCACAACTATCAAGGAATTACAAAGTGGCTGACATCAAAGTTGAAATGGAAAAAATCCGCAAAGAGGGTCAAGAGCGCGTAGCCGCTACCGGCCAGACCATCTGCATCTTCGCTGACAATGTGCCTGCCAACATTGCAGAAGACATCCTGGCCGGCATGCGCTTGATGACCGAACTGGCCAACAAGAAGTTCGACAAGGAGACCCAGCAGCGCGAGTGGTACAACTTCTACAACGATGGCCTGATCAAGTTTGGCTGGACCATGACGGGCGCAGCACATGCCGAAGATGCCATTGATGAGGACAACCTGACCCTGGCAGAGCTGATCACCAAGTCCGTCACCATCAGCGTCTCCGCGGACCCTCGTCGCGCCGCCTGCGCCCGCCGTGTTCTGCAAATTGTCGTGCAGAAACCGGAAGTTAAGGCGCACCTGGAAAAGCACAGCCATAGCGAAACCGGCAAATCGAGCAACTTCGTGGTCGCCCAGTGCGAAATGACGCCACAAGGCCTGCCTGCGATGCACATGACCAGCTTCCAGGCCAGCTACGACTCGAAAGTCGAGCGTGAAGGCGCCCTGACCCGCAAGGTCGACAAAACCTCTACCCGCGTCTATCGCGCTTCGCAACAGGGCACATTCAGCGTTCGTCACTTCGACGCTGCGCGTGACCTTGTGAATGAGAAGATCAAAGGCGACCTCGGCGCGTTTCTCGCTATCTGATTAGCGAGGCCGGGTACCAGAGCGCGCTGGTACCCGGTTCTGGTCATCTGCATCCATCAAGGAGCAATGCCACATGGACGATACGAGCCTGGACACCCGAATATTCGAGGAGCGGCTAAGCATCAAGCCTGCGCCCTGGCTGACACTCGATACATGGGAAGATTTGCAGCTATGCCTGCGTTATTCGCAAGCAGTAGCCAATGAAAAATACTCGATGGAAACCCAGCCTCAGCAATGGTTCACTGTCGCTATCGCCACCTTGCAATCATTGAAATTCACCCTGCTCGAACATACACATAAAACCATTGTGTATGAGCCGCACTTGCTTGCATTAAGCGATGTGTACAGTGGCTTTCTACCCCCGCCTCGCGAAAAAGGGCCTTGGTTCAAGAGCCTCGACGAAAATGTTCAAGCCGCTCTGCAGTCGGCAGGTACGCGTACCTTCACCGTCATGAACGCCTCTTCACATCTCAGTATCGAAATGGACCATGAGGGGGACCAGGTCCCGGTTGCGATCCTGTTTTACGCCTACTGCATTACCGACCCGGTCGAGCCCACCAGAAAGTTGAACCTGATATTCGATCACCTCGGTGCACGCTTCAATGCAGCGGGGTTCGCCCCGCTTCGCGAGGATCTGCAAGCAAGGAATCGCGAAAAGCTAAGGGCCATTCTCGAGCGTGAACTGGATTGAAGCTCACTTTGTACCGCTGGGCCGTCGCTCTTCCCGCGGGCACCGTCCAAACCTCAGCTTGTAGCGCCGCGTGAAATAGGATGGCAGTTCAAACCCGCACGCAAGGCTGACTTCAGTCACCGACATGTCGGTCTGGGCCAACAGCTGGCGCGCCTTGTCCAGCCGTAACCCGAGATAGAAACCACTCGGTGTTGCATCCAGGTGCATGCGAAACAAACGCTCCAGTTGACGCCTTGTCACCTTGATCGCGGCAGCCAGTTCCAGCGTACTCAGCGGTGGCTCGATGTGTTTTTCCATTTCGCCAATGGCATGGACCAGCTTCTTGTTGCTGATGCCATAACGCGCACCGATCTGCATGCGCTGGTGGTCCTGGCGCTGACGGATGCGACCCAGCACGAACTGCTCGGACACCTTGACCGCCAGTTCGCTGCCGTGAGACTGGGCAATCAGGTGCAGCATCAAGTCGATCGAGGCCGTTCCGCCGGCACAGGTGATGCGGCTGCGGTCGATCTCGAACAGCTCCTGGGTGGCTTGAAGGCCTGGATAGCGTTCCTTGAATGCCTCCAGCGCCTCCCAATGCAATGTCGCCCGGTAGCCCTCGAGCAGCCCTGCCTCGGCCAGCACCATCGCGCCCGTATCGATGCCACCGAGCATGACAGCTTCGTGGTTGAGCCGGCGCAACGCATGCAGCAGTTTGGGTGCGACATTGGCCAGTGGTTCGAAGCCCGCGACCACCAGCAGGATGTTGGCCGGCTCGCCCTCCCCCAGGGCGGCATCGGCATTGATCGACATGCCATTGCTCGCCAGCACCGCCTCACCGTCCAGGCTAAGCACCTGCCACCGGTACAACTGCCCACCAAAACGATTGGCCACCCGCAGTGGCTCCACTGCCGAAATGAACCCCATGGCAGAAAAGCCGGGCACCAACAGAAAGGCAATCGTCTCCATCATCCCCTCCTCCACAGAAACTGGTCGCCCCGGTGCTAATTCCTGTCGCTAGCGTGCGCTTGGGCAAGGTAACGCCAGCGTAGCGTATTCACACGGTCCGCAGAGGCCGCCCTCAATAACAATATGCACTGCCGATGGAGAGCCACCATGCACAGCTTGATCCGCCGCAGCCTGTTGCCCCTTGCCCTGAGCAGCATCGTCGCCACCCCGCTTTTCGCCGCCGAGCCCGCCGCCTGCAAAAACGTGCGCCTGGGCGTGGTCAACTGGACCGACGTCATTGCCACCAGCGCCATGGCCCAGGTACTGCTCGACGGCCTGGGGTACCAGACCAAACAGACCAGTGCCTCGCAACAGATCATCTTCGCCGGCATCCGCGACAAACGCCTGGACATGTTCCTGGGTTACTGGAACCCGATCATGACCCAGACCATTACCCCGTTCGTCGATGCCAACCAGGTCAAGGTGCTGGACAAGCCAAGCCTGGAGGACGCGCGCGCCACCTTGGCCGTGCCGAAATACCTCTACGACAAGGGCCTGAAGACTTTCGCCGACATCCACAAGTTCGAGAAAGAGCTGGGCGGCAAGATCTATGGCATCGAACCGGGTTCCGGCGCCAACACCCAGATCAAGGCAATGATCACCAAGAACCAGTTCGACCTGGGCAAGTTCCAGCTGGTCGAGTCCAGCGAGGCCGGCATGCTCGCCGCCGTCGACCGCGCCGTGCGGCGCAAGGAGGCCGTGGTGTTCTTCGGCTGGGCGCCACACCCGATGAACGTGAACATCGACATGGCCTACCTGGGTGACAGCCAGGATGCACTCGGCCCTGACGAAGGCCGCGCGACGGTGTGGACGGTGACGGCTCCGGACTATGCCGAACGCTGCCCCAATGCCCACCGCCTGCTGGCCAACCTGAAGTTCAGCGCCGAGGACGAGAGCCGCATGATGCAGCCACTGCTCGACCACAAGGACGCTCTGGAATCAGCCCGCCAGTGGCTCAAGGACCACCCCGAGGACAAGGCCCGCTGGCTTGAGGGTGTGACCACCTTCGATGGCAAGCCGGCTGCGGACAACCTCAAGCTTACCGCCAACTGACAGGGCCCTTTCGCGGGCAAGCCCGCTCCCACGGGTACAGCGCCACACTCGGGATCACATTGATCCTGTGGGAGCGGGCATGCCCGCGAAAAAGCCAACACCGACATCACAAGGAACTGCACCATGAACCACGACGTCATCATCACCTGCGCCCTCACCGGCGCCGGCGACACCGCCTCGAAAAGCCACCTGGTCCCGGTCACCCCCAAACAGATCGCCGAATCCGCCGTAGAGGCCGCCAAGGCCGGCGCCACCGTGGTCCACTGCCACGTCCGCGACCCGCAGACCGGCCGCTTCAGCCGCGATGTGGCGCTGTACCGCGAAGTCATGGAGCGTATCCGCGAAGCCGACGTGGACATCATCGTCAACCTCACCGCCGGCATGGGCGGCGACCTGGAAATCGGCCCGGGTGAAACGCCGCTGGCGTTCGGCCCTGGCACCGACCTGATCGGCCCGCTGGAGCGCCTGGCCCATGTCGAAGCACTGTTGCCGGAAATCTGCACCCTCGATTGCGGCACCCTCAACTTCGGTGACGGCAACTCGATCTACGTGTCCACCCCGGCCCAACTGCGCGCCGGCGCCAAGCGCATTACCGAACTGGGGGTGAAGGCCGAGCTGGAAATCTTCGATACCGGCCACCTGTGGTTCGCCAAGCAAATGATGAAGGAAGGCCTGCTCGAAGACCCGTTGTTCCAGCTGTGCCTGGGCATCCCGTGGGGCGCACCGGCCGACACCACCACCATGAAGGCCATGGTCGACAACCTGCCTGCCAACGTCACCTGGGCAGGCTTCGGCATCGGCCGCATGCAGATGCCCATGGCCGCGCAGGCCGTGTTGCTCGGCGGCAATGTGCGGGTGGGCCTGGAAGACAACTTGTATCTGGACCGTGGCGTGCTGGCCAGCAATGGCCAACTGGTGGAACGCGCCAGCGAGATCATCACCCGCATGGGTGGCCGCGTGCTCAGCCCGGCAGAAGGCCGGGAAAAAATGAACCTCAAGCGCCGCTGATCCTTTCAACGATCGCAAATGCGCCGAAGACCCTGTGGGAGCCGGCGTGCCCGCGAAGCAGGCAACGCGATGGATGGCACCGGCCGTGCCGGTGTTCGCGGGCATGCCCGCTCCCACAGGGTTAGCCATGAACCCTGATTACTGTGTTTTACCCTGAGGACCAGCTATGCCCTTTATCACTGAAATCAAAACCTTCGCCGCCCTGGGTAGCGGCGTGATCGGCAGCGGCTGGGTCGCCCGCGCCCTGGCCCATGGCCTGGATGTGGTGGCCTGGGACCCGGCGCCCGGCGCCGAACAGGCACTGCGCAAACGTGTCGCCAACGCCTGGCCGGCACTGGAAAAACAAGGCCTGGCCCCTGGCGCATCGCAAGACCGCCTGAAGTTCGTGGCAACCATCGAGGAATGCGTGCGCAACGCCGATTTCATACAGGAAAGCGCACCAGAGCGCCTGGACCTCAAGCTCGACCTGCACGCCAAAATCAGCGCCGCAGCCAAGCCCGACGCAATCATCGGCTCAAGCACTTCGGGCCTGTTGCCCAGCGAGTTCTACGAGTCGTCGACTCACCCTGAACGCTGCGTTGTCGGCCACCCGTTCAACCCGGTGTACCTGCTGCCGCTGGTGGAGATCGTCGGCGGTAGCCGCACCTCACCCGAGGCCATTGAAGCTGCCAAAACCATCTACACCGCACTCGGCATGCGCCCGCTGCATGTGCGCAAGGAAGTGCCAGGCTTCATCGCCGACCGCCTGCTCGAAGCGCTCTGGCGCGAGGCCTTGCACCTGGTCAACGACGGCGTTGCCACCACGGGCGAAATCGACGACGCTATTCGCTTTGGCGCAGGCTTGCGCTGGTCGTTCATGGGCACATTCCTTACCTATACCCTGGCCGGTGGCGATGCCGGCATGCGCCACTTCATGTCACAGTTCGGCCCTGCCCTGAAGCTGCCCTGGACGTACCTGCCAGCACCGGAACTGACCGACAAGCTGATCGACGATGTGGTGAGCGGCACTTCCGAGCAACAGGGCGAGCGCAGCATCGCTACACTGGAGCGCTACCGTGACGACACCCTGCTGGCGGTGCTCGAAGCGGTGAAAACCAGCAAGGCCAGCCACGGCCTGTCATTCAGCGATTAAGGAGGCCAAGATGCCCGCTCTGATCACCTACCGCACCACGGTCCAGGAGGACTGGGTCGATTACAACGGCCACCTGCGCGATGCCTTCTACCTGCTGATCTTCAGCTACGCCACCGATGCTCTGATGGACCGCATCGGCCTGGACGCCGATAGCCGCGGGCAAAGCGGTAACTCGCTGTTCACGCTGGAGGCGCATATCAATTATTTGCACGAGGTGAAGCTGGGCACCGAGGTGTGGGTGCAGACACAGATCCTCGGCTTTGATCGCAAGCGTCTTCACGTGTATCACAGCCTGCACCGGGCAGGGTTCGACGAGGTGCTGGCGGCAAGCGAGCAGATGTTACTGCACGTGGACCTGGCGGGGCCGCAGTCAGCACCTTTTGGGCACACGACTGTTTGCCGGTTGAATCACTTGGTAGAGCAACAGGAGGGTGCGCAGGCGCCGCAATATATGGGGCGTACGATAAAACTTCCTGCTTGAATAACCAGAGAACCGGCGCCAAGGTCTCCATAGATACGAAGCACCTTGGCGCCCTCACTCGCAACAATCAGACAGCGTAGAAGCGGACAATCATAACGATCACTCGTATGACACCCTATAGACTGGCCCTATCAGTCTTCTTGTAAATTTGAACCCTTCTGGTTTACCACCGCCAGTATGTACACTCGTTATGACGAAATCCCCAGAAAAGTTACTTCCCGTATAGCAGCTATTTACCGTGTAAAAAATATTGGCGAAGCATAATTTTCTCGGGGTCGAACCACTGTAGAAGTCCTTTACCTCTACCCTTACGGGATTGACATCATTATCCTTGCATTCCGTAAACCATGAGAGCAGGGCTTGTTCACCCGGCTTCAAATCAATGAAGCAACCCCGGTTCGCCCCGTACAACCACAAACGAACGCGATGAGCAGGGTCCGGATAAAAATTGGCAACAGTGTCCCGATTTTCATTGAAAGTCCGCGCCACATCATTTTTATCTACCGTACCCATAGGAACCCCTTGATACTGCAACCGTGGGTTGGAAAAATACGGTATGGCGCCATGCGACGTCCGCATCTGCGTATGGAAATTTGGTGCTGTATGCTTGTAGCCATGAGCGTAAGGGAATACGCCCTGATCGGGAGACTCGTCACTATGCATAGCCCCCATGTTATGCCCTAATTCGTGGCCTAACGAACCAAAACAACTAATGGAAGAGAAAGCCGTCTCCCTGTACGCTGGCATGTTCGCTATACCGCAGTAAATACTATACGTGGCAAGCATCGATACCAGATCGGCGCGCCCCTTTTCACGTTCGATATGAATTTTCGCCCCGAATGGTTTATCAGCTTTCATATCGCTGAGCTGAGTCTGTGGAGACTTGCCTGTCTCGTCGTAGTCAGAATCGTAAATATCAGACAGCTCGTACACAGCATCGACTTTGCTATTGATCAAATATTGGTTGGCGTTCTGTAACGCCTGCGCCAATTCGATCTTGTAATTCGGAAACATGGCCCTCGACTGGTGGGTTGTAACGAATAGCACCCTAATAGTACTTTTTCGCGACTGAGACGTGCTGAGTGATCTGGTTTTTTCCTGCGTTTGTACAGGAACAGGGATCGGCGCTGCTTCTGGTGGTAATTTTGATTCATCAACCTTGACCAAGACTTGCTGGCCTTTGCCAACCGCCGTTAACCGGTAGAGCTGCCCATCCACCCGAATATCCCCAACGACCAGGTTACCGTCACTCACCAACGAAACCCAGTTGAGCGGATCCATATCGATTTCCGCAGGTGAGGGGTAGAGTTGTCTACGGTTGGAAGGCATATCGCCAACCCACCCTACCATTCCCGAAGCAACACTATCGCTTCTTGACAACTTGAAACTCACCGTTCGGCCGTCAGTCAGCGGCATTGATAGCGTCGCCGTATCTTTCGATACAAGCCCAGGCTTGACCTGTACTTCTTTAACTTCAGCGTCTTCTGCCACATTCAACAAAAGCTTCAAATACTGGTCAGTACCCGATTGCCTCTCAAGGGCGGCGTGGTTCTGGTCTGGCGTGATCTGAAACAGCGTATCCGCCGAACTGTCGAGATGGGTTCTAGGGTCCGAAGCCGTGCATCCTCCAAAAAGAAACACAGCACCTAGCAAGCAGAATTTCAATTGTTCCCGGTTCATGTTCATGCTCCAGATATCGGAGCCTTACTGGACCATGCGCATCGATTCCCAACAACTGACATAAATAACAGTTGCAAAAAAATAACCCCGGGAAGCCGTGAGCTACCGGGGCCAAGAGCGAGCAACATCCACTGCGTGTGAGCGAGGGTGACCAAACCCTCTGTACCGTGAATGGCTTCAGTGTGCGTGCTTGCCTGGCAGGGGATTTAGTCGTAAACGACCTGTTCTTAGCCAAAGCAGCCATGGCGACATTCTGTCCTTGCGAGGCTGTCGCGCACGTCACAGAATCGGTCGTAAATCACAGCAGCACTCTCTTAGCGATAAAAGGGACAACAGCCATGATGCATGCGGATTTGATTGATCAGGACGACCTCGCCGGCCACCTGCGCGCGCGCGGTTTCGATATTCCTGCCGGGGCCAGTGCCGAACAGGCGTGTGAAGCGGTGGTTCGTGGGCTGACCGAGCCCAATGCGCGGGCGCTGAAGGGGATGGTGGAGCAGATGTACACCGGCAGTGCGACGATCCTGCCGGCAGTACGCCAGGCCATCGACAAGCAACTGTTGCCAGCGTTGGCGCAGTTCAACAAACGCGCGTAACCCATTTACCCAGGACCGGCCCCTTCGCGGAACAAGCCCGCCCCACAGATCACCGCTGGCTCAAGCTCAGCGGGTGACCTGTGGGAGCGGGCGTGCCCGCGAAGAGGCCGGCGCGGTGTCAGAGCCTTACACTGGCAAATGTCGACTCATTGCGCGCCTGGCTCAGGGCCGCCATCGGCCCGCTGTGCGGCGACAGGGTCATGGCCTGCGGAATCGGCATCATGGCTACCTGCTGCGCGGTGTTGGAGCCTACCCGCTCGTCACGCGGCGGAATACCGAAGTACTCGCGATAGCACTTGGAGAAGTGCGGGGTCGACACGAAGCCGCACACCGATGCCACTTCGATGATCGACATCGGCGTCTGCTTCAGCAGCTGCCGCGCACGGATCAGGCGCAACTTCAGGTAGTAGCGCGACGGCGAGCAGTGCAGGTACTTCTGGAACAGGCGCTCCAGCTGGCGTCGCGAAACCGACACATACACCGCCAGTTCGTCCAGGTCGATCGGTTCCTCAAGATTGGCCTCCATCAGCGCAACGATTTCCTGCAACTTCGGCTGGTTGGTGCCAAGCATGTGCTTGAGCGGTACACGCTGGTGGTCCTGCTCGTTGCGAATACGCTCGTAGACGAACATCTCGGAGATCGCCGCCGACAGCTCGCGGCCATGATCACGGCTGATCAGGTGCAGCATCATGTCCAGCGGCGCGGTGCCACCGGAGCTGGTGAAGCGGTTGCGGTCAAGGGTGAACAGGCGGGTGCTCATGTTCACCCGCGGGAAGGCTTCCTGCATTGCGGCCAGGCATTCCCAGTGCACGCTGCAATCGAAGCCGTCGAGCAGGCCGGCGCAGGCCAGTGCCCAACTGCCGGTGCACACGGCGCCCAGCCTGCGCGACTGACGGGCCTGGGCTTGCAGCCAGGTGACGTGTTCACGGGTGACGGAGCGCTGGATGCCAACACCACCACAGACAATCACGGTGTCGATGGGCGGAGCATTGCTGATTGCGGCATCCGGTGTGATTTGCAGGCCATCGCTGGCCCACACCTGGCCGCCATCGATCGTCAGCGTGTGCCAGCGATACAGCTCACGGCCAGACAGCTGGTTGGCCATGCGCAGCGGCTCGACCGCCGATGCCAGGGAAATCAGGGTGAAATTGTCCAATAGAAGAAACCCGATGGACTGGGGTGTTGTGCGGTTCTGGGTTGGATTCCCGGAGGTGTACGACGTCATCGCGATTTCTCCTCACACAAATGCAGGGTGTGCCTCAGGCGGGCACTTACTTCTTGTTATGACCCCTCGGTCATTTTCCGGGGGTAGGCTTGCCAATCTCAACGCAAACGTCGTGCCTAAACTTGAACGGCCATCCAAAAAAACCTGAAAACGACGCCTTTATTGGGCATTTCAAGTGCTTGCATCGTGTTGGCCAGTCGTCCAGAACAGGCGAACTAGCGCGTTGCCTGTAACGGTTGAGCAGTTTAGTGACACGCGCCGCATGGGTTTCCCAGAAGCGACACCTTTAAGTGTCACCGACAACGCCCACACTGATCGCGACATCCGACGATCGGTAGGCGGGGCGCCCATCACCGCACCATAAAGAGGCATAGGCGGTTGTGTTGCACCTGCATCAGCCTCAAGGGCCTCTTCGCGGGCAAGCCCGCTCCTACAGGGATTGCACAGTTCCTGTAGGAGCGGGCTTGCCCGCGAAGAGGCCCAGAAAGTCAGTTCAGGAAATCAGCACTCGATAGCGCTGACCGCCAGGCCGCCGCGCGAGGTCTCTTTGTACTTGTCGTGCATATCGGCGCCGGTATCGCGCATGGTGCGGATTACCTGGTCGAGGGAAATGAAGTGCTCACCATCGCCGCGCAAGGCCATCTGCACCGCGTTGATGGCCTTCACCGCAGCAATCGCGTTGCGCTCGATGCAGGGCACTTGCACCAACCCACCCACCGGGTCGCAGGTCAGGCCAAGGTTGTGTTCCAGGGCAATTTCAGCGGCGTTCTCAACCTGTGGCGGGGTGGCGCCGAGCACTTCGGCAAGCCCCGCTGCGGCCATCGCGCAGGCCGAGCCGACTTCCCCCTGGCAGCCCACTTCGGCACCAGAGATCGAAGCGTTCTTCTTGCACAGGATGCCCACAGCGGCGGCAGCCAGGAAGTAATCGACAACGCTGGACTCATCCACCGCATCGCTGAAGCGCATGTAGTAATGCAGCACTGCCGGGATGATGCCCGCCGCGCCGTTGGTAGGCGCGGTCACCATGCGCCCACCGGCGGCGTTTTCTTCATTGACCGCCAAGGCGAACAGGTTGACCCATTCCATGGCACTCATGGTCGAGCCGATCACGTTGGGCTTGCCGATTTCCTGCAGGCTGCGGTGCAGCTTGGCGGCACGGCGGCGCACGTTCAGCCCGCCGGGAAGCGTGCCCTCGTACTTGAGGCCGTTGTTGACGCATTCCTGCATGGCTTCCCAGAGCTTGTGCAGGCCAGCGCGGATGTCTTCCTCGCTGCGCCAGACCTTCTCGTTGGCCATCATCAATTGCGACACGCTGAGGTCGTTTTGCTTGCACAGGCGCAGCAGTTCGGCGGCGCTGTTGAAGTCGTACGGCAGCACTGTCTGGTCAGCATCCAGCACACCGCTGGCGGCTTGGGCTGCATCGACCACAAAGCCGCCGCCCACCGAGTAATAGGTGTCGCGGTGCAACTCGCCCTGCTCGCCTTCGGCAATCAGGGTCATGGCGTTGGGGTGATAGGGCAGGTTCTCGTCCAGCAGCAGCATGTCGCGGGCCCAGACAAACTCGATGGGCAAGCGGCTATCCAGCTGCAGGGTGTTGGTTTCGCGCAGGTCGGCGATACGCGGCACGATCTGGGTCGGGTCAATGGCGTCAGGCCACTCGCCCATCAGGCCCATGATGGTGGCGTTGTCGGTGCCATGGCCGATACCGGTGGCTGACAGCGAGCCATACAGGCGCACTTCGATCCGTTTTACACGCTCCAGCTCACCACGTTCTCGCAGGCCCTGAACGAACAGGGCGCCAGCACGCATGGGGCCGACGGTGTGGGAGCTGGAGGGCCCGACACCGATCTTGAACAGGTCGAACACGCTGATGGCCATTGTCGAATCACCTCTTGCTGGGCTTGTCTCTGCGCGCCATGCGCAGGGCGGGGTAGCTGCTAGGCTCAAACAGCGGGCCGCCTTGAATGCCAGCATCATCGGGCTTTTACCGCCCACCTCGCCGTCTGCAACCGACGTACTTTTGTCCAGCAGCGCCGCGCTGTTCTCAACCAGAAACTGCGCCCACCGCGCCGTTTTCCAGCGGCCTGGTGACGCAAAAATGCGCGCGAGGGGGTGGAAAAATCCATAAGCGACATCGCCCATACTGGATACGACCCGTTCCGTACTGGATACGACCCAACCAGTAGGCGATTGCCCGGAGCTGGAGGATTATCGAAAGCGACTCGTAAAGCACGGCCACGCATCCTGCCCTCTGCAGGCCTGGTCGACCGGACCCTCAGAAAGCCCGGCGACCCACGCGAACCCGAAGACAATATCTCAGGAGTCCATCCATGAAAGGTTCACCCTCGCTGTTACTGGTTGCGTTGCTGTCCGCGCCATTGCTGGCCCAAGCAGCCGAACCCGAGCAATGTCAGACTGTACGCTTCTCCGATGTCGGCTGGACCGACATCACAGTCACGACCGCGACCACCAGCGTTGTGCTCGAAGCACTGGGTTACAAGACCCACACCACCATGATCTCGGTACCGGTGACCTACAAGTCGCTGGCCACCGGCAAGGACCTGGACGTGTTTCTCGGCAACTGGATGCCGACCATGGAGAACGACATCAAGCAGTACCGCGACGCCGGCACGGTAGAAACCGTGCGCGCCAACCTGGAGAACGCCAAGTACACCCTGGCAGTCCCCCAGGCGCTGTACGACAAGGGCCTGAAGGATTTCAGCGACATACCCAAGTTCAAGAAGGAACTGGACGGCAAGATCTACGGCATCGAACCGGGTAACGACGGTAACCGCACCATCCAGAGCATGATCGACAAGAACGCCTTTGGCTTGAAGGACGCCGGTTTCAAGATCGTGCAGTCCAGCGAGGCGGGCATGCTGTCGCAAGTTGACCGCGCGCAGAAACGCGGCGAGGCATTGGTGTTCCTGGGCTGGGAGCCACACCCGATGAACACCCGCTTCAAGATGCAGTACCTGACCGGCGGGGACGACTTCTTCGGCCCCGACTTCGGCAAGGCGACCGTGCTGACAAACACCCGCAAAGGATACACGCAGGAATGCAGCAACGTTGGCCAACTGCTTAAGAACCTGTCGTTCGAGCTCAAGGATGAAAGCACCATGATGGGCTATGTCCTGGACGACAAGATGAAACCCGAAGCCGCCGCCAAGAAATGGATCAAGGACAACCCAGGCAAGCTGGATGCCTGGCTGGCCGGCGTTACCACCGTTGATGGCAAGCCTGGCCTGGAGGCGGTCAAGGCCAAGCTTACGCAATAACGAACTACGCAGTAGCGCTACCTCGGGGCAGGACCGTGCCTGCCCCGGGTTGATTTCAATCTATGCAGGTGGAAGCTCGCTATCATGCTTATCGATCAGAAAATACCCCTGGGCCAGTACATCGCGTCGTTCGTCGAATGGCTGACCCAGAACGGCGCGAATTACTTCGACGCCATCGCGCAAGGCCTGGAGTTCATGATCCATGGCGTCACCAGCGCCCTGACTTTCTTCAACCCGTTCGTTCTTATCGCCCTATTCGCCGCCCTGGCGCATTTCATCCAGCGCAAGTGGGCACTGACCGCATTTGTCGCCCTGTCGTTCCTGCTGATCCTCAACCTGGGTTACTGGCAGGAAACCATGGAGACCCTGGCGCAGGTCACCTTCGCCACGGTGGTATGTGTGGTGATCGGCGTGCCACTGGGCATCCTCGCCGCGCACAAGCCGATGTTCTATACCGCCATGCGCCCGGTGCTCGACCTGATGCAGACGGTGCCCACCTTCGTCTACCTGATCCCAACCCTGACCCTGTTCGGCCTGGGCGTGGTGCCGGGGCTGATTTCCACCGTGGTGTTCGCCATCGCCGCGCCCATTCGCCTGACCTACCTGGGTATCTGCGACGTGCCGCAAGAGTTGATGGACGCCGGCAAGGCCTTTGGCTGCTCGCGTCGTCAACTGCTTACCCGTATCGAACTGCCGCACGCGATGCCAAGCATCGCCGCCGGTGTCACTCAATGCATCATGCTGTCGCTGTCGATGGTGGTCATTGCCGCCCTGGTTGGCGCTGACGGCCTGGGCAAACCTGTGGTCAACGCACTGAACACCGCCGATATCTCCCTGGGCTTCGAAGCGGGCCTGGCGATCGTGCTGCTGGCAATCATGCTCGACCGTATCTGCAAGCAACCGGAACTGCCGGTAAGGGGTGAGGCATGAGCATCATTCGTTTCGAAGACGTCGACGTCATCTTCTCCAACAAGCCGCGCGAGGCACTGGCGCTGCTGGACCAAGGCCAGACCCGCGAGCAGATCCTCAAGCAGACCGGCCTGGTGGTGGGTGTCGAAAAGGCCAACCTCGATATCAACAAAGGCGAGATCTGCGTGCTGATGGGCTTGTCCGGCTCGGGCAAGTCGAGCCTGCTGCGCTGTATCAACGGCCTCAACACCGTCAGCCGTGGCAAGTTGTTCGTCGAACACGAAGGCAAGCACATCGACATTGCCAACTGCTCCGCGGCCGAGCTGAAGATGATGCGCACCAAGCGCATTGCCATGGTGTTCCAGAAGTTTGCCCTGATGCCTTGGCTGACGGTGCGCGAGAACATCAGCTTCGGCCTGGAAATGCAGGGTCGCCCGGAAAAGGAACGGCGCAAGCTGGTCGACGAGAAGCTTGAGCTGGTGGGCCTGACCCAGTGGCGCAACAAGAAGCCGGATGAGCTTTCTGGCGGCATGCAGCAGCGCGTGGGCCTGGCCCGGGCGCTGGCGATGGATGCCGACATCCTGCTGATGGACGAACCGTTCTCGGCCCTGGATCCACTGATCCGCCAGGGCCTGCAAGATGAGCTGCTTGGCCTGCAGGCCAAGCTGAGCAAAACCATCGTGTTCGTCAGCCACGACCTGGACGAGGCACTGAAACTGGGTACCCGTATTGCGATCATGAAAGACGGTCGGATCATCCAGTACAGCAAACCGGAGGAGATCGTGCTGAACCCGGCTGACGAATACGTGCGCACCTTCGTCGCCCATACCAACCCGCTGAACGTGCTGTGCGGGCGCAGCCTGATGCGCAGCCTGGACAACTGCAAGCGGGTCAATGGCTCGGTGTGCCTGGACCCAGGTATCGATTCGTGGCTGGACCTTGGCGAAGGCGGCGCGCTCAAGCGTGCACGCCAAGGCCAGAACGGGCTGGACATGCAGAAATGGGCACCGGGGCAAGATGTGGAGCTGCTGGAGCGCAGGCCGACCGTGGTGCACGCCGACATCGGCATGCGTGAGGCACTGCAGATTCGTTATCAAACCGGCAACAAGCTGGTGCTGCAGGATAACGACAGGGTGGTGGGGATACTCGGGGATACCGAGCTTTATCACGCGCTGCTCGGCAAGAACCACGGTTGAAGCAATTGGGGCCGCTTCGCGGCCCTTCGCGGGCACGCCCGCTCCACAGAGATCTCAGCAAACCTGTGGGAGCGGGCGTGCCCGCGAAGGGCTGCAAAGCAGCCCCGGTCAATGGATCAGCGAACGACGATCCCGCGCGAAGCCATGTAGGCCTTGGCCTCCGGCACTGTGTACTCGCCAAAGTGGAAGATGCTGGCCGCCAGCACCGCGCTGGCATGCCCTTCCAGAATGCCGTCTGCCAGGTGCTGCAGGTTACCCACCCCCCCCGAGGCAATCACCGGAATCCCCAGCGCATCACTGATAGCCCGGGTAACGCCCAGGTCGAAGCCGTTCTTCATGCCGTCCTGGTCCATGCTGGTCAGCAGGATCTCGCCAGCGCCCAGGCCTTCCATCTTCTTCGCCCACTCGACTGCATCCAGCCCGGTCGGCTTGCGCCCGCCGTGAGTGAAAATCTCCCAGCGCGGCGCTTCACCTGGCCCGGACACTTTCTTGGCATCGATGGCGACAACGATGCACTGCGAACCGAAACGGTCCGCCGCCTCACCGACAAACTCTGGGTTGAACACCGCGGCGGTGTTGATCGAGACCTTGTCGGCACCGGCGTTGAGCAGGTTGCGGATGTCCTGCACGGTCCGCACGCCACCACCAACCGTCAGCGGGATGAACACCTGGCTGGCCATGCGCTCGACGGTATGTAGCGTGGTGTCGCGCCCATCGACGCTGGCGGTGATGTCGAGAAAGGTGATTTCGTCGGCACCTTGCTCGTCGTAGCGACGGGCGATTTCCACCGGGTCGCCGGCATCACGGATGTTCTCGAACTTGACGCCCTTGACCACCCGGCCGTTGTCCACGTCCAGGCAAGGGATAATGCGCTTGGCCAGTGCCATGGTTCAGTCCTCAGCCTTGGTAGTTGTCACAGAAGGCCTGGGCCTCAGCGACATCCAGGGTGCCTTCGTAGATGGCACGGCCGGTGATGGCGCCGATGATGCCCGGGGCCTTGGCGTCCAGCAGGGCCTTGATGTCACCCAGGTTGTGAATGCCGCCCGAGGCGATCACCGGGATACGGGTGGCTTCAGCCAGTGCCTTGGTGAAGGGCACGTTGCAGCCCTGCATCATGCCGTCCTTGGCAATGTCGGTGTAGACGATCGCCGAGACGCCATCGGCCTCGAAACGCTTGGCCAGGTCGATGACCTGCACCGAGCTCACTTCGGCCCAACCGTCGGTGGCGACGAAACCGTCCTTGGCGTCCAGGCCGACGATGACCTTGCCCGGGAAGGCTTTGCACGCTTCAGCGACGAACTCGGGCTGCTTGACGGCCTTGGTGCCGATGATCACGTAGCTGACGCCAGCCTTGACGTAGTGTTCGATGGTTTCCAGCGAACGGATACCGCCGCCGATCTGGATCGGCAGGTTCGGGTAGCGCTTGGCGATGGCGGTAACCACTTCACCATTGACCGGCTGGCCTTCGAAGGCGCCGTTGAGGTCGACCAGGTGCAGGCGGCGGCAGCCACCCTCGACCCACTTGGCGGCCATGCTCACCGGGTCGTCGGAAAATACCGTAGAGTCTTCCATGCGGCCCTGGCGCAGGCGCACGCAAGCACCGTCCTTCAGATCGATAGCGGGGATAATCAGCATCTTGGGAACCTGTCTATTTGTTGGGTTTCAGGGCTTCTCGAGTGCCCACAGGTCGCTTTCGATGCTCTCGAACCGCTCCTTGAGGTGCAGCTGAACATCGGCAATCGCCCTGTTGTAGTAATGGGGTGCAATCTCTTTGCTGAACAGCTCGAGGACCTCGGCCACCTCGAACGACCCCAACTGCAGCTCGAAGCGGTCTTCGAGAAAACGCTTCAAGGTGTCGAGCGCTTCGCGCTCCTGCTCGGGGGCCAAGGTGATGGTCGGGGCCTTGGTCTTCGACCTGCTCATTTACCAGCGCCCGTCCCAGGCGATGAAGTTCTGCAGCAGCTGCAGGCCATGGGTATGGCTCTTCTCCGGGTGGAACTGCACGGCAAAACGCGAACCGTCGGCCAGCGCTGCGGCGAAATCGACGCCATAGTGACCGCGACCCACCACCTGGCCCGGTTTGCCGGCATTGATGTAGTAGCTGTGCACGAAGTAGAAACGTGCGCGATCAGGGATGTCGTGCCACAGCGGGTGGTCGATGGTCTGGCTGACTTCGTTCCAGCCCATGTGCGGCACCTTCAGGTGCTCGCCCTCTTCTTGCAGGTCTTTGCCGAAAAAGCGCACCTGGCCAGGGAACAGGCCAATGCAGTCGACGCCGGCGTTTTCCTCACTGTGCTCGAGCAGCGCCTGCATACCGACGCAGATGCCGAGGAACGGGCGGTCCTGGCTGACTTCGCGCACCAGGCTGTCGAAGCCCAGGCGGCGGATCTCGGCCATGCAGTCGCGAATCGCGCCCACGCCCGGGAACACCACACGGTCGGCCTCGCGGATCACTGAGGCATCGCTGGTAACCAGCACTTTACCGGCACCTACGTGCTCAAGCGCCTTGGCCACCGAGTGCAGGTTACCCATGCCATAGTCGATTACGGCTACCGTTTGCATTTACAGGCACCCTTTGGTGGAAGGCATCTGCCCGGCCATACGCTCGTCGAGGGTGATGGCCATGCGCAGAGCGCGGCCGAAAGCCTTGAATACGGTTTCGATCTGGTGGTGGGTGTTGTGGCCACGCAGGTTGTCGATATGCAGGGTTACCAGGGCGTGGTTGACGAAGCCCTGGAAAAACTCCTGGAACAGGTCGACATCGAAGCCGCCAACGCTGGCACGGGTATACGGTACGTGCATCTGCAGGCCTGGGCGGCCAGAGAAGTCGATGACCACGCGTGACAGCGCTTCGTCCAGCGGCACGTAGGCGTGGCCATAGCGGAAGATACCTTTCTTGTCACCGATGGCTTGGGCGAATGCCATGCCCAGGGTGATGCCGACGTCTTCGACGGTATGGTGATCGTCGATATGCGTATCACCCTTGCACTCGATATCCAGATCGATCAACCCATGGCGGGCGATCTGGTCCAGCATGTGTTCAAGGAAGGGCACACCGATATCGAATCGGGCCTTGCCACTGCCATCGAGGTTGATCGAGCACTTGACCTGGGTTTCCAGGGTATTGCGCTCGACGGAAGCCTTACGTTCAACCATCACCAGCTCCGCAAAATCATTGGGCGAAAAGGGTTTCATTATAGGCCCAGAACGCGCCAGCTTGAAACGCGGATGACATATGGCAAAGCCAGGTTTTACGCGGGCTGGATGCTGCTACAGGTCTATACAACTGCGTAATGGGGGCTGCTTTGCAGCCCATCGCGACACAAGGCCGCTCCCAAAGGGACCGCGCAACCCTGAAGCGTACGCGGTCCCTGTGGGAGCGGCCTTGCGTCGCGAAAGGGGCGCAAAGCGCACCCATGCAGTTACATCAATGGAACAGGACAGCAGTCTTCTGCAGTGTCACCCACACACCCCAGGCCATCGGCACGACCACCACCGCCCAGGCCAGCAGCACCAGTGGCAGGCTGCCTGGCGCCGCTTTCCACTCCAGCGACCGCGCCCCATCGGCGCCCTTGTCATGGCTCAACGCCCGCTCGGCCGCCAGTTCGGCATCACTCATGAAGTGCTTGTCGGCCACTGGGCGCACCAGCATGTTGCAGATAAAGCCCAGCACCAGCAGACCCGCGAGGATGTACAAGGTCATGTCATAAGCCGCCGCCCGCTCCACGCCCGCTGCCAGTTGATACTCGCGCAGGTAGGTGATCAGCACCGGCCCCAGCACCCCCGCTGCCGCCCAGGCGGTCAGCAGGCGGCCATGGATGGCACCCACCATCTGCGTGCCGAACAGGTCGGCCAGGTAGGCCGGCACCGTTGCAAAACCACCGCCATACATCGATAGGATGATGCAGAACGCTGCCACGAAAAGCGCCACGTTGCCCAGGTGCCCCATGTTCGGCACCAGGCTGTACAAGCCCACGCCCAAGGCGAAGAAGGCAAAGTAGGTGTTCTTGCGGCCGATGTAGTCGGAGAACGATGCCCAGAAGAACCGGCCGCCAATGTTGAACAGGCTCAGCAGGCCGGTAAAGCCGGCGGCGATCGCGGCAATCTGCGCCAGCTGCGCAGTGCTCAGCTGGCTGAAGGTCAGTTCGTTGCCCAGTAATTTACCGGCGAACACTTCCTGCAGCAGCGGTGAAGCCATGCCCAAAATGCCGATGCCCGCCGACACGTTCAGGCACAGCACCAGCCAGATAAGCGCGAACTGCGGGGTCTTCCAGGCCACACTGACGTGCACATGACGGTCGGTGACCATGGCGTTACCGGCATTCTTCAACGGCGCAGCCCAGCCTTCAGGCTTCCAGCCGGTCGGTGGTACGCGATACGCCAGGGCGCCAGCGGTCATGAACACGAAGTAGATCGCCGCCATGGCGACAAAACTCTGCCATACGCCAACCTCGTGCTCATTGCCAAAATGCCCCATAAGCGCGGTGGCCAGCGGCGCCCCGACCATGGCCCCGCCGCCGAAGCCCATGATCGCCATACCGGTGGCCATGCCGCGTTTGTCCGGGAACCACTTGATCAAGGTCGACACGGGTGAGATGTAGCCCAGGCCCAGACCGATACCGCCAATCACGCCCGAGCCAAGCCACATCAGCCACAGCTGATGGGTTTTCACACCTATCGCCGAAAGCAGCATGCCACCGCACCAGCACAAGGCCGACACCAAGCCAGCCTTGCGCGGGCCGGCGTGCTCCAGCCAGCCGCCCAGCACCGCCGCCGAGCAGCCGAGGAAGACGAAGAACAGGGTATAGATCCAGCTCAGCATCGAGATTGGCCAGTCGCATTCGGCGCTGAACATCCGGGCCATGAAGCCCATGTCTGCCGCACAGGCGACGGGGGCGGTGATCCCCAGGGCTTGCGACAAAGGCAGCCAGAATACCGAGAAGCCGTAGGCCATACCGATGCACAGGTGAATGGCCAGGGCAGCTGGTGGGACCAGCCAGCGGTTGAAGCCCGGGCGGGCGATTATGCGTTCCTTCGACAGGAAGCCTGGCTCACTGGCCAAGGTTCCCGTCGCGACGGTACTGGTCATGAATCTGATCCTTGTTATAGGGAGGGTGCTCGCAAAGCGGCGCAAGGGTAGCAGCATCAAGCAGCATGAAAGCAATCTGCCATCGTTCATTTTCGCCTGACTGAAACGGTCATGTTCCCGGCAAAAGCTCAATATTAGGCTGTCGAAAGCCATACTCTCTGATACAGGCGTAGGAATTTCCTACATCTCTAGTCGTACAAGCGGGGGTAACCGCGACAGCGTTATACTCTGCCGCCTGAACTCACTAACGGACTAAAAGGACTCGCCCATGAAAGCGTTCGGCAAAATCCTGGGACTGGGGCTTCTCGGGTTACTGCTGATCATCGTGGCGCTGGGCTTCGCCCTGACCCACCTCTTTGATCCCAACGACTACAAAGACGAGATTCGCCAGCTGGCACGCGACAAGGCGCACGTCGAACTGACCCTCAACGGTGACATCGGCTGGAGCCTGTTCCCGTGGCTGGGCCTGGAGCTGCACGAAGCCAGCATCGCCACCTTGAACAAACCCAAGGAACCGTTCGCCGACCTGCAGATGCTTGGCCTTTCGGTTCGTGTGCTGCCGCTGCTGCGCCGCGAAGTGCAAATGAGCGACGTACGTGTCGAGGGCCTGAACCTGACCCTGGCGCGTGACGAACAGGGCCATGGCAACTGGGAGGACATCGGCAAACCGCTGCCCGCGCAGAATGGCGCAAGCACCGATGCATCCGCACAGGCACCTGCCGAGCAGACGCCTGCGACCACCAACAGCAACGACCGCGCCATCAAGCTGGACATCGACAGCCTGACCGTGAACAACGCCCGCGTGCAGTACACCGATGCCAAGACCGGCCACAGCTACAGCGCCGAAAGCATCCAGCTGAGCACCGGCCCGATCCACGAAGGCGCAAACATTGCGCTCAAGGCCAGCGCCTTCATCAGCGCCAGCCAGCCGAGCATCAAGGCCCGTACCGAGCTGGCCGGCGAATTGCGCTTCGACCGCAAGCTCAAGCGCTACAACTTCGAAGACATGCGCCTGTCGGGCGAGACCTCGGGTGAGCCTACCGGCGGCAAGACCGTGACCTTCGCCGCCCAAGGCCAACTGCTGGTCGACCTGGCCGCCAATGTCGCCTCATGGAACGGCCTGAAAGTCTCGGCCAACCAACTGCGCGCCCTCGGTGAGCTGAACCTGCGTGATCTGGACAAGGCACCCCAGCTGAGCGGCGGCCTGTCCATCGCCCAGTTCAACCTGCGCGCCTTCCTTGAAAGCATTGGCCACCCGCTGCCGGCCACCAACGACCCGGCCGCCTTCGCCAAGCTGGAGCTGGTGACTCGCCTGCTGGGCACACCCAGCAGCCTGGCCCTGGAAGACCTGGCAGTGAAGCTGGACGACAGCACCTTCAGCGGCCGCGTGGCCGTCGAAGATTTCGCCAAACAAGCCCTGCGCCTGCAGCTTAAGGGCGACACCTTCGACGCCGACCGCTACCTGCCGGCCAAGAGCGAAGAAGCCAAGGGCACCACCGCTGCGCGCCAGGCCGAGGTCAAGCAACAAGAGGCCAGCGCCGTAGCCGGTGCCGGCACCACACCACTGCCCAGCGCCCCAACACAAGTGGCATGGAGCGACGACAAGCTGCTGCCGGTCGACCGTCTGCGCGCCCTCGACCTGCAGGCCGACCTGGCCTTCGGCTCGTTGACCCTGGACAAGCTGCCGATCGAGAGCGCCCAGCTCAAGGCCGTTGGCCAAGGCGGCCTGCTGACCCTGCAAACCCTGCGCGGAGAGCTGTACAACGGCACCTTCGAAGCCAAGGGCACGGTCGACGTGCGCCCTGCCGTGCCACAGCTGGGTGTGAACACCAATATCCAGCGGGTGCCGGTGGAACACTTCATCAAGACCGAAGGCAAGGAACAGACGCCGCCGGTCAAGGGCCTGCTGACCCTGACCAGTGATCTGACAGCCACCGGTAACAGCCAGAAAGCACTGGTCGACACCCTGAACGGCAGCGCAAACTTCGCCATCAACGATGGCGTGCTGGTCAATGCCAACCTGGAACAGCAGCTGTGCCAGGCCATCGCCACGCTCAATCGCAAGACGCTGAGCAGCGAACCACGCGGCAAGGACACCCCCTTCCAGGAGCTGCGCGGCAGCCTGGTGGTACGCAATGGCGTCGCCAGCAACCCGGACCTCAAGGCGCGCATCCCGGGCCTGACCGTCAATGGCCATGGTGACCTCGACCTGCGCGTGCTGGGCATGGACTACAACATCGGCATAGTCGTCGAAGGCGACCAGCGTGCCATGCCGGACCCGGCCTGCCAGGTCAACGAACGTTATGTGGGTGTTGAAGTCCCCCTGCGCTGCCGTGGCCCGCTGGAACTCGGCGCAAAGGCCTGCCGCCTCGACCAGAACGGCCTGGGCAAGGTTGCCGCCAAGCTGGCCGGCAACCGCCTGAAAGACAAGATCGATGAAAAACTTGACGAAAAACTTGGAGACAAAGTGAGCCCGGAACTGAAAGACGCGCTCAAGGGGCTGTTCAACCGATGAGCCCCGAGCAGTTCTCCAGCGCAGTGCTGGACTGGTATGACGAGCACGGCCGGCACGACCTGCCCTGGCAACAGGGCATCACGCCGTACCGGGTGTGGGTGTCGGAAATCATGTTGCAGCAGACCCAGGTCAGCACCGTGCTCAATTACTTCGACCGCTTCATGCAGGCCCTGCCAACGGTGCAAGCCCTGGCCGAGGCACCGGAGGACGAAGTGCTGCACCTGTGGACGGGCCTTGGCTACTACACCCGCGCACGCAACCTGCAAAAGGCCGCCAAGGTCGTCGTCGAGCAACATGGCGGCGAATTCCCGCGCAGTGTCGAGCAGCTTACCGAGCTGCCCGGCATTGGCCGCTCCACTGCCGGCGCCATCGCCAGCATCAGCATGGGCATCCGCGCACCGATCCTCGACGGCAACGTCAAGCGCGTGCTGGCACGCTACACCGCCCAGGCCGGCTACCCTGGCGAACCCAAGGTTGCCAACCAGCTATGGGCCACCGCCGAGCGCTTTACCCCGCAACAACGCGCCAACCACTACACCCAGGCGATGATGGACATGGGCGCCACGCTGTGTACGCGCAGCAAGCCCAGTTGCCTGATCTGCCCGTTGCAGCGCGGCTGCGAAGCGCACCTGCACGGCGAAGAAACCCGCTACCCCGAGCCCAAACCGCGCAAGGCGCTGCCGCAACGGCGCACATTGATGCCACTGTTGGCCAACCACGAAGGCGCCATCCTGCTTTACCGCCGCCCTTCCAGCGGCCTGTGGGGTGGTTTGTGGAGCCTCCCGGAGCTGGACGACATCGCCCAGCTCGACGACCTGGCCTACCAGCACGGCCTGCGCCTGGCTGGCCGCCACGCCATGGACGGCCTGACCCATACCTTCAGCCACTTCCAGCTGGCGATCGAGCCATGGCTCGTGCACGTCGACCCGGTCGGCGAGCACGTGGCCGAGGCCGACTGGCTCTGGTATAACCTCGCCACCCCGCCGCGCCTGGGCCTCGCCGCCCCGGTGAAAAAGCTGCTTGAACGCGCGGCCGACGAACTGATCGCAGGAGACGCCCGATGACCCGCACCGTGATGTGCCGCAAATACCAAGAAGAACTGCCAGGCCTGGAACGCCCGCCCTATCCCGGTGCCAAGGGCCAGGACATCTTCGAACACATCTCGCAGAAAGCCTGGGCCGACTGGCAGAAGCACCAGACCATGCTGATCAACGAGAAGCGCCTGAACATGATGAACGCCGAGGACCGCAAATTCCTCCAGGCTGAGATGGACAAGTTTTTCGCCGGCGAAGAATACGCCCAGGCCGAAGGCTACGTTCCACCGGCCGAATGACCCCAAAAATCGTAAGCGACGGAATTAATTTAAAATTTTTTCAAAAAGTCGTTGACGAGCGGTCCGGAAATCTATTTAATTCACCTCGTCGCCCAGATAGCTCAGTCGGTAGAGCAGAGGATTGAAAATCCTCGTGTCGGCGGTTCGACTCCGTCTCTGGGCACCACCTTCAAGCTTCTGGTGGTTGCAAAGTTACCCGAAGCGACAACAAGAAACCCGCCTAGTGCGGGTTTTTTGTTGCCTGTGATTTTTAACTTCAGGCGGCGTCGAAGAACACGAGACCTCACAACGCAACCTGAAGGCTCGCCATGCAATCGAGAAACCCGCAGCCATAAGCAGACTGCGGGCCAGACCTTACTCGTCCGACATGGAACGAAGATGATTGAATGCGTCCTCGGTCATGTGCCCCATGTAGGAGATGCTGTGCAACTGAAGGTGGCCGTGTTGCTTGCCTTTTTCGATAATGGCGGCGATGTCAGCCTTCGTAATCCTTTGCTCGTCGCAACCGGCGAAACCGGTTGGATAGTAAACCCTGCCATCGTCCGTGTAGCCGTACAGGGTGACCAGATAAAAGTGCTTCATGACTCCTCCTTTGTAGCGCAAACGTGCGCATCACTCACGGACGCCGAATTGGCGCAGTGACAGGCTGCCAGCCAACATGGCTGGCAGCAGGAGAGAAGCTACGCAGGGCCCACGGTCCGAATAATCTGGATATGTATCCCACAGACATCTCAAGCTGCAGCGCCCAGGCGCGCCGCTTGGGTTTATCGGGCAATTGCGCTTCAATACGCGCACTTTCAGACTCACCCAAGGATTTCCCCATGGCCACCCCTACCAAGCAACAGAAACGCGCCAAGCGCGCCGCCAGCAAGGCCAAGCAGAACCGCATGGTACGCAGCGGCCAAGCGGTCAAGGCCAGTGCCGGCGACAGCGCCAGCGTCGAGCAGGTGTACAACAAGGCCATGGAGTCGGGCAGCTACGACGCGATGTTCAACAAGATGAAGGAAGCCCAGGAAGGCGGCCTGGTGCCAATGATCTCGGTGTTCCTGGTGGACCCGCTGCTCGCCCTGGTGCTCAAGGGGCACAAGGAAGAACACGCCACCGACTACATCGTGCTGGTGTTCAACGCCTACCGCAAATGGCTGGATGGCGCTGACGAAGAGACCACCATGGCCTGGCTGGAGAGTGATGAGTTCCAGGACGCCTATATCGCCGCTTCCGAACTGGTGGCCAAGCAGCAGCAACAGCAGAAGCAGTTCGGCTGACAGGGCCATATAACCCGCTCCTACGGGCCTGTGGTGAACCTGCGGGCTTGCCCGCGAAAGGGCCATCACAGGCCACAAAAAAAGGCCGCACCCTTCACAGGGCGCGGCCTTCTCATTTCAGCCAGCGCCGATCAGCTGTCCAGCGCCGCCCGCCCGGCAGCCTCGCGCTTGCGGTGCACCAGCAAGCCAGCCGCCACCACACCAATACTCAGCAGCGCAGTCGCAATGATCTCCGCACGGTGATCCTCACGCAGCGCCATGACCACCAGAATGGCAACGATGAAGGCAATGGTCGCCCAGGTCAGGCCCGGGAACAGCCACATCTTGAAGGTGATCTTCTCGCCGCGGGCTTCACGCTGGGCGCGCATGCGCAGCTGCGAAACGGCAATCACCAGGTACACCAGCAGCGCGATGGCGCCAGAGCTGGCCAGCAGGAACTCGAACACCTGGGCCGGTGCCACGAAGTTGGCGAACACGCAAAGGAATGCCGCTGCGGTGGACAGCAGTACCGCCACGTGCGGGGTCGCCGCCTTGGTGGTGCGCTGGGCGATGGCCGGGGCGTCGCCACGCTTGCTCAGCGAGAACAACATGCGCGAAGAAGTGTACAGCGCCGAGTTCAGGCAGCTGGTCACGGCAATCAGCACGACAATGTCGACGATCAGCTTGGCATTCGGCACACCGATACGGCTCAGCACGGTCTGGTAGGAGCCCGTCTCGGCCAGGGCCGGGTCGTTCCACGGCACCAGGGCCACGACCAGGAAGATCGACACCAGGTAGAACAGGCAGATACGCCAGATTACCGAGTTGGTGGCACGGCTGATCTGCTTGCCTGGGTCCTTCGACTCGGCAGCGGCGATGGTGACAATTTCGGTACCCATGAACGAGAACATGGTGGTCAGCATGGCTGCCAGCACCGCGCCCAGGCCGTTGGGCATGAAGCCCTGGGTATCGAACAGGTGGCTGGCACCGCTCACCTGGCTGCTCGGTACAAAGCCGAACAAAGCAGCACAGCCCACGGCGATGAAGCCGATGATCGCCAGCACTTTGAGCAGGGCAAACCAGAACTCGAACTCACCGTAGTTCTTCACACTGCACAGGTTGGTAAGTGTCAGTGCCAAGGTAATGACGAGGGAGAACGCCCACAGGTCAACCGCCGGGAACCAGGCATGCAGAATGGCTGCGGCGGCGTTGGCCTCCAGCGGAATCACCAGCACCCAGAACCACCAGTACAGCCAGCCAATGGTGAAACCGGCCCAGCGCCCGATGGCGCGGTCGGCATACGTAGAGAACGAACCGGTGTCAGGCGAGGCGACTGCCATTTCACCCAACATACGCATCACCAGCACGACCAGCGTACCGGCGGCAGCGTAAGCCAGCAGCACGGCAGGGCCGGCCGCTGCGATGGCGTGGCCGGAGCCTACGAACAGGCCGGCACCGATGACGCCAGCGATGGACAGCATGGTCACATGCCGTTGTTTGAGCCCCTGAGCGAGGTCATTGGAATTGTTACCGCTCATTGAAACTACCTTTGTAAGGAGTGGACCACGCCGACTGCGGGTACAGAGCGCGCCAGGGGATGACCTAGGCGTCGCTGCAATCGGCGGTTTCCAACTGGCAATAAGCGCGCCATATGACGAATGCACTCGTCAGAAAATTCTGCAGGCCTTTTAGGATGCGGCCTGGAGGGCTTTCGGCCATTGCATGACCGAAAGGACCTCAAATCAGCGGATTACTGAAATACCCACTTACAAATGCACCAAAGGTGCTCCTCGGTAACACCTGTGCACCACTGCAATGCCAAAAAGTGCAACCCATGGGTACAACCTTGTGATATCAACATGGCATTCGTGGGTGAACCCGTTAGCACTGGCAAAAGGTCGGGTTTACCCCTCCAATGGGTCAAAACAGCTTCCATGAGCCGGCCAAAGCTGGCACCATCGCGCCTTTTTTCATCAAGGCTCTGGTGCTGGGCGACACCTTCGCGGACATCTGCGCGACGTTACGCTGTAGCGATGCGACAAACTGCCCCACCAGCGCCCCCAGTCCCCGGCGACCCTGTTGGCCGTCATAATGCCGCTATGCTAGCTTGGCGCACGCCAGGAAGGCCGCCAACAGCTGGGAACGCACCCGAACACATGAGGACCGCACATGGCTCAGGCCACGCCCGCGCTGGAAATCCGCAATTTGCACAAACGCTACGGCGAGCAGGAAATTCTAAAGGGCATTTCGCTGACCGCTCGCGACGGTGACGTGATCTCCATCCTGGGGTCGTCCGGCTCCGGTAAGTCCACCCTGCTGCGCTGCATCAACCTGCTCGAGAACCCGCACCAGGGCGAAATCCTGGTCGCCGGCGAAGCCCTCAAGCTCAAGGCCGCCAAGAATGGCGACCTGATCGCAGCCGACAACCGCCAGATCAATCGCCTGCGCAGCGAAATCGGCTTTGTCTTCCAGAATTTCAACCTGTGGCCGCACATGTCGATCCTCGACAACATCATCGAGGCGCCACGCCGCGTGCTCGGCCAAAGCAAGGCCGAGGCCATCGAAGCCGCCGAAGCGCTGCTGAACAAGGTCGGCATCTACGACAAACGCCACAGCTACCCCGCCCAGCTTTCCGGTGGCCAGCAACAGCGCGCCGCCATTGCCCGTACCCTGGCCATGAAGCCCAAGGTCATCCTGTTCGACGAGCCCACTTCGGCGCTCGATCCGGAAATGGTCCAGGAAGTGCTTAACGTTATCCGCGCATTGGCCGAAGAAGGCCGTACCATGCTGCTGGTGACGCACGAGATGAGCTTTGCCCGCCATGTGTCCAGTGAAGTCGTCTTCCTGCACCAGGGCCTGGTCGAAGAGCAGGGATCGCCGCAGCAGGTCTTCGAAAACCCGACCTCGGCGCGTTGCAAGCAATTCATGTCCAGCCACCGCTAACGGAGCAATACATGCACACCTACAAGAAGTTTCTCCTGGCAGCTGCTGCCACGCTGGTGATGTCGGCAAACGCCATGGCCGCAGAAAAACTGCGCATGGGCATCGAAGCCGCCTACCCACCGTTCAACAACAAGGATGCCAGCGGTAACGTGGTCGGCTTCGACAAAGACATTGGCGACGCCCTGTGCGCCAAGATGAAAGTCGAGTGCTCGGTCGTTACCTCCGACTGGGACGGCATCATCCCGGCCCTGAACGCCAAGAAGTTCGACTTCCTGGTGTCGTCGCTGTCGATCACCGACGAACGCAAGCAGGCTGTGGACTTCACCGATCCGTACTACTCCAACAAGCTGCAGTTCATCGCGCCGAAAAACGTCGACTTCAAGACTGACAAAGAGTCGCTGAAAGGCAAGGTCATCGGTACCCAGCGCGCAACTTTGGCCGGCACCTACCTTGAAGACAACTTCAAGGGCGTCGACATCAAGCTGTACGACACCCAGGAAAACGCCTACCTCGACCTGGTTTCCGGTCGTATCGACGGCATCCTGGCCGACAAGTACGTGCAGTACGAGTGGCTGAAAAGCAAAGACGGCTCGAACTTCGAGTTCAAGGGCGAGCCGGTGATGGACAGCGACAAGATCGGCATTGCCGTGCGCAAAGGTGACACCAAGCTGCGCGACGACCTGAACAAAGCCCTGGCAGAAATCAAAGCCGACGGTACGTACAAGAAAATCAACGACAAGTACTTCCCGTTCAGCATCGAATGATCCGCCCTGACCGGCGCGCCCTGGCGGCGCGCCAGTCCCTAATATGACCTGCCCATGAATATCGACCTGCACGGATTCGGTCCGGCCATGATGGCCGGCACCCTGATGACCGTAAAACTGGCGCTTTGCGCCTTGCTGCTGGGGCTGGTCCTGGGCCTGCTCGGCGCCCTGGCCAAGACCTCCCCGTTCAAGCCGCTGCAATGGCTTGGCGGCTTCTACTCGACCCTGGTTCGCGGCGTGCCCGAACTGCTGTGGGTACTGCTTATCTATTTCGGCACCGTCGGGCTCATGAACAGCCTCGGCGAAGCCCTGAACATGCCCGGCCTTGAGCTAAGCGCCTTCGCCGCGGGCGTGATCGCCCTGGGCCTGTGCTTTGGCGCCTACGCCACCGAAGTGTTCCGTGGCGCTATCCTGGCGATCCCCAAAGGCCACCGCGAAGCTGGCCTGGCGCTGGGCTTGTCCAAGGGCCGCATCCTCTCGCGGATCATCCTGCCGCAGATGTGGCGCATCGCCCTGCCCGGCCTTGGCAACCTGTTCATGATCCTGATGAAGGACACCGCCCTGGTATCGGTAATCGGCCTTGAAGAAATCATGCGTCATTCGCAAATTGGCGTGACCGTGACCAAAGAGCCGTTCACCTTCTACATGGTCGCGGCCTGCATCTACCTGGGCCTGACCGTGCTTGCCATGACCGGTATGCATTTCATGGAAAAACGCGCCGCTCGCGGCTTTGCGAGGGCTGAATAATGAATTGGGAAGTCATCTTCAAATGGCTGCCACGCCTGGCCGAGGGTGCGGTCCTGACCCTGGAGCTGGTGGCCATTGCCGTGGTTGCCGGGTTGATCCTGGCCATCCCGCTGGGCATCGCCCGTTCCTCGCGCCACTGGTACGTGCGCGCGGTGCCGTTCAGCTACATCTTCTTCTTCCGTGGCACGCCGCTGCTGGTGCAGTTGTTCCTGGTCTATTACGGCCTGGCGCAGTTCGATGCAGTGCGCTCCAGTTCGCTGTGGCCGTACCTGCGCGATCCGTTCTGGTGCACGGTGCTGACCATGACCCTGCACACCGCTGCGTACATCGCCGAGATTCTGCGTGGCGCGCTGCAGGCGATCCCTAAAGGTGAGATTGAAGCGGCACGGGCGCTGGGCATGTCGCGTGGCAAAACGCTGTTCTACATCATGCTGCCACGCGCTGCGCGCATCGGCCTGCCGGCGTACAGCAACGAAGTGATCCTGATGCTCAAGGCCAGTGCCCTGGCCAGTACCGTGACCCTGCTGGAACTGACCGGCATGGCCCGTACCATCATCGCCCGCACCTACCTGCCGGTGGAAATCTTCTTTGCCGCAGGCGTGTTCTACCTGGTGATCTCCTTCTTTCTGGTGCAGGGCTTCAAGCTGCTGGAGCGCTGGCTGCGCGTGGATGCCTGCCAGGGGCGCTGACATCTCCTGGCCTTCTTCGCGGGCACGCCCGCTCCCACAATTACTGCACAGTGCTTAGCCTGTGCACTATACCTGTGGGAGCGGGCGTGCCCGCGAAGAGGCCCTAAAAACCAACACACATCTACCCATGCCCAACCACCTCCACAGCCACCACCTAAGCACCCGCTTCCAGGCCCTCGACCAGTTCCTGATCGAGCATCAACAGCTGTGGAAACCCTGCCCCTTCACCACCCTGCAACTGCCTTGGGAAACCACCCACCCAGAGCTTGCCGCCCATCTGCGCCAATGTTCCCTGGCAGACGCCGAAGCCGACAGCGCCACTGACCGCTTGCCTGCCCCATTCCCGCAACTGGCCGAACAAGCCCGACAGCTCGCCACGCTCGGCAGCCTTGCGCAAACCAATCTACCGCCTGCCGCCCACCGCCTGGACGTCGCCGTCCCCGGCCGCAAATGGCAGCAGATCGAAGCCTTCGCCAGCCACCTGGCCTTCCGCGAGCAGCCCCGCCACTGGCTGGACTGGTGTTCTGGCAAAGGCCACCTGGGCCGCCGCCTGCTGCAACCCGGCCAACACCTGACCTGCCTGGAATACGATGCCGAACTGGTCGCCGCCGGCCAGGTCCTGAGCACGCACCACCACTTGCCGGCGCAGCATGTGCACCAGGATGTGATGGCCAGCGACAGCGCGCGCCACCTGGCTGACGATAAAAGCGTGGTTGCCCTGCATGCCTGTGGCGATCTGCATGTACGCCTGCTGCAACTGGCCAGCCAGCAAGGTTGCCGGCAACTGGCCATAGCCCCCTGCTGCTACAACCGCATCGCCGCGCAGCAATACCAGGCGTTATCCACAGCCGCGCAGGCGTCGAGCCTGCAGCTGTCGCTGGACGACCTGGGCCTGCCCTTGAGCGAAACCGTCACTGCCGGCGCCCGCGTGCGGCGCCAGCGCGACACCTCGATGGCCCGGCGCCTGGGCTTCGACCTGCTGCAACGCCAGCAGCGCCAGAGCGATGAGTACCTGCCGACGCCTTCCCTGCCGGTGGCCTGGCTGGAGAAGCCCTTCGAGCAATACTGCCGCGACCTGGCTGAACTGAAGCAATTGCCAGTGAGCGGCGACCCGGACTGGGCAATGCTGGAAGCTGCAGGCTGGCAACGCCTGGCCGAGGTTCGGAACCTGGAGCGCGTACGCAACCTGTTCCGTCGGCCACTGGAGCTGTGGCTGGTACTCGATCGCGCCCTGTTCCTCGAAGAACAAGGCTATGACGTGCGCCTGGGCCTGTTTTGCGATTACCCACTGACCCCGCGCAACCTGCTCATTCTTGCGGAACGCGACGGTTAGCCGCAGCACAACCTGTGGATAAGTCTGTGAACAAGCTTGTGATTACCTGTTGGATCCAAGCGCTATTTCAAGCGCTTGGCTTATTCCTGCTTGCGGCTGCAGCCCAGTAAAAACAGGCGTTTGCGCAAAGACCAGCGGCGTAGCGATCCGGCATGCCTTTCGCTCAGGTCGCCGATGCCACTTGTGCATAAACATTTCTTGTGGTTAGTGGGAGCGGCCTTGCGTCGCGAAAGGGCTGCAAAGCAGCCCCGGCGATTTCAGAGATTGTGCCGAAAACGGGGGCCGCTTTGCGGCCCTTTCGCGACGCAAGGCCGCTCCCACAAATGACCGCGTCAATGCCTAATGCGCCTTGCCCTTGGCGATCTCGATATCGTTCATCAGCGCCTTGGCCATGTCGCACAGGTAATCGGCTGCACCCAGGAATTTATGGTCGTCCTCCATATCCCCCTCGCGCACCAGGTGCTTGATGTAGCCCATCAGGATCGAGACATGCTCGTAGGCCGCGTCGACGGGAACGCCGGGCTCTACCCGCAGGAGATTGAGGGATGGGTTACCGGCTGCGAGGAAGGTTTCCACGCCTGCGGTTGTGATTGGCTCAGAAACATCTTTTTTCATGGCAAATCCTTATTCACGGAAGGAGACTGCCAAAAATCTTTCTCACGGATTTGGGGCGGCAGCCGTACGCAGGGTGAGAAACCGAGTGAATAAGGAAGCCCGGCCAGACCGAGGTCTGCCCACGTACGACCACCATGGCGGGTAACGCTTATTCAAGTCGGGTTCTCACACCCAGTCGCCAGAGCGACCCGAAAACGGTATCCGTGAGCCACTTCCCCGGCAACAGCGTTACTTCGGCGGCGCGCGTAGGATACTTCCGAAGCATCCAAACCCTGAAGCTTTTGACCCCATGGTTCAGAATTCCCTTACACAGATAACCCGGCTTACCCGCCCCCGTGTAGGAGCGGGTTCACCCGCGAAGAGGCCATACCAGACAACACAAGGCTAATGCTCCACCCCCGCAACGGTGTATCATCCGCCCCCCAAATCATTAAAAAGTGACGTCGCGCGCTGCCCGCCAGCCCCGCGACCTTCTGGCGTTGCGCCAGAACCGACAATGGACCACCGGACCTGAGCATCGTGACCCGAGCCAACCCCCTCGCCCTGCTGACCTTCGCCCTGGCCCTGACCGGCTGTGCCGGCGGCACCCCGCCCCAACCCAACAGCAACCTGGGCTGGAACCACCCCGGCATGCAGCTGGGCGGCGACAACGGCCTGCCCCTGCGCACAGAAGCCCCATGCCGCAAGCGCGGCTGCGACAATGACAAGCTGTTTTTCAACCCGGGTAAAAGCGAGCCTAGCGTCACCACCATGCACCGCGGCTGGTAGGAAAATTCTTCTTTTGGGCCGGTGACTTAGGTCTTTTGCGAACATTCGCAAGGAAGTGGTTTACAGGCGCCAAACGATCGCTATAATGACGCCCCATTGCCGGTATAGCTCAGATGGTAGAGCAACTGACTTGTAATCAGTAGGTCCCGGGTTCGATTCCTGGTGCCGGCACCATACGCAGTATCAAAAAAGGCTCACCGAAAGGTGGGCCTTTTTTGTTTTCCCCCCGCAGCCCCCAATCCCCTGCCTTACAGATGCCCTGAAGCCACCACGATCGGTGTAGGAGCTGGCTTGCCTGCGATGGGCTGCGCAGCAGCCCCACCCCCCCCCAAGCAGATGCAATTCTCTGATCACAGCCCAGCTCAAAAACAGACACACCCTCCAACACAAACGCTTTGACTCGCCAACCAATCCTCACTACGATTTATCGTAAATTTTAGATATTTCTGCCGAGGCAAGCCAATGGCGCTTCAATTCCACGAAAGCCCTTTCCACGCCACCCACGACGCAGATACCGCCAGCAAAATGGCCTTGAAAATGGACTTGTCCATTTTCATCACTGACTGCATCAAAAAAATGGGCCTCAAGCAGCATGATGCCGCGGCCAAGTTGAACGTGACCCAATCCCGCATATCCGAGCTTGCAAACGGCAAGATCGAGAAATTCACCTTGGACGCTATGTTGGACATGCTGGACAAGCTCGGCTTTCGCACAACCCTGACTCTGCCCTCGAACGATGCCGGTTCACCGCCCCAGATCGTGATCACTCAAACGCCTGGCAGCTAAACCCTGTATCCCATTTTTCTCAGTTCTTGCTTCAACTCCTTCATCCGCTCTTCGGCGACCTGCATCGCGTGCCGGTCGGACCTGTTGGTCGTTTTTACGAACGAATGCAACACGACGACCATGTCTGCAAATTTGGCCACATACACGCATCGGAATGCAGGGCTACTCGCCCGTCGCCTACAAACGTCATGGGGCTTTAATCCCTGAGCGGAGCCTGACACTGTCCAAAGCGCACAGTCAGCCCAATAAATATTTTTCCTTTTCTTCAAACTTTTATTGGGTGGCATTCGCCACCTCACAAATAACGACACTTCAATTTAACACTAAAAGGCAACTAAACAAAAAAACCCAAAAAGTAGCTCGCACAGCAAAGCATTTATGACAAATGGAATACTTAATTCGTCTCAGAATAATGATACTTGCGGCGAGTAATGTCCTTGTGCTAGTATCGAGAGAGAAAAGAAACTGAACTATCGTGTGAGCTTCAGTTAGAGATGAAAAAAGAAAGTTTTGAGTTACTTCTAGGGCTAACACACAAGCAGCCTTGGTTGGCGAGCAAAGCCGCGCAGCTTCATTCAGTATTGTTTGAAGAATGCCCGTGCGAGCAATCAAGAACTTTGATTTTTGAGATGCTTGATAGATTCACATACATCGATTCCAAGATTCACAGATTAAACATCAAAGACTTAGCCCTAGAGCTAGCAACAGAGCCCGGAATCACTTCGTCAGACACTCAAATTGTAGCAATGTCCGCGGACTCCAATGCTGATAGCTCTCAGGAGGTTATATATCACCTGAAGCCTGAGATGGAATCTCAGGGCTGGAGAGATCACAAAGTAGTAAACCGATTTTCGCACGCACTCAAAACATATAAAGAGTCTGGACATAAAAACATTATTCTTGTCGACGACTTTATTGGGTCCGGAAAGACAGTTATTGGACGAGTGACTGAAATTCAAAGACAGTTCAAACACGCATCAATAACTGACTATTCCATTAGAGTAAAAGCATTAACCTCCACCCAGCAAGGATTAAAAAACATCACTGACGAAGGCATCAACGTTACTGCCCAACGAACTTTAAAAAAAGGTATTGACGACTACTACGATGCCCCTCAGGCACAACTCTATCGTGAAATGATGCAAGCAATGGAATCAATACTATCCAAGATGTACAACGATAGAGAAATGCCAAGTTTAGGCTACAATGGTGCTCAAGCAACATATTGCCGAGAAGAATCGAATACTCCAAACAGTGTATTCCCAATCTTTTGGTGGCCATTTAAGACAGATGGAAGCGAAAGACGCACGCTATTAATCAGAGCAATGGGAGACGCGTAATTGAGTAAAAAGCCACGCTTACCTCGTCTACCAGCCAGCGACCTAAAAATACTACAAATATTACTGTCTTCCAGCGGAAAGCTTGAAGTATTTACAATCTATCGACGCAGCCGATTACCGTTCAACCATTTTCTTCAAAGATATATGATTTTAGTCCAGAGCAAATCAATCATCGAGGAAGATGGAGTCGCACGTCTATCGGGCGAGGGTGAAGAATTAGTTAGGTTACAACTATCGAGAGTAAACGCCATCAAAAAATCGTGGCGGGAAGTACCAGCCAAGTATCTGGGTGACCGCTTGGCTGACGGTGCTTTTTACATACCAAACCTAGATTTGTTGTGCCGCAGATCTTTCAATGTTCGAAAAGAACGAGTATGATCCTACTCACCTACAGAGGCTAGTACGATGGAGTGTAGTCGCTCCCCGGTTAAGGTTCCCGATAACCTAGGATCGTAACCCCCAGCGGTGAAGCGTGCTGGGGGTTACGATGCTAATAAAACGCTTCGCGTTTTAACCGCAGATAAATCCATCTAAAATTTCGCTGCGCGAAATTTGAGATGGATATTATCGTCCATGCTGAACGTATAGAAGGTAGCCTCTGTAGGTTTTTATGAATTCTTTAAGTCTAGAATGGAAAGAGCACTTTAGAAGCCGAGGCCTTTCCGCTGACATTATTCGCGAATACGAGCCATACATAAACGAGCTCAGCGCTAATGGCGCGCCTGTGATTTTTGAATTTGAGCACCTTTCCAAACTTATTGGCGTTGATCAATGCCAATTGCGGAAAATGGTTAACGCCCCGAGTTCTTTTTATCACACATTTAAAATAAAGAAGAAATCTGGCGGTTCAAGAACCATCAAGGCTCCATACCCATCACTGCTAATGTGCCAAGACTGGATCTACAAGAATATTCTTTTAAATCAGTCAGTCCATGAAGCTGCACATGGTTACATCCCCAATAGATCAATATTTTCAAACGCCTCATGCCATCTCAATAACAGATGCTTATTGAAAATGGACTTGAAAGACTTTTTCCCGTCTATAAAAATCAACTGGGTTATCAATTTTTTTTCAAAACTCGGCTACGCCAAAAATGTATCATTTTATCTTGCAGCATTGTGCTGCGAGTCTGGCGGCTTAGTCCAAGGCGCATCAACAAGCCCTTATTTGACTAATATTTTATTGATCTCGCTAGACCAGCGACTATCAAAACTATCGGAAGAATTTAACTTAAATTACACCCGCTACGCCGACGACCTGACCTTTTCCGGAAATTATATTCCGCACAAAATAATAGACATAGTCGAGTCAATAGTCACTTCCTTCGGCTTACTCGTGAACCAAGAGAAAACCAGGCTTCAACTTGGCGCAAACCAACGAATAGTCACTGGTTTATCTGTAACCGGCACAGAGCTAAAAGCGCCTAGAAAGTTCAAGCGACAACTCAAACTAGAGCTACATTACATATCGAAATATGGATTCAACTCCCACACTTCTAAAATGAAAATCAGAAACCCTTTCTATATTGAGTCGCTAATCGGAAAGTTAAATTTTTTACTACAGGCCGAACCACATAACAAGTTTGCAAAAGAAGCGATTACAATCATCACCAAAAATCAATAACACCCTATAAAAGATCTTGAGTACGCGTAAAATTTGCAGCACCCCAAGCCTGAATAGTAGGGATGGTACGCCCCGAAATTAAGGGTACAAACTGGGATATTCTACTTCAGAAGATAAAGTTTATTTCTTTACATTCAAAGTATTGTGCGCCTTTTCGACTCCTGGTGCCACCATACGCAGTATCAAAAATGCTCACCGAAAGATGAGCTTTTTTGTTTTCAGTGCCGTTATGCCCGCCCTCCCCCCTCTCAAACCCTCCGCAACCCCCGCCGCACCTCTTTATCGGCATACATCAACTGATCCGCCGCTTTAAGCGCGGCCTGCAGCGAAGTCGCAGCGGGATCAACACTGGTAATTCCAAAACTCGCACCCGCGTAATCGAACCGGCAGTCGTCAAACTCGTAGCTACCAATCAGCAGCGGCACCAGCCGTCTGCGCATCGCTGCGGCAGTTTTGGCCATTTCGCCCGGATGGATCGAAGCGGTCAAGCCGATCACAACGAACTCGTCACCACCCCAGCGCCCAAGTTCATCCGTTGCCCGCAACCCGCCCTGCAAGCGCCGGCTGCCTTCGATCAGGAACTTGTCCCCCACCTCGTGCCCGTAGGTGTCGTTGATCGCCTTGAATTCGTCGAGGTCGATAAATGCCACCAGCACCCCCTGCCCCGTTCGCTTCGCCAACGCGAAATGCCGATGCAAGGCAGCCAGGATCGCACGCCGGTTCTTCAACCCGGTCAGCGCGTCATAGTTGGCTGCATAGCGTTCTTCCTGGCGGCGCAATAGCATCTGCCCGGCCACACGGCTGGAGAGCAAGATCAAGATCAACCCGAGCGCTGCCACAGAGGCGCCGGTCCAGTAGTACTGCTGACGCATCGGCTGCAGGTGATCAAGCTTTGCCAGCGTCAGCAGCTGATATTGCGCGTCGTTCAGGGGCTGGCGATGCACCAGATAAGGGTGCCCGTCAATGAGCCATTGATTGGCCTGAGCCGCGGCTGCCACAGCGCGGATATCCATGGGCTCGCCCGGCTCTTCGTCGCCATCCAGAGGCCTGCGAATATCGGGCGGGAGCAGTGCCGCCACGTTACGCAGCATGAAGGGTTCGCTGGAAGCGGTGGTCACACGGCCCTGACGGTTCACAATCAAGGCAATGTGACGCCCTGTCAGGTAAAGGGCGATGTCCGGGGCATCGAACTTGACCGTGACAGAGCCGAGTGGCTTGCCGTCAGCATCGTCGATGCGGCTGGCTACGAAATAGGAGGGGGTTTTGTTCAGGCGGGCAATGCCGAACATTTCACCACTGCCAGTGCGCAATGCGTCGAGGAGGTAGGCCCTGCCCGTATAGATCTGGCCAACGATGCTGAATGACTCCGCCCAGTTGCTGGCCGTCACCGTATCGTCTGAGAGGTTGTTCATGTAGATACGGGCATAGTGAAGATCACTGGCCAATCTATCCATGAAATCACCCACGCTTCGCACCAGCGGGTCACGGGTGAACTTCGAAGCGCGCTCCTCACGCGTGAGTGCCGCGAAACCGGGCGGATCATGGCGATATCGGGCAGCGAGTTGGATCACCTCGCTTTGACGGGCCACCATGTTGGCCACGCTGGCCATCTCGGTGAACAGGCGGTCTACCACACGCCCCGTAATCTGAGCCTCGTATTCGGTGCCTGCCGCCAGGTTGTCGAGTTCTTCTGCTGTAAGGCGCTGCACTATCCACCCGCCCAGGCTTGCCACAAGTACCAACCAGACG
This sequence comes from Pseudomonas sp. TYF_14, assembly GCF_043105275.1. Lineage (NCBI taxonomy): Bacteria > Pseudomonadati > Pseudomonadota > Gammaproteobacteria > Pseudomonadales > Pseudomonadaceae > Pseudomonas > Pseudomonas sp. TYF_14. The sequence continues at coordinate 193,683 of NZ_JBICLK010000032.1, forward strand.
ACCACAACGCCCAGCGTCACCCGACGCACGATGGATGGAATGTCCCTGCGCTGCCGCCGTTGCGACGGATCGTAACTCACGCCGCGCTTACCGGTTGAATGGGGCACCAAAGCAACTCCTTTTGCGATACAGCAATGTGCATCATCGACCCTGCGATACCCCGCCAAGGCGAGGCTCGCTAGATTGTAAGACATTCACCTCAGTTGATCGCCAATGGATTGATGGCGGTCAAACGGCGGGCTGGGCGAGGGGTTTACGTTCAGAACAGGCAGCCCTGAGGGAGGATGAGCATGGCCAAGAGATTCCCCACAAACCCTCGCCACCCCGAGCGTATCTGCTGGGGTTGCGACCTGTACTGCCCTGCCAAAGCGCTAGCCTGGGGCAATGGCGCAGACCGGACCATGCATCCGGTGGAGCTGTTTGGCGAGGATTGGGATAGCTTCGAGGGCCAGTTGGAGAAGCCGGTTGATCCAGGGCAAGCGGCAGAGCCCAAGTAAGAAAGGGCCGCTTGGCGGCCCAGCGCTGGTTCTGTGGGAGCGGGCATGCCCGCGAAGCTGGCGGTGCGGTTGCAGGCACCGGCTGCGCCGGTGTTCGCGGGTGAACCCGCTCCTACAGGTACAGCGCCAGGCCTTGTGGAAGGGCTTGATCAGAACGCGGTGCTTACCGTCAACGACAGGTTACGCGGGTCGCCATAAATCGCCCCGGCATAGAACCCGTACTGGCTGTAGTAGTGCTTGTCGAACAGGTTGTTGGCGTGGAGGCTGACGCTGGTGTCGTCGGTCAGCTGGTACTTGGCCATGGCATTCCAGATGGCATAACCGGACCAGTTCACGTCAGTGGCACCATTGCTCACACCGTTAGTAGGCTGGCCAGCAGGGCTGGAGATGGCGCGGATGTTGGTCTGCGCAGTCACGCCGGCGCCCAGGGTCAGGCGGTCGAGCGGGCCGCTCAGGCGGTAGGTGGTGGAGGCCTTGAACAAGTGCGACGGGTCGCTGCGGCCGTCGCTGTCGACGCGGCGAAAGTGCAGGTAGGTGTAACCGGCGTAGACGTTCCAGTTGGGGGTCAGGGCGCCTGCGACTTCCAGGTCGATACCATCGGTTTCCTGCCCGGAGCCGGCCTTGTAGGCGCTGCCGCCAGTCGGGGTGGTCAGGTCGCCGTCCAACACGGCCTTGTTTTCCTGCTTGGTGCGGAAGTACGCCGCCGAGGCGTTCAGGCGGCCATCGAACCACTCACCCTTGATACCTGTCTCGTAGCTTTGCCCACGAATCGGCTCGACCTTGCTGCCGCTGCTGGTTTCAGACGTTTGCGGCGTGAAGATATCGGTGTAGCTGGCGTATACCGAGTAGTTGACATTGAGGTCATACACCGCGCCCAGGTAAGGGGTGACGATGCCGTTTTCTTCCTGGCTGCTGCGCTCGCCGGCCACGCTGCGGGTGACCGAGGAATAGTTGCTGGTGCGCACGCCAACGATCACCGACAACGGGTCGGTGATGCTCAGGCGGGTGGCGGCGTACATGCCCTGCAGACGGGTGGTGGTCTTGCTGTGAAGGCCGGTGCGCGAGGCGATGAGGTCGTAGTCGTCATCCACGCCATTGTGCCAGTCGGTCACCGGGAAGCCGTTGTTGGCGCGGAACTGGCAACCCAGTGCAGGCGCGCTGGTCATGCCGTCGCCGACCATGGTGCAGGTGTACTGGGGCGACCAGCCGACGGTGCGGCTGTCGTTGTAGCCGACCATCGCCTGGTGGGTGCGGCCGAACAGCTGGAACGGGCCAGACAGGTCGATCTGCGCCGACTGCTGGGTGGTGTCGCTGGAGCTGTGCAAACCATTCAGTACTGCGCCGCTGCCGTCCTGGTCCCAATAGCCGCCGTAGCTGCCGCGCCCGGCCGAATTCACCTTGGCAAGGCCGCGATGGTTCAGGGCTTCGGTGGTGGCCTGGGCGGCTTTCAGGTCCAGGGTCCAGTCGTTGTCGAAGCGGTGCTCGAGCGAACCGAACGCAGTGCGGGTGGTGTACTCGCCAAAGCTCCAGCTGGGCACCACGTTGGTGCTGCGCGGCAAGTCGGTCTTGCTGCCGTCGCGGTACCAGATCGGGATGTTCGCGCCCCAGCCGCCACCCACGACCTTGTTGTATTCATACTGGTAACCGGCGCCCAAGGTAGTGGCGTCGTCCAGGTCGAACTCGAAATTGGCCAACGCGGCGCGGGAACGTTCGGACTGGTTGTCGCGGAACGAGTTGGCATCCTGCTGGGACATCACGAAGCGCGAACGCAGGCGGCCATCTTCGGACAGCGGCAGGTTCAAGTCAGCACCCAGACGACGCTTGTCCCAGCTGCCATAAGTGGCATAAGCGCTGCCGCCGAAGGTTTTGGTCGGTGCCTTGCGGATCAGGTTGACGGTGGCCGAGGGGTCGCCGGTGCCGCCCAGCAGGCCGTTGGCGCCGCGCACGATGTCGATGCGTTCGTACAGGTCCATGTTCAGCGCATTGCCGCTGCCACTGAAATCGGAGCCGCCCTGGGTCTGCAGGCCATCGACCTTCCAGTTGCTGATCGAGTATCCACGCGCGCGGTAGTCGGTGCGCCCACCCACCTCGGACTTGTTGGCCGTTACGCCTGGGGCGGTTTCCAATGCCTGCTCGATGGTGTGGATGTCGCGGTCATCCATCTGCTGGCGGGTGATGGTGGTAACCGATTGCGGTGTCTGCCGTGGCGTCAGTGCCAGGCCAGTGGAGCTGCGGGTGCTCTCGACCGTGTAGCCCAACTGGCCGGCATCGTCGGCAGGCAGTAATGCACTGTCTTCGATCTGTGTGGCGTCGAGTTCAAGGGGTTTGCCGTCGGCAGCCACTGCACCACCGCTGATGGCGACGGCGACGCAGAAGGCCAGCGGCTTGAGGCAATTGCCACTTTGACTGAAGGGGATGAACACTGGCGTGATGCTTTGGGGATTCATTTGGGAAGGCTTCGTATTTGCAGATGATTTTTTGTTAGGATTCTAGGGATCAGCCCTCCGGGCTCCAGACCCGACATGTACGGGGATGTAATTGAACGTAACGAGCGCCGCCGGCCCTCACCTAACAGGTGTTTTTCTGCATGAGCACGACCCTGCTGGTTGTCGATGATGACGACGAGATCCGCGAACTTCTTTGTGATTACCTGACCGATGCCGGCTACAACGTGCTGGCGGCAGCAGACGGTCAACAGATGCGTGACCAGCTGGCCCGGCACAAAGTGGAGCTGGTGGTGCTCGACCTGATGCTGCCGGGTGAGGACGGCCTTAGCCTGTGCAGGCAGTTGCAGGCCACACCTGGGTTGGCAGTGATCATGCTGTCAGCCAAGGGCGGCACGCTGGACCGCATCATCGGCCTGGAAGTAGGCGCCGACGACTATCTGGCCAAGCCCTTCGAACCACGCGAACTGATCGCCCGGATCAAAGCCGTACTGCGTCGTCCGCAACGCCTGGGCACCTCTGCCGAAGAACCTATGGTGGACGCCCAGCTGTTCGCAGGCTTTCGCCTGGAACACGTCAAGCGCCTGCTCACCCGCCCGGATGGCGAGACCCTGACCCTGCCGCGCTCCGACTACCGCGTGCTGCGCGAACTGCTGGAAGCCAACAACCGAGTGGTCTCCCGTGACCAACTGACCCGCAGCGCGTTCGGCCGCGATCACCTGCCCGACGACCGTTCGGTGGACATGTGTGTCAGCCGCCTGCGCCAGCAGCTGCGCCGGGCGCCGGCGGGCACCGCGCAAATCCTGACCATCCGCAACGAAGGCTACCTGCTGAGTCTCGCCCCCCTCGCGGCCGGTGCCTGACATGCGCTGGTTTCACCGGCTATGGCCCCGCACCTTGTTTGGTCAACTGCTGCTGATCATGGTCAGTGGCACGCTGGTGATCCAGTTGATGTCGAGCAGCATCTGGTTCGATGTGCGTTTCGCTCAGGCGCTAGAGGTGCCCGTGCGACTGGTTGCTGCACGCAGCGCCCCCCTGATTGCCCAGGCCGACTGCCACGGCGGTACGCTGCAGGCGCCAGCCCACTACCAGCTTCACTGCGTCGAAAGCCTGCCTGCGCAAGAGCATGACGAGCGCCGCGGGCACAGGCGGGTCGAGCTGTTGTTGCAGCAGGCCCTGAAGTACGAGCTGGGGCATGCCCAGGACGTGCGCCTGATGAACGTGCAACTCACCGACGAACTGGGCCAGCCGATCGTCTGGCGCAGCCTGTTCGGCCTGCGCACGGCCCAGGCGCATATCCAGTTCGCGGTGCCGCTGGCCGATGGCCACTGGCTGACCGTTGCGGGCCAGGAACTGCAGGGCTGGAGCGGCGAGTCGGCCTGGGTGCTGATCAGCGATTACCTGCTGCGGGTGTATGCGCTGCGCATCGTCGCGGTGTTGCTGGTGTGCCTGGTTGCCGTGCGCCTGTGCCTGCGCCCGTTGCGGCGCCTGGCCGATGCCGCACGCGGCCTGGGCAGCAACCTCGAGCAGCCTCCCCTGGCACTGGATGGCCCGGAGGAAGTGCGCCAGGCGGCGCAGGCATTCAACGCGATGCAGCAGCGGCTGATTGCCATGGTCAACGACAAGGCCTACTTCCTGGCCGCCGTGTCTCATGACCTGCGCACCCCACTGACCCGCATGCGCCTGCGACTGGAGCGCTTACCCGATGACGAACACCGTCAGCGCCTGCGGCAGAACATCACGCAGATGGACAATATGATCGGTCAGGTTCTGGATTACCTGCGTGCCGGAGAGCAGCAGAATTTGCAGCAGGTGGACCTGGACCGGCTGGTGACGCGCCAGTGTGCGGACCTGGCGACTGACCAGGAACCACTGCCGGTGCACGGCCGGGTGAACAGCCTGCGGGGGGATGCCCTGCTGCTGCAGCGCTGCCTGCAGAACTTGTTGGTCAATGCGTTGCGTTATGCCAAGGATGTTTCTGTCACGCTGGAGCGGACCACCACAGGAGTGTTCATCCACATCGACGACCGTGGACCAGGCATTTCGCCAGCGCTGCTGCCGACCATCACCGACCCGTTCGTGCGCGGTGAGGGATCGCGTAACCAGGCATCCGGCGGATATGGGCTGGGGCTGAGCATTGCCCAGCGGATCGCCGCCAGCCATGGGGGTGAGCTGATATTGTCGAACCGTGAGAGCGGTGGATTGCGGGTCAGCATACTGCTGCCTGGCTAACGCGATCTTCTGTGGGAGCAGCCCCACACCATAGGACTGCGCAGGCCTGGGAATTCGCAATCAGGTAACAGTCTTTTACCGATTACCCAGGTTTTCCGTCCCCTGCGTTTGCCTATCCTAGGCCCGGTCATCCTGCCTGCGATGGACCCATGAAACACTCTCTTCCCAGCCGCTACGCCTGCCTCGTACTCTGCCTTGTCTTCACTTTCGCCAGCCTGCCCCTGCTGGCCCAACATGCCTGGCTGTGGCCGGTAACGCTGATCACCGCGCTGCTCAGCCTGGTCGGTCTGAATGACCTGCGCCAAAGCCACCATGCGGTGCGACGCAACTACCCGATCCTGGGCAATATCCGTTACCTGATCGAAACCATCCGCCCGGAAATCCGCCAGTACCTGATCGAAGGTGACGACGACAAGCTGCCGTTCTCCCGCTCGCAACGCTCGCTGGTCTACGCCCGCGCCAAGAACGAAAGCGCCGAGAAAGCGTTCGGCACGCTCAACGACGCCTACAAACCTGGTTTCGAATTCATCAGCCATTCCATGCTACCGGTGGCCACGCCAGACCCTGCGTCGTTCCGCATTGCCATCGGCGGGCCGCAATGCCGAATGCCCTACTCGGCCTCGATCTTCAACATCTCGGCGATGAGTTTCGGCGCCCTCAGCGCCAACGCCATCGCCGCGCTCAACCGCGGCGCGCGCATGGGCCGGTTTGCCCATGACACTGGCGAAGGCAGCATCAGCCCGTACCACCGTGAACACGGCGGCGATCTGATCTGGGAAATTGGCAGCGGCTACTTCGGCTGCCGCACCGAGGACGGTCGTTTCGATCCACAGCGCTTCGCCGAACAGGCCCGCTCGGCACAGGTGAAGATGATCGAGATCAAGCTCAGCCAGGGCGCCAAGCCTGGCCACGGCGGCATTTTACCGGGGCACAAGGTCAGCCCCGAAATTGCCGAGACCCGTGGCGTACGCGCAGGCGAGGACTGCATTTCGCCCGCGGCGCACAGCGCCTTCCGCACACCGGTCGAGCTGCTGCAGTTCGTAGCCGGCCTGCGCGAGCTTTCGGGTGGCAAGCCCGTTGGCTTCAAGTTCTGCCTGGGCCACCCTTGGGAATTCATGGGCATTGCCAAGGCCATGCTCGCCACCGGCATCACCCCTGACTTCATCGTTGTCGACGGCAAGGAAGGCGGCACCGGCGCGGCACCTCGCGAGTTCAGCGACAACATGGGCGTGCCGATGCGCGAAGGCCTGATGTTCGTGCACAACACGTTGGTCGGCCTGAACCTGCGCTCCAGCATCCGCATTGGCGCGGCGGGCAAGATCGTCAGCGCCTTCGACATTGCCAGCGTATTGGCCATCGGCGCTGACTGGGTCAATTCGGCACGCGGTTTCATGTTTGCCATTGGCTGCATTCAGTCGCAGAGCTGCCACACCAACAAGTGCCCGACCGGCGTGGCGACCCAAGACCCTCTGCGCCAGCGCGCTCTGGTGGTGCCAGACAAGGCCGAGCGGGTAGCCAGCTTCCACCGCAACACACTGCACGCACTGGCCGAGATGCTGGCTGCCGCAGGCCTGGAGCACCCTTCGGAGCTCAAGCCCAAACACCTGGCACGGCGCGTCAGCCCCAGCGAAATCGGGTTGTTTTCAGACTTGCACACATTCCTCAAACCAGGTGAGTTACTCAGTGGCTCGATCGAAAGCGAGTTTTATGCGCGGATGTGGCGGATGGCGCGTAGCGACAGCTTTGCACCGGAGACCGTAAGCCCAGCGCCGGCTCAAACAGTAACCGTTCGCCGAAAAGAAACAGCCCCGGCATAGGCCGGGGCTGTTCGATACATCAGATCAGAATCAGAAGATGCTGATCGGGTACTCGACGAATACGCGGACTTCGTTGCCGTCGTCGTTGTAACCGTTCTGCTGCACGGCGTTGTTGGTACGCAAGAACGAGCTACGCAGCTTGATCGACAGGTCCTTGGCCGGGCCGTCCTGCACCACGTAACGGATCTGGTTGAAGATCTCGCGCTCTTTACCTTCGCCGAAGCCTTGCGGGTTGGCGACGTTGCGGGTGTTGATGTTGTCACCCACCACGTAAGCCAGCTTGTAGGTCAGGCCCGGAATGCCGTAGGCACCGAAGTCCAGGCCGTAGCCCAGTTGCCAGGAGCGCTCGTCTTCGGCGTTGAAGTCGGACCAGTACGAGTTGGCCAGGTAGATGGTGGAACCACCGTCACCCACGCCGCCGGCGTTCTGGTAGAAGCCGTAGTTGTAGCCCGTGCTGCCGGTGCTGCGCTGGTGAGCGAGGGTGAACGAGTGCGCACCGTACGCGTAGGTGGCTGCAAGGCTCCAGATGGTGTTGGAGTCGCCGTTCAGGCCTGCGGCTTTTACGTACTTGTTGTTGATGTCCGACTTGTAGCCGTTGAAGTCCAGGGTCAGGGACTGGTCGCTGGCGATCGGGAAGACGTAGTTCAAGCCCAGGTAGTGCTTCTTCATCACGTCTTCGTTGTCGGCGGTGTACAGCGAAGCGGTGAAGTTGTCGGTGAACTTGTAGCTGCCACCGAGGACGTTGATCGACTTCAGGCCACCACCATCACGGCGCTCGGCGCTCTTGCGCGCTTCCTGGGTGAAGCGGCCGGCGTTCAGTTCCAGGCCCTGGATCTCTTTGGAGGTGATCAGGGTGCCGGTGAAGCTTTCTGGCAGCAGACGTGCATCGTCGTACTGCAGCACTGGCAGTGCTGGCATCTGGTCACCGTACTTCAGCACGGTGTTGGAAATGCGGAACTTCACAGCAGCACCACCACGCGCCAGGTTGTGCGGCGAGCTGGCGTTGCCTTCGGCATTGGTGGTTTCGTGCGGCTTGAAGAAGTCGACGCCGCCACCACCATTGTGGCCTTTGCCGCCATCCAGGCGCACGGCGTACAGGCCGAATGCGTCTACACCGACGCCAACGGTGCCTTGGGTGAAACCGGAGGAGAAGTTGGCGATGAACGCCTGGCCCCATTCGATCTGGTCGTCGGTGCCATGCTTCTTGTCACGGTTGATGTAGGCGTTGCGCAGAAGGACGTTGGCGTGACTGTCCTCGATGAAGCCCTTGCTGTCAGCCTGGTCATTGGCCTGAGCCTGGGTCGCGGCGATCATCGCCAGGGCGACCAGGCTGATCCTGGTTTTCAACATGTTGTTTTCCTTATTTCTTAATCAAAAACGCGCTGCAATATGACGCCAGGAACCAACGCCCCTTCGTAGGTTCGACGCTATGCGGATCCAGCCGGGTGGGCCGACCGGTAATTTCACGGCGGCCCTTGGCAGCAGCTTGGCCAATACCATGGCCAGCAGGCGTTGGCCGAATCCTAGCCGTGTGCGATTACAAATGTCAAAAAGTCGTGAAATGCAGGTTGATATAACCGAAATTACCGGCCTGTCTGGTGCATTTCCATGCAGGTTTGCGCTATCAGCGGGCAATTTATCTTGTGTAGGAAATTGCCATTTGATCGAACGGACAATTTCCTGGGAGCAGGCAGAGCGTGGCCGCAGAGGCTGTTACAAACGGACACATATGTAAAGACAAGCCTTTACAAATACCCAAGCAAGAGCAAATAACAAGCATTACCATTCGCACTTTATTTTCAACTGCCCGTCCCGGATGTGCCCATGCTTGTACCCTGCCGTCTTTCACCCCTGACGCTCGGCCTGTCGCTGCTGTTCAGCGCCAGCCTGGCCAGTGCCGCCGCCACCACACTGCCGGAGTCGTCGGTTACCGCCGACAGCGAACGCGAGAAGGACAACCCGCGGGTCAAGGAGGTGAGCACCGCAACCCGCACCTCGACGCCCGTGCGTTATGTGCCGCAGGCCATCGATACGGTGAAAACCGCCAATGTGCTGGATTACGGCAGCAACACGCTGGGCAAGGCGCTGGAGGGTATCCCCAACGTCAGCAGCGGCGCCGACACCCGTTTTGACAGCGTACGCATCCGCGGCTTCGAGGCCAGCAACGACTTCTACCTGGACGGTATCCGCGACGACAGCCAGTACATCCGCGACCTGCACAACATCGAGCGGGTCGAAGTGCTGAAGGGGCCTGCAGCGGTACTGTATGGCCGTGGCAGCCAGGGCGGCATCGTCAACAGGGTCAGCAAGGCACCGGAGCCGGGTCGCCGCTCGACCATCGAAGCGCAGGCCGGCAGCGAAGACCTGCGCAGCCTGTATGCCGACCTCAGCGCCGACCCCAGCGACACGGTCAGCCTGCGCCTGAACATGGGCAACCAGGACAACAACAGCTTTCGCGAGGGTATCGACGGCAGCCGCCAACTGTTCGCCCCGTCGATCAGCTGGCAGATCACCCCCGACCTGAACTGGCTGGTGCAGTATGAATACAGCCGCTACAACCGCACACCAGACCGCGGCATCCCGAGTGTCAACGGCCGCCCGGCAGACGTCAGCCGCAGCGCCACCTACGGCGACCATCGCGACTACATTGACGACCGCGCCCAGTCGCTGCGCTCGCGTCTGAACTACCAGCTGAACGAAACCTGGCAGCTGCGCCACACCCTGGGCCTGTTCAAACTCGACAGCGAGTTCGACAACACCTATGTCACGGGCTACAACGCCGGCACCAATACCTTGACCCGCCAACGCTGGCAGCAGGACCTGAACACCCGCAACCTGTTCAACAACCTGGAGGCCGAGGGCGACTTCGACACCTTGGGCCTTGAACACAAGCTGCTGCTGGGCCTGGAGTTCGGCAACCAGCGGCGCGATCCGCTGCTATACAGCGCCGGCAGCCAGAGCCTGCCAGGCCTGGGCAAACCCAGCCAGCCACACAATGGTACGTTGGCGGTATCGAGCTACAACCACACCGTGGTCGACAGCCGCGGGGTCTATCTGCAGGACCAGATTCGCCTGAACGATCAGTGGCAGGTTCTCGCCGGCGTACGCTTTGACCAGTTCGAAGTGGAAACCACCAACAAGGATGGCTTGCGCGAACCGCAGGACAGCAACAGCACCAGCCCACGCCTGGGCGTGGTCTACACGCCATGGCGCGACCATTCGTTCTACGCCTCGTGGAGCAAGACTTTCTCACCGGTGGGTGGCGGCTTGATCGGCATCACCCCAGGGGCACAGGGCAACACCAATAAAACCGACCCGGAAGAGACCCGGCAGAAAGAAATAGGCGTAAAGAGCGACTGGTTGGATCAGCGCCTGACCACCACCCTGGCCATCTACGAGCTGGAACTTTACAACCGCCGCACCCGCGACCCAAACGACCCGAACATCATCTTGCTCAGCGGCATGCAGCGTTCACGCGGCATCGAGCTGACTGCCACCGGCAACATCGTCGGCAACTGGTATGTACGCGGCGGCATTGGCCTGCAGGATGCGATCATCGTCAAGGACAATAACGGCCAGGAAGGCAACCGCATCAATGACGTGGCCAAGCGCAATGGCAGCCTGTTCGTGACCTGGAAGCCAGAATTGGGGTGGTACGCCGAAACCGGGCTGACACTGGTGGGCGAGCGTTATGCGGACAACCAGAACACCACGGTATTACCAGGGTATGGCCGTTGGGATGCACTGGCGGGGTATCGGACCCATGACTGGGATGTGCGGGCGGCATTGAGCAACATTGCTGACAAGACCTACTACAGCTCGGCGACCAGTGCGGCGCAGATCCAGGTGGGCGATCCGCGTAGCCTTGTGGTGACGGGTAGCTACAGTTTCTGATTTTAAGTTGCCTGTACCTGCCTCTTCGCGAGCATGCCCGCGAAGAGGCCGGTACAAGTAATACCGATCCGATCAGTGCCACACCGCCATCAGCGCCTGCATCTCTGCTTCGCTGATCAACCCTTGGGGGTATCGCCCGGCAAGCAGACGTCGTGGGTCGGTCGTCCTGACCCTGATGCTTCCATGGTGTTTCAACCGCTTCGCCAAAAGCCTGAGCGATTGGCGATCAACTGCCGATGGGCGCAAAGCCGACTCACTTGCTGCGTTCATGTCCACACGTACTCCCTGGCCCGTGAGCGGCTAATTTACGTAGGTATTGTTACAGATCAGAGGCGCGGCCTGACCGTGCCATCTCGCTATCTGCTTGAAAAACAATACAAAACGTATGCCAGCTCGGCCTCCGGGCGTCGCCCGCGCAAAAAAGAGGCCCGTCACATGACGGGCCTCTCATTCATTACGGGCTCAGCGCTTGACCGGCGCCGGCTGCTGTTGGGTCAGGCAGTGAATGTTGCCGCCACCCAAGAGCAGCTCGCGGCCCGGGATCATCACCACCTCATGGTCGGGGAAGATCCTTGCCAGGATCGCTCTGGCTTCAGCATCTGCCGGGTCGTCGAAGCTTGGGGCAATGATGCCACCGTTGACGATCAGGAAGTTCACGTACGAACCCGCCAGGCGCACCGACGGGTCACGCTCCTGGCTGCCGGCGACCTGGTCGACACCGGCGCACTCTTCGGCAGTGGCAAACAGCGGGCCCGGGATCGGCATCTTGTGCACGATGAACTCGCGGCCCTTGGCGTCGCGGGTGTTCTTCAGCACATCCATGGCCGCGTGGCAGCGCGCATAGTTGGGGTCGTTGGAATCATCGGTCCAGGCCAGTAACACTTCACCCGGGCGCACGTAACAGCAGAAGTTGTCGACGTGACCGTCAGTTTCGTCGTTGTACAGGCCATCGGGCAGCCATACCACGGTGTCGACCGCCAAGTGATCGCGCAGCACCGCTTCAATCTGCTCGCGGCTCAGGTGCGGGTTGCGGTTGCGGTTGAGCAGGCATTCCTCAGTGGTGATCACGGTGCCTTCACCGTCTACGTGGATCGAACCACCTTCCAGCACAAAGCCTTCGGTCTGGTAGCGCTGGCAGCGCTCCATTTCCAGCACCTTGGCGGCCAGTTCCTCGTCGCGGTTCCAGGGTGCGTACAGGCCGCCATCGAAGCCGCCCCAGGCGTTGAAGCCCCAATCTACACCGCGCACTTCGCCATGGTCGTTGATGACGAAGGTAGGGCCGGTGTCACGCACCCAGGCATCGTCGTTGCTGATTTCAACCACACGAATGTTCGGCTGGTCGAGTTGGCGCCGGGCGTTCTCGTACTGGCCGGCGGAGACCGCGACGGTGACAGGTTCGAAACGGGCAATGGCCTTGGCCAGGGTTACGTGGGCAGCCTGCGCCGGCTTGCCGCCCAGACGCCAGTTGTCCGGGCGCTCCGGCCAGACCATCCATACCTGAGTTTGTGGGGCCCACTCGGCGGGCATGTGGAAACCATCGGCACGGGGCGTGGAGTTGAGGGTTTTCATGGGTGACCTCTGTGATGGCCCTGAGCCGGGTATGCTGGGGCGTTTGTCAATTTATAACCGATATATATCGATATTTGAAGCCTGAAAATCGAAGAATTCCGCGCCATTCGGCGAATTTAAATCGATAACAATCGACACCTATCAGCGCTGGTCTGGTGAAAGGAACGGCCTGCTGTCTACCATAGCCACACCTTATGCATCCTGTTACAGCTACGCGCGGAAATTTCCGGCAAGGCCGACTAGGGTCAATACTTGAACGACGGGCCAGCGAGCCGCTATGAACATCATCCCTACAGCAATCCCTGAAGTACTGATCATCGAGCCGAAGGTGTTCGCTGACAGCCGTGGTTTTTTCTTCGAGGCATTCAACGCCCGTGAGTTCTCAGAGCAAACCGGCGTGAACGTGACGTTCGTCCAGGACAACCACTCGCGCTCCATCAAGGGCGTGCTCCGTGGGCTGCACTACCAGGTGGCAAACACCCAGGGCAAGCTGGTGCGCGTGGTGCACGGGGAAATCCGCGATATCGCCGTGGACGTGCGCAAAAGCTCGCCAACATTCGGTAAATGGGTCGCGGTGCACCTGTCAGCCGACAACCATCGCCAGCTGTGGATTCCGCCTGGCTTCGCCCACGGTTTTGCGGTGATGAGTGAATCGGCAGAGTTCCTCTACAAGACCACCGACTACTACAACCCTGGCGCCGACCGCTGTATCCGCTGGGACGACCCGCAACTGGCCATCGACTGGGGGCTGCAGCAGCCACCGCTGTTATCGGACAAGGACAAGGTGGGCCTGCCATTGGCAGAGGCGGAAGTGCTGCCTTAACTAGCGCATAATTGCGTCAGACTTTTCTGGCGCATTTACCTGATGATTGCAAAGCCCACGCCCCCACGCCGTCCCCGCTGGCGCAGCCTGGCCCTGCTGGCGCTGATCTTGGCCCCATTACTATGGCCCCTGCATCACTTGGCCGAACGCTATTACCAGGAAGAACTGGCCTCGCAGAACCGCCAGACTCTCGACCTGTATGTCGCCAACCTGCTCGGCACCCTGCACCGCTACGAGACCTTGCCGCAAATTCTCGGCGACTTGCCAGCGCTGCGTGGCGTGCTGGCCGACCCTTTCCGCCTGGAAGCGGTGACCAACGCCAACCGCCTGCTCAAGGACATCGTGCAGAAGACCGGTGCCGAGGTGATGTACCTGATGGACGTCAGCGGCAACACCTTGGCCGCCTCGAACTGGGACAAGCACGACAGCTTCGTCGGCCGAAACTTCGCCTTCCGCCCTTACTTCAACGAAGCCATGGCCGGCCACCTTGGCCGCTTCTTCGGCCAGGGCACCACCTCGGCCAAGCGCGGCTACTTCTTTGCCGCGGCCGTGCGCGACCGCGAGCGGATCGTCGGCGTGCTGGTGGTCAAAGTCGATCTCGACCACACCGAAACCCTGTGGGGCCGTACGCCCGAGCAGCTGTTGCTGACCGATCACAATGGCGTGGTCATCCTGACTTCGCGGCCCGACTGGCGCTTCCGTGCTACCCGCACGCTGACCGACGCCGAGCGCCAGGCCATCATCGCCATCCAGCCCTATCCGACCCAGGCCCCACAGCCGCTGGTTCTCAACCCGCAGGCCTGGATCACCCAGACCCGCGACATCAAGGAAACTGGTTGGCAAGTCAGCATCCTCGCCCCGCGCACGCTGGTTGATCGCTCGGTGCAGACGGTAATGGCCATCGGTGCCGGTACGCTGCTGGTACTGATGTTGCTGGCAGGCCTGGTGATGCAACGGCGGCGCCATTACATCGACCGCATCGACTTCGAAGCCCGTGGCCGCCAGGAACTGGAAAAGCGCGTGGCCGAACGTACCGCCGACCTTGAAGGCCTGAACACCCGCCTGAAAAATGCCGTGCTGGAGCGCGAAAACGCTCAGCAGGAGGCAGTGCGCGCACAGGACGAACTGGTGCAGGCCGGCAAGCTGTCGGTGCTCGGCACCATGTCGGCCAGTATCAGCCATGAGTTGAACCAGCCCCTGGCCGCCATCCGCAGCTACGCAGAAAACGCCGAGATCCTGCTCGACCACCAACGTACCGAAGACGCCCGCGGCAACCTCAAGCTGATCGGCGAGCTGACCGGGCGCATGGCCTCGATCATTGCCCACCTGCGTGCCTTCGCCCGTCGTGACCGTCATGCCCCGGAGAGCGTGGCCCTGCAGCCGGCTCTGGACGATGCCCTGGCGCTGCTGGCCAAGCGCCGCCGGGCGATGGCCGTAGAGCTGATCCGCGACCTGCCGGAAGCCACCTTGTGGGTTCAGGCCGGCGAAACCCGCCTGCGCCAAGTGCTAGGCAACCTGCTGGCCAATGCCCTCGACGCCCTGACCGAAAAAGCCAACCCGCGCCGCCTGTGGCTAAGTGCCGAGCAGCGTGATGACTGCGTCTACCTGTACATCCGTGACAACGGCCCCGGCTTCAGCCGCCAGGCCCTGGAGCACGCCAAGGAGCCGTTCTTCACCACCAAGACCCGCACCCAGGGCCTGGGCCTGGGGCTGGCCATCTGTGAAAGCCTGATGCGCGCCCTGGGCGGTGAACTGCTGCTGGCCAACCACCCGGAAGGTGGCGCAATGCTGACTCTCCAGCTGCGGGTGGCCGCATCTGGCGCTACTTTGCCCAATTCGGAGGACCCCTCGGCATGACCACCGAGACACTGATCGACAGCCGAGCCCAGGTCATCCTGGTGGACGATGACCCCCACCTGCGCCAAGCCTTGAGCCAGACCCTGGACCTGGCCGGGCTCAAGGTAGTCGCGCTGGCCGAAGCCCAAGGCCTGGCCGAGCGTATCGAGGCCGACTGGCCCGGCGTGGTGGTCAGCGACATCCGCATGCCGGGCATCGATGGCCTGCAGTTGCTGGAACAACTGCACGGCCGCGACAGCGAACTGCCGGTGCTGCTGATTACCGGCCATGGCGATGTGCCGCTGGCGGTGCAGGCGATGCGCGCCGGGGCTTATGACTTCCTGGAAAAACCCTTTGCCACAGACGCCCTGCTCGACAGCGTGCGCCGCGCCCTGGCTTTGCGCCGGCTGGTGCTGGACAACCGTAGCCTGCGTCTGGCACTGAGCGACCGCCAGCAACTGGCAACCCGCCTGGTCGGCCATTCACCGGCCATGCTGCGCCTGCGCGAGCAGATCGGCGCTTTGGCCGGCACCCGCGCCGACGTGTTGATTCTGGGCGAAACCGGCGCCGGCAAAGAGGTGGTGGCCCGCGCGCTGCACGACCTGTCCAGCCGCAGCGAAGGGCCGTTCGTGGCGATCAACGCCGGCGCGCTGGCCGAATCGGTGGTCGAAAGCGAACTGTTCGGCCACGAGCCCGGTGCGTTCACCGGCGCGCAGAAACGCCGTATCGGCAAGTTCGAATTTGCCAACGGCGGCACGCTGTTCCTCGACGAAATCGAGAGCATGAGCCTGGATGTACAGGTGAAGTTGCTGCGCATGCTGCAGGAGCGAGTGGTCGAACGCCTGGGCGGCAACCAGTTGATCCCGCTGGACATCCGCATCATAGCCGCAACCAAGGAAGACCTGCGTCAGTCTGCCGACCAAGGGCGTTTCCGCGCAGACCTGTATTACCGCCTGAACGTGGCGCCGCTGCGTATTCCGCCACTGCGTGAACGCGGCGACGACATATTGGTGTTGTTCCAGCATTTCGCCGATGCTGCCAGCCAACGTCATGGCCTGTCGCCGCATGCGCTGCAACCCGCGCAACGCGCCCTGCTGCTGCGTCATGACTGGCCAGGCAACGTCCGCGAGCTACAGAACGCCGCCGAGCGTTTCGCCCTTGGCCTGGAGCTGGCACTGGATGGCCAGGCACCCTCGGCAGCAGCCCCGGCAGCGCCCATGCTCAGCGGCAACCTCAGCGAACAGGTCGAGCAATTCGAACGTTCGCTGATCGCCGCCGAACTGGCCCAGCCACACGGCTCCATGCGGAGCCTGGCCGAAGCACTGGGTATCCCCCGCAAAACCTTGCACGACAAGCTGCGCAAGCATGGCTTGAACTTCGACGGCGGCAGCGGCGGGCATGACGATCAAGAGGACAACCGTTAATGAGCACCGATAGCCAGTACCTGCAGTCTGTACTGCACAGCGACATCCCCCTGACCCGCGAAATGGGCCTGGAAGTGATCGATTGGCAGCAGCACACCCTGCGCCTGCAACTGCCGCTGGCGGCCAACGTCAACCACAAAAGCACCATGTTCGGCGGCAGCCTGTACTGCGCAGCAGTGCTGGTGGGTTGGGGCTGGCTGCACCTGCGCCTGCGTGAACTGGGGATCGATGACGGGCATATCGTCATCCAGGAAGGGCAGATCAGCTACCCGTTGCCAGTGACCGGCACGGCGGTGGCGCGTTGTTCCGCGCCAGACGAGAAAACCTGGGAGCGGTTCCTGACCCTGTACCAGCGGCGTGGGCGGGCACGGTTGACGTTGGAGACCACGGTGAGCAATGACGGCAGTGACGAGCCGGCGGTGAGGTTCAGCGGCCAGTACGTTCTGCACCGCTAGCCCAGCAGCCGCTGAAAGCAACTGCGCTGCACAAAACCCAAAGGCTGGCGCAAAACCTGTGGGAGCGGGCAGGCCCGCGAACACCGGCGAAGCCGGTGCCCCGCACCGCGGTGCCTGCTTCGCGGGCTCGCCCGCTCCCACAGGGTAGGGTGAGACTCCGTCAAATCAGGTTCAGGAAGGCCTGGCGCCATGCAGCATTGGCAGGCAATGCCAGGAAATGCGGATTGAGCAGCGACTCGCGCGGCGGATACCGGAACGGCAAGCCATCCAGCCCGATCACTTCGCCACCGGCCCCCTCCACCACACCCTGCGCCGCAGCAGTGTCCCACTGCGAAGTCGGCGCCAGGCGCGGATAACAATCGGCGCTGCCCTCGGCCAACAGGCAGAACTTCAACGAGCTGCCGATATTGGCCAGCTCCAGCTCTCCCACGGCAGCACCAAGCCCGGACAACAGGGCTTCCTGTTCCGCGCTGGAGTGCCGACGGCTGGCAACCACGGTAAAACGCTCGCCCTCCGGCGGGGCGTTGCGTACCTGGATCGGTTGGGCTGCCTCGCCGGCATCTGCACGCCAGGCCCCCATCCCGCGCCCACCGAAGTAGCAGCGTCCATTGGTCGGCATCGACACCACACCAAACACCACGTCGCCGTTCTCGATCAGGGCGATGTTGACCGTGAACTCTTCACTGCCGGCAATGAACTCCTTGGTGCCATCCAGCGGATCGACCAGCCACCAGCGGCTCCAGCTTTGCCGCTCGGCCAGCGCAATATTGCAGTCCTCTTCGGACAGCACCGGAATCTGCGGCGCCAGCGCCAGCAGACCATCGGCGATTACCCGGTGCGCGGCTAGGTCGGCGGCGGTAACCGGCGAATCGTCGGCCTTGTTGGTTACCGCGACATCGGCGCGCCAGAATGGCAGGATCGCCTCGCCTGCCGTCAGCGCCAGCTTGACCACTTCGTGCATCAGTTGCAGGTCGTTCATAGCTCCAGCAACCCCCGCTGAATCAGCAGGTCACGGGCCAGGTACAGCGCCGCCAGGGCGCGGCCCTCGGTGAACTGCGGATGCATGGCCAAGGCCGACAACTCACGCAGGTTGACCTTGTCGACCCGCATCGGCTCAGGCTCGTCGCCTTCCAGGCGCTCTTCGTACAGGTCGCTGGCCAGCACCACCTGAATCTTCTGGCTCATGTAGCCCGGCGACAACGACAGTTCCGTCAGGTGCTCCAGCTGGCGTGCGCCAAAACCGGCTTCTTCCTTGAGCTCCCGGTCGGCTGCCGCCAGCACGTCTTCGCCCGGCTCGATCAGGCCCTTGGGCAACGACAGCTCGTATTCATCGGTGCCACCGCAGTATTCCTCCACCAGCACGGCGTGCTCGGCATCGAGCATGGCCACGATCATCACCGCGCCGTAGCCGTTACCCCGGCCCACCAGGCGCTCATAGGTGCGCTCGGCACCATTGCTGAAGCGCAGCTGTACGGCTTCGACGCGGAACAGGCGGCTACTGGCGACAATTTCGCGGCTGAGTACGGTGGGTTTCTGGCGCATGGGGCGGCTCCTTGGCGTGAACGGGTTACTATACCGTGGCTTGCCGACTGATCGAGAGTTTCCCATGCCTGTTCTTCCCTGGTCTGCCATCGATACCGTCCTGCTGGACATGGATGGCACCCTGCTCGACCTGCATTACGACAACCGCTTCTGGCTGGACCACCTGCCCCAGCGCTATGCCGAGCTGCACGGTGTAAGCCGGGCCATGGCCGAAATGGAGCTCCAACCGCTGTTCGAACGCAATGCCGGCACATTGAACTGGTACTGCCTGGACTTCTGGAGCCGCGAGCTACGCCTGCCCATTCGCGAGCTGAAGCGGGAAATTGCCGACCTGATTGCCCTGCGCCCGGATGCCGATACCTTCCTGGCGGCGATTCGCCAGGCTGGCAAGCGTGTCGTGATGATCACCAATGCCCACCGTGACTCGCTGTCTCTGAAGCTGGAGCGGGTGGAGCTGGCACCATACTTCGAGCGGCTGATCAGCTCGCACGACTATGGCTACGCGAAGGAAAGCCCGCAGTTTTGGGATGCCCTGCAGGCGGATATCGGCTTCGAACCGGAACGCAGCCTGTTCATCGATGACACGCTGGCGATTCTGCGCAGTGCACGGCGGTTTGGTGTGGGGCACTTGCTGGCGGTGCGCCAGCCGGATAGCAAAGCAGGGCCGCGGGATACTGAAGAGTTTGCGGCGGTCGAGGATTACCGGGAGTTACTGGTAGGCCTGTAAGGCCCCATTCGCGGGCGCGCCCGCGAAGAGGCCTGTACAGACTTCAGCGATCAGTCAGGAATACGCAGCACCTGCCCCGGATAGATCTTGTCCGGGTGTTTGAGCATCGGCTTGTTGGCCTCGAAAATCTTGTTGTACTGATTGGCATTGCCATACACGACCATGGCAATGGCTGAAAGTGTGTCGCCCGATTTCACTGTGACGAACCTTGCCGCCTGGACTACCGGCCCGGTCACGGTGATCTGGTCCTCGACACTGGCCACGCCGCTGATGTTGCCCGCCGCCAGGATGATCTTCTCCTTCTCTTCCTGGCTGGCCACTTCACCCTTTAGGATGATCTTGTCTCCTTCTACAGTGGCGGTGATGTTGGGGTTGCCCAGGCCAACAGCTTCCACGTGTTTCTTTAGCTGCTCCTCGGCATTGGCGTTGCCAGGGGTCAGCAGGTCGATCAACTTCTCGCCGGCTTCCTTCACGAAACTGAACAGGCTCATTGCGCTCTCCTTGTTGACGAAACCTTGGACACAGGAGTCTAGGTCAGCTTTACCACTTCCGCCCTGCGCGACCAATCGACGCGGTCTATCAAGGCATAGACCCTAGCGATTAGACGCCGCCGGCCCACGCGCCTAGGCTTGTGCTATCAGAAAGCCGCCGGTATTCAGCGCCCCGATGAACAGCAAGCCTCCGGTCTGCGCGGCCTCATCGCCCTTGTCCATGCCCGCCGCCAGCAACACCTACGACTACGTCCAGCTCAGCGACGCCAAACGCGACAGCACCCCGCTGGCCGAGGAAGTGGCCCTGGCCATTGTCTATAACGGCCTCAACCAGGCAGTGATGCTGGTCAGCCCTACCGATCTGGAAGACTTCGCCGTCGGTTTCAGCGTCGGCAGCGGCATTGTCGAAGGCACCGCAGAAATCTACGACCTCAAGCTCTCCGGCAGCGGCTCGGCACTGTACGCCGACCTGGAAATCTCCAGCCGGGCGTTCTGGAACCTGAAAAACCAGCGCCGCCAACTGGCCGGCACCAGTGGTTGCGGCCTGTGTGGGGTCGAGGCACTGGAGCAGGCACTGCCGGATCTGGCCGTGTTGCCGGGTGCGCCCCTGCCCCCGGCCCAGTGGCTGGTCGGCCTGCGCGAGCGCATCGACGCCTTCCAGCCACTGGGCCAGCATTGCGGTGCCGTGCATGCAGCATTGTTCATGGACCGCCAAGGCGAACTGCTGCTTGGCCGCGAAGACATCGGCCGGCACAACGCCCTCGACAAACTGATCGGCGCCCTGCTGCGACAACGCATCGACACCCAGGGTGGCCTGGCCATCGTCACCAGCCGCTGCAGCCTCGAGCTGATCCAGAAAGTACTGCGTGCCGGCATCCAGACCCTGGTCAGCCTGTCGGCGCCCACCGGCCTTGCCCTGCAATGGGCGCGCAAGCACAACCTCAACCTTATCCACTTGCCCAAGCACAGCGCACCGCGGGTCTACAGCCCAGCGGCGGAGTCGTAACAGTCGTGACCTCGTACCAACAACTTCCGGACAACACCCCAGCCTCCCCCCCTCGCTACAAGCCCTACCACGGCCCCGCCGGCGGTTGGGGCGCACTGCGTAGCGTGGCCAAGGCCTGGGTCGGCAGCGATAATGCGCTGAAGAACATTCGCGCCCTGCTCAAGACCAACCAGAACGGCGGTTTCGACTGCCCCGGCTGCGCCTGGGGGGACTCCCCGGAAAGCGGCATGGTCAAGTTCTGCGAGAACGGCGCCAAGGCGGTGAACTGGGAAGCTACCAAGCGCCGTGTCGATGCAGCCTTCTTCGCCCGTTACAGCGTCACCTCGCTGCTGCAGCAGAGCGACTACTGGCTGGAGTACCAAGGGCGCCTGACCGAACCGATGGTCTACGACGCACCCAGCGACCGTTACCTGCCGATCAGCTGGGATGCCGCCTTCGCCCTGATCGCCCGCGAACTGAACAAGCTGGCCAACCCTGACCAGGCCGAATTCTATACCTCGGGACGTGCCAGCAACGAAGCGGCGTACCTGTACCAACTGTTCGTGCGCGCCTACGGCACCAACAACTTCCCTGACTGCTCGAACATGTGCCATGAGGCCAGCGGCGTGGCGTTGGGGCAAAGCGTCGGGGTCGGCAAAGGTACAGTCACCTTCGACGACTTCGAGCACGCCGACGCCATTTTTGTCTGGGGCCAGAACCCCGGCACCAATCACCCGCGCATGCTCGACCCACTGCGTGATGCGGTAAAGCGTGGCGCCCAGGTGGTGTGCATCAACCCGCTCAAGGAGCGTGGTCTGGAGCGCTTCCAGCACCCCCAGAACCCACTGGAAATGCTGACCAACAGTGACCGCCCGACCAACACCGCCTTCTTCCGCCCGGCCCTGGGTGGCGACATGGCGATGCTGCGCGGCATGGCCAAGTTCGTCCTGCAATGGGAACGCGAAGCCCAGGCCAACGGCGAACCGGCCGTGTTCGACCACGCCTTTATCGCCGAACATGGCCATGGCGTCGATGAGTACCTGGCCGTGGTGGACGCCACGCCGTGGTCGCACATCCAGGCACAGTCCGGCCTGACCTTGGCCGATATCGAACTGGCCGCGCGCATGTACTGCCAGGGCAAGCGTGTGATCATGTGCTGGGCGATGGGCATCACCCAACACCGTCATTCGGTGCCGACCATTCAGGAAATCGTCAACCTGCAGATGCTGCGTGGCAACATCGGCGTGCCCGGCGCCGGCCTGTGCCCGGTGCGTGGCCACAGCAACGTGCAGGGTGACCGCACCATGGGCATCAACGAGCGCCCGCCAGAGGCGCTGCTGGATGCCATCGAAAAGCGCTTTGGCTTCCCTGTGCCGCGGCGCAATGGCCATAACACCGTCGAAGCCATTCATGCGATGCTCGATGGCCGGGCCAAGGTTTTCATCGGCTTGGGCGGCAACTTCGCCCAAGCCACACCCGACACCGAGCGTACCGCCCAGGCGCTGCGCAACTGCGAGCTGACCGTGCACATCAGCACCAAGCTCAACCGTAGCCACCTGGTCCATGGCAAGCAGGCACTGATCCTGCCATGCCTGGGCCGCACCGACATCGACCTGCAGGCCGACGGGCCGCAGGCAGTCACGGTGGAAGACTCGTTCAGCATGGTCCATGCCTCCAACGGCCAGCTCAAGCCGCTGTCGACGCAAATGCGCTCGGAGCCTGCGGTGATCGCCGGCATCGCTGCCGCCACGCTGGGCAAACAACCGGTAGACTGGCACTGGCTGGTGGCCGACTACGACCGCATCCGCGACCTGATCGGCGACACCATTCCCGGTTTCAGCGGCTTTAACCAGCGCCTGCGTAATCCGGGCGGCTTCTATCTGGGCAACAGCGCGGCCAGCCGCGAATGGGCGACCAGCACCGGCCGCGCCAACTTCAAGGCCAACCTGCTGCCCGACACGCTGCTTGACGAACGCGTACGCGCCAGCGGCCAGTTGCCAGACTTGATCATGCAATCGATGCGCTCGCACGATCAGTACAACACCACTATCTACGGCCTGGACGACCGCTACCGCGGCGTGCGTGGCCAGCGCGAGGTGCTGTTCGCCAACGAAGCCGACATCATCCGCCTGGGCTTCCAGCCGGGGCAGAAGGTCGACATCGTTTCGCTGTGGGGGGATGAACATGTGCGCCGGGTGCAAGGCTTTACCCTGCTGGCCTTCGACATACCTGCCGGGCAGGCGGCGGCATATTACCCGGAGGTGAACCCGCTGGTGCCGCTGGAGAGCATTGGCGTGGGTAGCCATACGCCGACATCGAAGTTCATTGCCATCAAGCTGGAGCGTGCGCGCGAGGACGGGCGTATCCTTTAAAAACGAAAAAAGCCCTGTTCCGTGGCGGCTCAGGGCTTTGTCATAAAGGTCTCAGACAGCCTGAAAACGATAAAGTTTCATAGTAAATACAGCAAGTTAGAGAATTGTGTACAACTCGTGTTACTCGTCGGATTTCCGTTGCCAGCCACGCCTCTTAGCCTCAAATTCGCCTCGTCATCCCTATGAGGCTCTCTTGATGAAGAAGTACTCCTCGATTCTGTTGTTGTCTTTCAGCTTGCTCAGCGGCGTTGCCATGGCAGGCGGCACCACCGAGGCCGGCATTGGCGGCGCATTGGGTGGGGTACTGGGCTCTGTCGTGGGCAACTCCATCGGTGGCAGCACCGGCGGCGCCATTGGTGCCGGTCTGGGCGGTGCAGCAGGTGGCGCCCTGGGCGCAGACAAACGCCAGCGTGGTGAGGCCGCTATCGGCGGCGCGCTGGGCGCTGCAGGTGGTAACGTGGTCGGTCGCTCCGTGGGCGGCACCACGGGTAGCTACATTGGCGCGGCAGCCGGCGGTGGTGCCGGTGGTGCGCTGGGTAACTACCTGGGCAAAGAGGCCGACAAAGACGATTACCGCGATGGCCGCCGCTATCGTCGCGGCTACGACGACGACCGTCGTCACTGGGACCGTGGTCACCATTATGGCCACCGCAAGCACAAGCGCCACTGGCGCGACTAACGCCTGAGGGCCCTGCCCCCGGCAACAAAAGCCCCGCCCCTGCCAGCGGGGCTTTTTTATGCCTGCCGCTCCAGCACGAGGCCGGACAGGATCACCTGCAGCGCCTCTGGCAACGCCACAGGCCGGCCACTGGCGCGCTCGATGAACACCTGCACCACCGTGCCTGCCGCGCATGCGTCCGATTCGCCCGGACGGTACAGCGCCAGCCGGTACTCTACCGTGCTGCCCGCCAGACGCGTCACTCCCAACCCCACTTCCAACAAGTCCGGGAAGCCCGGTAGCGCGTAGAAATCCGCAGCAGAACTGACCACGAAGGCGGCCAGTTCACCGTGCCGCAGGTCCAGTTCAGCCTGCTCGACGAGAAACGCCTGGATCGCGGTTTCGAAAAAACCGTGCACCGTTGCACCGGCGATGTGGCCGTTCAGGTCGTTGTCCTGGGGGCGGGTAAGGATCGGGTGGAAGTGGGAGAAGGCAGTGCGCTGAGGGGCTTCGGTCATCTGGCTGGCTCTTGTCTTCGCAATGGATGCTGACAGTGAAACAGAAAAACCAGACTTTCGCTGCCTATGCGGGCCCCTTCGCGGGCAAGCCCTAACCCACAAAAAAGCCGCCCCTGGGGGCGGCTTTCTCGTTGCGGCTGAGCTCGGCTTACAGCTGCGGGCCAGCGGCCTTGATGGCGTCGGAAACTTCGAACTTCTTGAAGTTTTCGATGAACAGCTTGGCCAGACCTTTGGCAGCCTCGTCGTAGGCCGCTTTGTCAGCCCAGTTGGTGCGCGGGTTGAGCAGTTCGGTTTCAACGCCCGGAACGGCCTTCGGCACGTCCAGGTTGATGATGTCCAGGTGCTCGGTTTCGGCACCGACCAGTGCGCCGCTCTGGATTGCAGCGATCACGGCACGGGTGGTGGGGATGCTGAAGCGCTTGCCAACGCCGTAGCCACCACCGGTCCAGCCGGTGTTGACCAGGTAGACCTTGGAGTTGAAGCCGTTGATACGCTTGATCAGCAGCTCGGCGTACTCGCCAGCCGGACGCGGGAAGAACGGTGCGCCGAAGCAGGTGGAGAAGGTCGACTTGATGCCGCCGCCAGAACCCATTTCAGTGGAACCGACCAGCGCGGTGTAGCCGGACAGGAAGTGGTAGGCCGCCTGCTCGTTGTTCAGGATCGAAACCGGAGGCAGAACACCTGTCAGGTCGCAGGTGAGGAAGATCACTGCGTTAGGCTCGCCGCCCAGGTTCGCTTCCGAACGCTTGGCAACGTGCTCCAGCGGGTAGGCCGCACGGCTGTTCTGAGTCAGGCTGACATCGGTGTAGTCGGCGTGCTTGTTGGCGTCGAGAACGACGTTTTCCAGTACTGCGCCGTGCTTGATGGCTTTCCAGATGACCGGCTCGTTCTTCTCGGACAGGTCGATGCACTTGGCGTAGCAGCCGCCTTCCATGTTGAAGACAACGCCTTCGCCCCAACCGTGCTCGTCGTCACCGATCAGGTAACGGCTTTCGTCAGCCGAAAGGGTAGTCTTGCCAGTGCCGGACAGGCCGAAGAACAAGGTCACATCGCCTTCTTCGCCGATGTTGGCCGCGCAGTGCATAGGCAGTACATCGGCAGCCGGCAGCAGGAAGTTCTGCACCGAGAACATGGCTTTCTTCATTTCGCCGGCGTAGCGCATGCCAGCGATCAGCACTTTCTTCTGAGCGAAGTTGATGATCACGCAACCGTCGGAGTTGGTGCCGTCACGCTCAGGCTCGCACACGAAGTTGGCGACGTTGAGGATCTGCCATTGGTCGCGGCCAGCCGGGTTGAACTGCTCCGGGTTGATGAACAGGCAACGACCGAACAGGTTCTGCCAGGCAGTCTGGGTGGTCATCTTCACCGGCAGGTAGTGCTCGGCTGCGGCCCCTACGTGAACATAGGAAACGAAGTGATCCTGGGCGTTGTTGAACGCCTCGACGCGAGCCCACAGGGCATCGAACTTGTCGGCCGGGAACTTGCGGTTGATCGGGCCCCAGGAAATGGCGTCCTGGGTGGAAGGTTCTTCGACGATGAAACGGTCAGCCGGCGAACGGCCGGTACGGTGACCAGTCTCCACGACCAGTGCGCCAGTATCGGCTAGTACGCCTTCACCGCGTTGCAGCGCTTCTTTTACCAGCTCATCGACGCTCAGGTCGGTGTACACGGTGTTGTTGGCTTGCGTCATGAGATACCCCATCCGGCCCGAGGCCGAGTGCTCCAAACGTTTTGTAGTTGTCTTGAAAAAACTACTACAGCGAAAAAAGTGGCCGGATTATGCCAGAAACGCCCAAAAAAAGTAGGCCCCTCCTGTCAGAACTGCGCTTTTGCGCAATTCGACAGGAGATTATCCTGTGATTTAACGTTTCAGTGACGAGTTTCTGAGGCCACGTCAGTACCGCCACCCGCAAACAATTGCGCCACATCGCTGGCATCGAAGAAGTAGCGCTCGTTGCAGAACTGGCAATCGATCTCTACCGTCCCGCCACATTCGTCCACCAGCGCCTTGGCGTCGTGCTCGCCCAGACTGACCAGCGCATTGCCGGAGCGTTCCCGCGAACAGCTGCAATTGAAGCGCAGTGGCTGGATATCGAACAGGCGCACGGCGTCTTCGTGATACAGGCGGTGCAGCAGTGTTTCGTTGCCCTCTGTCCACTCTTCAGGCTTGAGTGTCTTGGCCAGGGCGACCACATGCTGCCAGCTGTCTTCGCGCTCTTCATCATCCGGCTGGCGATCACGTGGCAGTTGCTGCAGCAATAGCCCACGGGCCTTGCCGCCTTGGGCATTGAGCCAGAAACGGGTATTGAGCTGCTGCGACTGGACGAAGTAGTTGGTGAAACATTCAGACAGGTTGGCGCCATCGAGGTCGACGGTCCCCTGGTAGCGCTGGCCCTTGACCGGGTCGATGGTCAGGGTCAGGTGGCCGTCGGGCATCAGCTGCGACAGGGTGGCACCAGCCGGAATCTGGTCCGCTTCGTAGCGGGCCATGCCACGAATCTCGCGCTCACTGGAACATTCCACCATCAGCAGCGGAATCGGCCCGGCCGAACGCGCCTGCAGAATCAGCAGGCCATCGAACTTCATTGCACCCACCAGCAAGGCGGTGGCGGCCATCAACTCGCCGAGCAGCACCTGGACCGGCTGGGGGTACTCATGACGCGCCAACACCGCGGCGTAGCTGTCATCGAGAGACACCCACTCGCCGCGCACATCGCGCTCGTCGAAGATGAAACGTTGGGTGAAATCGGTATCAGGCAAATCGCTCATAGGTTTCGGCTATCTAAAAAATGATGACAAAATGGTTACAAGGGTTGTCGAAAACCGGCGAGAACCCGTGACAGAGCGCTTACAAGGCGCTCCGATTCCTGTTTGCAATAGAGGTATTTTATGGACAATCGACCACTGTTCCAAGCAAGGTGGTCCTGGGGGCCATTGGCAGCCTCTACGCTGCTTCCCATCGCTCTACTGTGTTTCTGGTTATGGCCTTTTGGCCAGATCCTGTGCCTGACTTTCGACGAGTGGCTGTTCCGCAGCCTGAACGCGCCGCTGGCCGATAGCACCACCTGGCGCTACATCTGGACCATCGGCAGCCTACGCCCGTTCGACATCGTCGTCGGCCTGATCCTGCTGGCAGTGCTCATTCGTGGTGACTGGGTGTTCAAGGCTGCTCAGGTTCGCCAGGCATTCTTCGGCTTTCTGGTCACGCTACTCCTCTTAGTGGTGATTCGCGCGCTGTTTTCCAAGTGGGTGGATGCAGCCGGGTGGCAACACAAGAGTCCCTCGATGATCTTCGACGACGTCGTGCACCTGAGTGACTATTACCCGAACCTGGAGGCTGCCTGGGAACTCAAGGACCGCTCCAGCAAGAGTTTCCCGGGTGATCACGCCTCGGTGCTGCTGATCTGGGCGCTGTTCATGAGCGTGTTCAGCCGCGGCCTTGCGCAATACCTGATGGTCTGGGGCCTCGCAGCGCTGTTCATGCTGCCGCGCCTGGTGGCCGGTGCCCATTGGGGGCAGGACGACTACATCGGCGGCTTGCTGATGGCCGTACTGGCGCTGGGCTGGAGCTACTACACGCCGCTGGCGGCCAAAGGCAGCGAGGCGTTGATGCGCTGGACAGCGCCGTTGTTCAAGCTGCTGTCCACGTTACCGTTGGTCGGACGAATGGCGGTGTTGCGCTAGATTTTTTGGGGCTGCGCAGCAGCCCCATTCAATCGTAACTTCCATGCAGCTGGTGAATCTGCCGCCGCTGCTTCTTGGTCGGCCGGCCATCGGTGGTCACGCCCATGGCCCCGGCCTTACGCATTTCAGCCGCCTGTTCACGGCGACGCACACTTTCTTCGGTTTCCTCGTACAACGCCTGCGCCTCTGGGGCACCACGACGCACCACCGACAGCGCCTTCACCACCACCGTGCGCTCATCGAAGCCGGTACGCAGCACGAACTCGTCGCCCACCCGCGGTTCCTTGCCCGGCTTGCATCGCTCGCCCCGGCAATGCACCTTGCCACTCTCGATCGCCGCCTTGGCCAGCGCTCGCGTCTTGTAGAAGCGCGCCGCCCACAGCCATTTGTCCAGGCGAACCTTGTCGTCGTCTTCGGCTTTTTGTGCCATCCCGTTACCTCGGATTCTGTCTTTCATCGAACTGTACTACCTTCACATACGGATGCAAAAAGTCCCCGCCGTGCTTAAAGTTCACCACCTCATTCGCAGGGTGCGCTTCGTGAAGACATTTGACCATTTGACTGTGATCGGCCTGCGCGAGTGGGTCGCCCTGCCTGACCTCGGCGTGGCCGGGCTGCGCGCCAAGATCGACACCGGTGCCAGCACGTCGAGCCTGCATGCCACCGAAGTGGAACCCTTCGAGCGCGACGGCCAGCCCTGGGTTCGCTTCACTGCGCACCTGGGCTCGGTGGTGCAGTTGCGCCACCGCCGCTGCGAGGCACCGTTGGTGACGATGAAAACCATCAAGAGCTCCAACGGCCACGCCCAGACCCGCTACGTCATCCGCACGTCACTGGCGCTGGGTGATGGTGTGTGGGAGGTGGAGTTCACCCTGGCCTGCCGCAAGAACATGCGCTACCGCCTGTTGCTTGGCTCCAAGGCCCTGATACACGGCCAGCTGGTGGTGAACCCAGGCCTGAAATACGTACAAGATAAACCGGCCTTCCCGGCCACCCTTTCCCCTGTCACAGGTGCTGCATGAAGATCGCTGTGCTGTCGCGCAATCCGCGTCTGTATTCCACCCGCCGCCTGGTCGAAGCCGGTACCCAGCGTGGCCACGAAATGGTGGTGATCGATACCCTGCGGGCCTACATGAACATTGCCAGCCACAAGCCGCAGATCCACTACCGCGGCAAGCCGCTGGAAGGCTTCGATGCCGTGATCCCGCGCATAGGTGCTTCGGTTACGTTCTATGGCTGCGCGGTGCTGCGCCAATTCGAAATGATGGGCGTATACCCGCTCAACGAGTCGGTAGCCATTGCCCGCTCGCGCGACAAGCTGCGCTCGTTGCAGCTGTTGTCGCGGCGCGGCATAGGCCTGCCGATCACCGGTTTCGCCCACTCGCCGGACGACATCCCCGACCTGATCCAGATGGTCAACGGTGCCCCGCTGGTGATCAAGGTACTGGAAGGCACCCAGGGCATTGGCGTGGTGCTGTGCGAAACGCCCCAGGCGGCCGAGTCGGTGATCGAAGCGTTCATGGGCCTCAAGCAGAACATCATGGTGCAGGAGTACATCAAGGAGGCCGGTGGCGCAGATATCCGATGCTTCGTGGTAGGCGACAAAGTAATTGCCTCGATGAAGCGTCAGGCCAAACCGGGCGAGTTCCGCTCCAACCTGCACCGGGGTGGCGTCGCCAGCCTGATAAAAATCACCCCAGAAGAGCGCATCACCGCCATCCGGGCGGCCAAGGTGATGGGGTTGAGCGTG
Organism: Pseudomonas sp. TYF_14; assembly: GCF_043105275.1. NCBI lineage: Bacteria > Pseudomonadati > Pseudomonadota > Gammaproteobacteria > Pseudomonadales > Pseudomonadaceae > Pseudomonas > Pseudomonas sp. TYF_14. The sequence goes on from NZ_JBICLK010000032.1 coordinate 223,401, forward strand.
GCGGGTGTGGATATCCTGCGCTCCAACCACGGGCCTTTGGTGATGGAGGTAAACTCGTCGCCAGGGCTGGAGGGCATCGAGGTCACCACCGGCAAGAACGTCGCCGGGATGATCATCGAGCACCTGGAGAAGAATGGCGGGCCCAATCAGACCCGGACCAAGGGCAAAGGCTGATTCAAGCCTCTACCCGCCGCTTCGCGGCCAAGCCGCTGCCACAGGTACTGCGCAATCCCTGTAGGTGCGGCTTTAGCCGTGAAGAGGCCAGTGAGCCTCACACAGCATTACGCGGCAGCAGCAGCCCCAGCGGCAACCTGACCCGCGCCTCGATCCCGCCGCCAGACCGGTTACGCAACTCCACGTTCCCGCCATGTTGCGCAGCAATCCGCTTGACGATCGCCAGCCCCAGCCCGGTGCCCTTGCCGCCCCGTGCCCGATCACCGCGAATGAACGGGTTGAAGATGGTTTCCAGCTCCGACTCGTCAATACCGGTGCCCCGGTCCAGCACACTGAGCACCACATACGGCGCACTCTCGTCACCTGACACATAGGCAGCCACCTCGACCCCCTTGCCAGCATGGTGCAGGGCGTTGCCGATCAGGTTGCCCAGCATGCGCTTGAGCGAAACCCGGCGCAGCGGGAACGGTGGAATCGGCTCCAGGCACAGGCGCACACGCTCTTCCGGCTGGTTGTACGGAGCCACCACCTCACGCACCAGGTCAGCAAGGTCGACCTCTTCCACCGGCTCGTCACGGCCATCGCGGATGAAGGCCAGGAACTGATCGAGAATCGCGTCCATGTCCTCGATATCGCGAACCATGTCATCGCTCAGCTCGTTGTCGCTGTTCAGCAAGGACAGCGACAGACGCAGGCGCGTCAGAGGCGTGCGCAAGTCGTGGGAAACCCCGGCCAGCATCAACTCACGCTCGCGCCCGGCCTGCTCGACATCCTCGGCCATCTGGTTGAACGCCTTGTACACCTCGGTCATCTCGCTGGGGGTATCGCTGATCGGCAGGCGCACACTGCGCCCCTGGCCAAGCTGGCGGGCGGCGAACACCAAGCGTTTGAGCGGCTGGTTGAGCTGACGTACAAAAATCCACGCCGAGGCGGTGGACAACAAGCCAATGGCCAGGAACCAGCCCAGCACGTTCCAGATCTTCTGCCCACGCAATGGGTGCGGGTACAGCGGCACTTTCAGCCAACCCGGCCCCAGGCTTGGCGCATTGACCCACAACGCGGGCGGTGCATGGATGCGCAGCCGCACTTCGGTGTCGTCACCCAGCTCGGCCTGCATCTGCCGTTGGTAGATCTCACTGTAGGGCCAATGCTGCTCGCCTTCGGGCACACCCGAGCCGGTCACCCGGATAAGACCTGCCGCCTCGGCGATCTTGTCGCGGTTTTCTTCGTCGGCGGCCCAATAGGCGCGCAAGGTCAGCGCCACACCATGGCTGTACTGACGGTCGACCAGCACGTCCTCGTTCATCAGCAGGTAGACCAGGGTCAGCGCCTTGGAGAACAGAACGACGATCAACACCAGCCACAGGGTGCGGGCGAAGAAACTTTGCGGAAACCAGAGCGGTGTTTTCATCGACGTCCAGGCATCATTTTCCGGCGTTTCCGTCCGGTACGAACACGTAGCCCACGCCCCAGACGGTCTGGATGTAACGCGGCTTGGACGGGTCCGGCTCGATCATGCGACGCAGGCGTGAGATCTGCACATCGATGGAGCGCTCCAGCGCATCCCATTCGCGGCCGCGCGCCAGGTTCATCAGCTTGTCGCGGGTCAACGGCTCGCGGGCGTGCATCACCAGAGCCTTGAGCACAGCGAACTCGCCGGTGGTGAGCATGTGCACTTCGTTGCCACGCTTGAGCTCGCGGGTGGCCAGCGACAGCTCATAGTCGCCGAAGGTGACCGACTCGTCCTCGCTGCCCGGCGCACCCGGCACGCTCGGCGCCTGACGACGCAGCACCGCCTTGACCCGGGCCATCAGTTCGTCCGGGTTGAACGGCTTGCCCAGGTAGTCGTCGGCGCCCAGCTCCAGGCCCTTGATGCGGCTGAGCTCGTCGCCCTTGGCGGTCAGCATGATGATCGGGATCTGGTTGTTCTGCTGGCGCAGGCGCTTGCAGGCGGACAGGCCATCCTCGCCTGGCAGCATCAGGTCGAGCACCACCAGGTTGAACACCTCGCGCTGCAGCAGGCGATCCATTTGCTCGGTGTTGGGCACCGCACGGGCACGGTAGCCCTTGCTGGTGAAGAAACGTTCCAGCAGGCTGCTAAGCCCCGGATCGTCGTCGACGATGAGAATCTTGTCACCTTCAGCGGTGTTTGGCGTGCCGGTCATGAATAACTCCTCTGATATCGCCGCGCATTATGGCGTAGCCATTGCTGCACGTTGCGTGAGCATTGTTAGCAGATTTTTCCCCCGGCGCCAGTTCCGGCTGGCCGGGCGCCATCACCGCAAGCCGTTTGCGATGGGTATAATGCGCGGCTTTCATCCAGCGCCGCCGGGCAAAAAGCCCACAGGCGACCCCCGTATTCACAAATGTCAGGTGGTTTACATGGACAGCATCAACAGCCGTATCGCCGAGGAACTGGGCGTACGCCCGCAGCAGGTCGAGGCGGCCGTGAGCCTGTTGGACGAAGGCTCGACCGTGCCCTTCATCGCCCGCTATCGCAAGGAAGTGACCGGTAGCCTTGACGACACTCAGTTGCGCCACCTGGAAGAGCGCCTGCGCTACCTGCGCGAACTCGACGAGCGCCGCGCCAGCATCCTTTCCAGCATCGAGGAACAGGGCAAGCTGACCCCGGAACTGGCCCGCGAGATCAAGCTGGCCGACACCAAGACCCGCCTCGAAGACCTGTACCTGCCGTACAAGCAGAAGCGCCGCACCAAGGGCCAGATCGCCCTGGAAGCCGGCCTTGGCGAACTGGCCGATGGCCTGTTCAACGACCCGACCCTGGCCCCGGAAAGCGAAGCCGCACGCTTCGTCAACGCCGAAAAGGGCGTGGCCGACGTCAAGGCCGCGCTGGAAGGCGCCAAGTACATCCTGATGGAGCGCTTTGCCGAAGACGCCGCCCTGCTCGACAAGCTGCGCAGCTACCTCAAGCAGGAAGCCGTGCTCAGCGCCCGCGTCGTGGCCGGCAAGGAAGAAGAAGGCGCCAAGTTCCGCGACTACTTCGCTCATGACGAGCTGCTGCGTACTGCGCCATCGCACCGTGCCCTGGCGATCTTCCGCGGGCGCAACGAAGGCGTGTTGAGCGTCTCGCTGAAGGTCGGCGAAGAACTGCCCGGCACCCTGCACCCATGCGAGCTGATGATCGGCAACCACGTCGGCATCGAGAACCGCAGCCGGCCGGCCGACAAGTGGCTGGGTGAAGTGGTGCGCTGGACCTGGAAGGTCAAGCTGTACACCCACCTGGAAACCGACCTGTTCGGCGAGCTGCGCGACAGTGCCGAAGGCGAGGCGATCAATGTGTTCGCCCACAACCTGCATGACCTGCTGCTGGCCGCCCCGGCCGGCCCCCGCGCCACCCTGGGCTTCGACCCGGGCCTGCGCACCGGCTGCAAGATCGCCGTGGTCGACGCAACCGGCAAACTGCTGGACCACACCACGGTCTACCCGCACGCGCCGAAGAACGACTGGGACCGCACCATTTCCATCATGGCCGCACTGTGCGCCAAACACTCGGTGGAGCTGATCGCCATTGGCAACGGTACCGCCAGCCGCGAAAGCGACAAGCTGGTGACCGAGTTGGTCAAGAAATATCCCGCCCTGAAAATCACCAAGATCATGGTTTCCGAAGCCGGCGCTTCGGTGTACTCGGCATCGGAATTGGCCGCCCGCGAGTTCCCGGACCTGGACGTGTCGATCCGCGGCGCCGTGTCGATCGCCCGACGCCTGCAGGATCCGCTGGCCGAACTGGTGAAGATCGATCCGAAATCCATCGGTGTCGGCCAGTACCAGCACGACGTGTCCCAACTGAAACTGGCACGTGGCCTGGACGCGGTAGTCGAGGACTGTGTGAACGCCGTGGGCGTGGACGTGAACACCGCTTCGGTGGCGCTGCTGACGCGCATCTCCGGCCTCAATGCCACCCTGGCACAGAACATCGTCGCCCACCGCGATGCCAATGGTCCGTTTGCCACCCGGGCAGCGTTGAAAAAGGTCAGCCGCCTGGGTGAGAAAACCTTCGAGCAGGCCGCCGGCTTCCTGCGCGTGATGAACGGCGACAACCCGCTGGACGCCTCTGCGGTGCACCCTGAGGCCTATCCACTGGTGCAGCGCATTGCTGCCGATACCGACCGCGACATCCGCTCGCTGATTGGTGACAGCAGCTTCCTCAAGCGCCTGGACCCGAAAAAGTTCACCGACGAAACCTTCGGCCTGCCAACCGTTACCGACATCCTGCAAGAGCTGGACAAGCCAGGCCGCGACCCGCGTCCGGAGTTCAAGACCGCCACCTTCCAGGACGGCGTCGAAGACCTCAAGGACCTGGAACCGGGCATGATCCTCGAAGGCGTGGTGACCAACGTTACCAACTTCGGTGCCTTCGTCGACATCGGCGTGCATCAGGACGGCCTGGTGCATATCTCGGCGCTGTCGGAGAAGTTCGTCAAAGACCCGCGTGAGGCGGTCAAGGCCGGCGATGTGGTCAAGGTCAAGGTCATGGAAGTGGACATCCCGCGCAAACGCGTCGGCCTGTCCATGCGCATGAGCGACACCCCGGGCGAGAAGGTCGAAGGCAACCGCGGTGGTAATCGTGGCAATGGCGGCAATCGCCAGCAGCAGGCACCGCGTCAGCGCGAAACCGCCACCGCAGCCCCGGCCAACAACGCCATGGCCGCCCTGTTCGCCAACGCCAAGCAACTGAAGAAGAAGTAATGGACGTACCTCGCGAATACGTCGAAAGCGCCTTCAGCCAGCTGCTGGGCTGCCGCCTGCAACACCTGGACAGCGGTGTTGCCGAGGTAGCCCTGGCGCTCGAGCCACAGTTGCGCAACCGTGGCCAGAAGCTGCACGGCGGGGCGATCTTCAGCCTGGTGGACATCGCCATGGGCCTGGCTTGCTCGGCCAGCCATGGCTTTGACCAGCAAAGCGTCACCATCGAGTGCAAGATCAACTACATGCGTGCCGTCAGCGACGGCGAAGTGCTGTGCACCGCCCGTGTGCTGCACGCCGGGCGGCGCACCCTGGTGGTCGACGCCGACGTAGTTCAGGGCGACAAGCTGGTGGCCAAAGCGCAAGGAACCTTCGCGGTTCTCTAGCTCACCAAGCAGTATCTGCGGTATTTTCAGCAGTGCGCTGGCACTGCTGGAACCGCGTAAACCAGGCGACAACGCCAGTTCCTTTCTTCCTACCCTTGTAGACCGTTATCTCTACCCCCATATTGGGGCGACTGACGCGTGAAGGAATACATCTTGAGCGAACTCCTCAACCGCCGCCTGAGCCTGCTCGGCGCCAATCTCCCCCTGCTCAAGCAGTGCCTGCACGGTATTGAGCGCGAATGCCTGCGCGTGACCGATGAAGGTCGCCTGGCCCAGACCCCGCATCCGGAAGCACTGGGATCGGCGCTGACCAACGAGCAGATCACCACCGATTATTCCGAGTCGCTGCTGGAGTTCATCACCCCAGCGCTGGCCGACCCGGCCAAGGTGCTCGAAAGCCTCGAAGAGACCCACCGTTTCGTCTACAGCAAGCTGGGCGACGAATACCTGTGGAGCCCGTCGATGCCGTGCACGCTGCCGGCCGAGGAGGATATCCCGATCGCCGAGTACGGCAGCTCGAACATCGGCAAGCTCAAACACGTCTACCGCAAGGGCCTGGCCCTGCGTTACGGCCGCACCATGCAGTGCATCGCCGGTATTCATTACAATTTCTCGCTGCCCGAAGCGCTTTGGCCACTGCTGCGCGAAGCCGAAGGCAGTACGGAAAATGACCGCGACTACCAGTCGTCGGCCTACATCGCGCTGATTCGTAACTTCCGCCGCTACAGCTGGCTGCTGATGTACCTGTTCGGCGCCTCGCCGGCCCTGGACAAAGGCTTCCTGCGTGGCCGCCCGCACCAGCTCGAAGAGCTGGATGCCGAAACCCTGTTCCTGCCTTATGCCACCAGCCTGCGCATGAGCGACCTGGGTTACCAGAGCAACGCCCAGGCCGGCCTTACGCCCTGCTACAACAACCTGGCCAGCTACACCGACAGCCTGCGCAAGGCCGTGGGCACGCCCTACCCGCCTTACGTTGAAATCGGCACGCATGTGGATGGCGAGTGGGTTCAGCTGAACACCAACATTCTGCAGATCGAAAACGAGTACTACTCGAACATCCGCCCCAAGCGTGTTACCTACACCGGCGAGCGGCCGATCCAGGCCCTGACCTCGCGGGGTGTGCAGTATGTGGAAGTGCGCTGCCTGGACATCAACCCGTTCCTGCCGGTCGGTATCGACCTGACCGAGGCGCGCTTCCTCGACGCATTCCTGCTGTTCTGCGCGCTGGAAGAAAGCCCGCAACTGGACAACGGTGAGTGCGGCCAGTGCACCAGCAACTTCCTGACCGTGGTCAAGGAAGGCCGTCGTCCGGGCCTGGAGTTGCACCGCAATGGCCAGCCGATCAGCCTGAAAGACTGGGCCAGCGAGCTGATCGGGCGTATCCGCCAATTGGCCAATCTGCTCGACCAGGCGCAAGGCTCTGATGAGCACGCCAAGGCCCTGGATGCGCAGCAGGCCAAGGTCGACGACACCTCGCTGACCCCGTCGGCCCAGGTGCTGGCACGCATGACCGAGCATGACGAGAGCTTCGTCCAGTTCTCGCTGCGCCAGAGCCGTGTGCACGCCGAGACTTTCCGCGAGCAACCGCTGAGCAACGAAAAGCAGCAAGCATTCGAGACGCTGGCCCGCGAGTCGCTCGCCAGGCAGTCCGAGCTGGAGCAAAACGAAGTCGGTGACTTCGACCTGTTCGTCGGCGCCTACCAGGCCAGCATCCTGGCAATCAGCAGTTGATGAACCGCACCACCACCCCGCGCAAACCACGCGCCAGCAGCCAGGCCAGGATCGAGGCGATCCTGGCGGCTGCGCGTGAGCTGTTGGCCGAACAAGGGGTGGCAGCACTTTCTATCTACAGCGTGGCCGAGCGGGCGCAGATTCCGCCTTCGTCGGTGTATCACTTTTTCGCCAGCGTGCCGGCCTTGCTGGAGGCACTTACTGCAGATGTGCACCGGGCATTTCGCGAAGCCCTGAGCGCTCCGATCGACAGCAGCGCGTTCAGCACCTGGCACGAACTGTCACGGCTGATCGAACAACGCATGCTTGATATCTATCACGAGGATGCGGCGGCGCGGCAGTTGATCCTGGCGCAGCATGGCCTGAGCGAGGTAGTGCAGGCCGACCGGCAGCACGACATGGAACTGGGCGACTTGATGCACAAGTTGTTCGACCAGCATTTTCACCTGCCGGTGATGCCACCGGATGTGGATGTGTTTGCCCTGGCCATGGAGTTGAGCGACCGGGTGTATGCACGGTCGGTGCAGCTGCACGAGGCGATCACCCCGCGCATGGCCGAGGAAGGCAAGCGGGTGTTCGAAGCGTATCTGGGGTTGTATCTGCCGCCGTTTCTGGCCAAGCGTTCCAGCTGAGAAATCTGGGGCCGCTTGGCGGCCCTTCGCGGGCAAGCCCGCTCCCACAGAGCCCGCGCGCACCCTGGAGCTTGCGAGTACCTGTGGGAGCGGGCGTGCCGGCGAAGGGCTGCAAAGCAGCCCCAATATCGACCCGCCGCATCACAGCTTGGCGATAGACACTTCGGTCGACTTCACAAAGGCAATCACTTCACTGCCCACCTGCAACTCCAGCTCCCGCACGGAACGGGTGGTAATCACCGAAGTGACGATACCCGAAGCCGTCTGCACGTCGATTTCCGACAGTACCGGGCCTTCGAGGATTTCTTTCACAGTACCTTTGAACTGGTTGCGAACGTTGATGGCTTTGATAGTCATGGTTTGTTTCCTTTTGGCTTCTGGGATTCAATGCGCCCAGCGCAGTTGCGTGGGCAGAGGGGCTACAGGATCCGGCTCGGGCGCAGTGCCCGGGGTGGACAGAACACGGTTGAGCACTTCGCTTTCCAGCGCGGCCAGACGGTGCGAACCACGCGCCCGGGGCCGTGCCAGGTCAACAGTGAGGTCGAGCCCGACCTCGCCGTCCTCGATCAGGATCACCCGGTCAGCCACGGCAACCGCCTCGCTGACGTCGTGGGTGACCAGCAGTACAGTGAAGCCGTGCTGACGCCACAGGCGTTCGATCAGTTGCTGCATCTCGATACGGGTCAACGCATCCAGCGCCCCCAGCGGCTCGTCCAGCAGCAGCAGGCGGGGCTGGTGAATCAAGGCTCGGGCCAAAGCCACGCGCTGCTTCTGGCCTCCCGAGAGCGCTGCCGGCCATTCGTTGGCGCGGTCGGCCAGGCCAACCGCATCCAAGGCCTCCAGCGCACGCGGGCGCCAGTCGCCAGACAGCCCAAGGCCAACGTTGTCGATCACCTTCTTCCACGGCAGCAGCCGCGCGTCCTGGAACATCAAGCGGGTTTCTTCACGGGCCTCCTCCAGCGGCGCGGCACCGGCCAGCAGCTGCCCGGCGGTGGGCTGGTCCAGCCCGGCCAGCAGCCGCAGCAAAGTGCTCTTGCCGCAGCCGCTGCGGCCGACAATGGCCACGAACTGGCCGGCCGGAATGTGCAGGTCGATACCCTTCAGAACTTCGCGTTGACCAAAAGTCTTGCGCAGGCCCTTGGAGGCCAGCGGGGTGCCACGCAGCAGGCGTGGTGGCTGTTCCTTGAGCACGGTCATGCGCCCTCCTTCCTGGCAACTTGATAGGCCGGGTGCCAGCGCAACCACACGCGCTCCAGGCCTCGGGCCGCAAGGTCGGCAATCTTGCCGAGCACGGCATACAGGACGATGGCCAGCACTACCACGTCGGTCTGAAGAAATTCGCGAGCATTCATTGCCAGGTAACCGATGCCGGCGTTGGCCGAAATGGTTTCGGCAACAATCAGGGTCAGCCACATGAAGCCAAGGGCGAAACGCACACCCACCAGGATCGAAGGCAGCGCCCCCGGCAGGATCACCTGGCGGAACAGGCCGAAGCCGGACAAGCCGTAACTGCGCGCCATTTCCACCAACGCTGGGTCGACGTTACGGATGCCGTGGTAGGTATTCAGGTAGATCGGGAATAACGTGCCCAGCGCGACCAGAAAGATCTTTGCCGATTCGTCGATACCGAACCACAGGATCACCAACGGGATCAGCGCGAGGTGGGGCACGTTGCGGATCATCTGTACCGAGCTGTCGAGCAGGCGTTCGCCCCAGTTCGACAGGCCAGTGATGAAGCCCAGTACCAGGCCGATGCTGCCGCCGATGACAAAGCCCAGGCCTGCACGCCAGCCGCTGATGGCCAGGTGGGTCCAGATTTCGCCGCTGCGCACCAGCTCGACGCCAGCGCTTACCACTGCGCTAGGTGCCGGCAGGATACGCGTCGACAGCCAGCCAGCGCTGACGGCCAGTTGCCATATTGCCAACAGCAGCACCGGCAGCGCCCACGGCGCCAGGCGCTGGGTCAGGTTGGAGGAAGTTGCACGACTCATGGCCAGGCCCTCAGCTCTGCGACACAGATTTGGGCAGGATGTCGTTGGCCACCATCTCGCCGAACGGGCTTACATAACCTCCGGCTTTCGGCTGCTCTGGGCGCTGCACATCCAGGTGCGGGAACAGCAGCTCCGCCACGCGGTAAGACTCTTCCAGGTGTGGATAACCCGAGAAGATGAAGGTATCGATGCCCAGGTCGGCATATTCCTTGACGCGTGCTGCCACGGTAGGGCCGTCGCCCACCAGCGCGGTACCCGCGCCGCCCCGTACCAGGCCAACACCTGCCCACAGGTTGGGGCTGACTTCCAGGTTGTCGCGGTTGCCGCCGTGCAGGGCGGCCATGCGTTGCTGGCCCACCGAGTCGAAACGCGCCAGTGAGGCCTGGGCGCGGGAGATGGTGTCATCGTCCAGGTGCGAGATCAGGCGCTCGGCGGCGGCCCAAGCCTCTTCGTTGGTTTCCCGCACGATCACGTGCAGGCGGATACCGAAGCGTACTTCGCGCCCTTGAGCAGCCGCTTTTTCGCGCACCTGTGCGATCTTCTCGGCAACGGCTGCCGGTGGCTCGCCCCAGGTCAGGTACAGCTCGACCTGTTCGGCCGCCAGGTCCTGGGCGGCCTCGGACGAGCCGCCGAAATACAGCGGTGGGCGTGGTTGCTGAATCGGTGGGTAGAGCAGCTTGGCGCCCTTTACCTGGATGTGCTTACCGTCGTAATCGACGTTTTCGCCTTCCAGCACCTTGCGCCAGATACGGGTGAACTCGACCGAAGCTTCGTAGCGCTCCTGGTGATTCAGGTGCAGGCCATCACCCGCCAGCTCGTCCGGATCACCACCGGTCACCAGGTTGAATAGCGCACGGCCATTGGACAAGCGATCGAGGGTGGCCGCCTGGCGTGCTGCCACGGTCGGCGAAATGATGCCCGGGCGCAGGGCTACAAGGAACTTCAGGCGCTGGGTCACGGGGATCAGCGACGCGGCCACCAGCCAGGAGTCCTCGCAGGAACGCCCGGTCGGGATCAGCACCCCACCAAAACCAAGGCGGTCAGCAGCCTGCGCGATCTGCTGCAGGTAACCGTGGTCGACCGCACGTGCGCCTTCGGAAGTGCCCAGGTACTTGCCGTCACCGTGGGTGGGGAGGAACCAGAAAATGTTAAGGCTCATTGGAGTCGTCTCCTCAAGGGTGGCTCTAGCCGGAGCGGCGCCCCGGCACTGGCAGTCAATCAAGGCGCGCTAGCGACTTTGGCAGGGGGTGTCCAGATCACGTCCTTGATGCTCAGCGGCTTGGGTATCAGCTTGAGCGCCTGGAAGGTGTCGGCGATCTTCTGCTGCGCGGCCACCACGTCCGGGGTCAGCGGCGCAGCGCCGTAGCCTTGGCGTTTGACAGAGGTCAGGGTGATGCCGGCAGGCAGGCCGAGCAGCGGGGCAACCTGGTCGGTCACCTCCTGCGGGTTGGCCTGGGACCATTCACCCACGGCGCGCACTTCCTCGATCACGGTGTTGATCACCGCTGGGTGCTGTGTCGCATAGTTGCGGGTGGCGAGGTAGAACTGGTGGTTGTCGACCAGGCCCTTGCCGTCACGCAGGGTGCGCGCTTGCAGCTGCTGCTCGGCGGCGGCCTGGTAAGGGTCCCAGATCACCCAGGCATCCACGCTGCCGCGCTCGAAGGCGGCGCGGGCGTCGGCCGGCGGCAGGTAGACAGGCTGGATGTCGCTGTACTTGAGGCCGGCGTCTTCCAGGGCGCGGACCAGCAGGTAGTGCACGTTGGAGCCTTTGTTGAGGACGACCTTTTTACCCTTGAGGTCCTTCACCGACTGGATCGGCGAGCCCTTGGGCACCAGGATAGCTTCGCTGTGCGGCGCTGGCGGCTCGTAGGCCACGTAGAGCAGGTCGGCGCCGGCGGCCTGAGCGAACACAGGCGGGGTCTCGCCGGTGACACCAAAATCGATGGAACCGACGTTCAGCCCTTCAAGCAGCTGCGGGCCGCCGGGGAATTCGGTCCATTGCACCTGTACACCCTGCTCGGCCAGGCGCTTCTCCAGCGTGCCCTTGGCCTTGAGCAGCACCAAGGTGCCGTATTTCTGGTAACCGATACGCAGGCTCTCGGCCTGGGCTTGGGTAATGGCGCCGAAGGACACAGCCGCCGCAAACAGGGCGACCAGACCACGACGCAAGAAGACTGTGCGCATGGCGCTCTCCTGTGCGAATGGGGTTCGGGTTGCACCTGCTTGCCTCGTTAACGGGCGAGTAAGGTGGTGACGCGGGTAAAGCCGTTCAGATGCTCCAGCGAGCGCTGATCAGACGTTCGTTCAGTACGCCGGGGGCCACGGGGCGCGGCCGACGGGCCAGGGCAACGTGGAAGGTTTCCAGCGAGTCGTGCAGGCGTTCTTCCAGCGCCTGTACCAACTGCGCGGGCTTTGTGCCTTCTGCGTAAGCCACCTGGCTGTCGTCGGCAAAGATCCCTTGCAGGGTCTCTTGTGCCTTGAGTGCCGACAGCACCGGCTTCAATGCGTAATCCACCGCCAGCATGTGGGCGATGCTGCCGCCAGTGGCGATGGGCAACACGATCTTGTGGGCCAGGGCGCGCTCGGGCAGCAGGTCAAGCAAGGTTTTCAGGGCACCGGAAAACGAAGCCTTGTACACCGGGGTGGAGACGATCAGGCCATCAGCCTGGGCCACCAGCTGTTGAAAGTGTTGCACATGCGGGCTGTCGAAACGGGCATGCAGCAGGTCTTCGGCGGGAAAGTCACGCACCTGGAACGTCACCACTTCAACGCCGCGATCCTGCAGCCACTGGCGCGAACGCTCGAGCAGCACGCCGGAGCGTGAACGGAGACTTGGGCTACCACCGATTGAGACGACCAGCATTGCTGCGCTTCCTTGTGTTCTGTTGGAGGTGACATTAACAGCTGCTACATATATCTAGAAATCATATTTTTTCATTTGTTTATTCCATTATCGTCTTTATCCACGAGGGCCTCTTCGCGGGCGCGCCCGCTCCCACAGGTTTTTTGCAGGCATAAAAAAGGGCCGTCGAAACGGCCCGAAAATCCCTGCTTGGCTAAGAGCAATGCAACGAGGAATCCATTAACGATTGGGTTGAGGGGTCAGGCGCAGATAGGGTTTGACCGCCCGGTAACCTTTGGGGAAGCGCTGCTTGATCTCCTCCTCATCTTTGAGTGAAGGCACGATCACCACTTCGTCGCCGTCCTGCCAGTTACCGGGTGTGGCGACCTTGTGGTTGTCGGTCAGCTGCAGCGAGTCGATCACCCGCAGAATTTCGTTGAAGTTGCGCCCGGTACTGGCCGGGTAGGTAATGGTCAGGCGCACCTTTTTATTCGGGTCGATGATGAACAGCGAGCGCACGGTCAGGGTGTCGCTGGCGTTCGGGTGGATCAGGTCGTAAAGGTCGGACACCTTGCGGTCAGCGTCAGCAATGATCGGGAAGTTGACCACGGTATTCTGTGTTTCGTTGATGTCATCGATCCACTTGTGATGCGAGTCGACCGGGTCCACCGACAGGGCGATGGCCTTGACCCCGCGCTTGGCAAACTCGTCCTTCAGCTTGGCGGTCAGGCCCAACTCGGTGGTGCACACCGGGGTGAAGTCGGCCGGGTGGGAGAACAACACCCCCCAGCTGTTGCCCAGCCACTCGTGGAAGCGGATCTTGCCTTCGCTGGAATCCTGTTCGAAATCGGGGGCGATATCGCCGAGTTTGAGGCTCATGGGCTGCGGCTCCTGGGCTGGGTTCTGTACCGTATGGGTTCAATGTGCCTGCAATCGATTAAAAACAAAAAGAATAAATAACAATTTATTTATAACCAAAATACATATGAATCTGCAGGCACAAAAAAGCCTCGCATCAGGCGAGGCTTCTTGTTCGGCTACCGCTTACAGGAAATTGTAAGTGTAGTTCACGATGAAGCGAGTCTGGTCTTTGTCCAGGGCGCTTTCGCCGCTACCACGGTAGACACCTTGACGCAGGCTGAAGCCCAGGCCTTTGAGAGTGCCTTCCTGAAGGGTGTAGTCGACGCGTGCGTCACGCTCCCATTCGTTGTAGCTGCCGTCACCCGACCTGTTGCGAACATCGTCACCACGCAGGTAGGACACCGAAGCCTTCAGGCCTGGAACACCCAGAGCCGCAAAGTCATAGGAGTACTGACCAAAGGTCGTATTCTCACCGGCGCGGGCAAACTGGTTGATCATGCTATCGGTGAACAGGTAGAAGCTCGCGCCGCCGTTACCTTCCAGAGAGGAAGTGGAGCCGTCTTTACGGACGCTACCTTGGTTCAGCCAGACGAAACCACCATCATCACCCACTTGCTGGTGACCGAGCATCAACGCGTGGCCACCCAGGGTGTAGGTGAACATGGCGCTCCAGGTCTTGTTGTCGACCTCGCCCGAGTTCTTCGCGTAGCCACCGTTGTTGTCGAAGGCATAGCCAGTCTGGCCATTCTTGCCGTCGCTGCTGCTGTCGAAGTAGCGCAGGTCAGTCTTGAACGACTGATTGTCGGCAATCTTGAATACGTGGGTCGCACCCAGGAAGTGCTGCTTGTAGAAGTCTTCCAGGTTCGAGTAGTAGTACTGCAGGGTCAGGTCTGGGGTGAGCTTGTAATCACCACCGGCGAACTGGAACTTGTTGCTGTCGCGGAAGGCGCCGGAAACGGAGAGACCGGTACGGTTGCTCGAAGCACGACCCATGGCGTGGGTCAGTTGACCCGCGTTTATGGTCAGGTTGTCGATTTCCTTCGACTGGAGGGTGCCACCCTCGAAGGTCTGCGGAAGCAGACGACCATCGTTGGAGACCAGGATCGGCAGCATAGGCGCCAGGGCGCTACCGTAGTGGACCTCGGTTTTGGAGAAGCGAGCCTTGGCGTTACCACCAATGCGTGCCCAGTCGTGGACTGCCGAACCATCGGAGTCACTCGGGAAGAACGTGTTGTTGGCATCTGGACGGCTACCACGGCCACCATCCAGGTGAATGCCCCACAGCGCTTGAACATCAACACCAAAGCCTACGGTGCCTTGAGTGAAGCCAGACAGGTAGTCGAGCTTGAAACCCTGACCACTTTCTTTCTGGTCAATACCGCTTTCGCGGTTGTCATCGTTGAAGTACATGGTGCGCGAGCTGAGCGACAGCTTGCTGTCCTCAACGAAACCGGCAGCGCCTGCTTGTTGGGCGAGAACCCCCAGTGCCACGGCCAGAGCCAGGCTGGACTTGTACATGTTTTGCTCCTCTACGTTCTAATTTTTGTGTATCTCTGGCGGAGGGGTCTGATGCCCCGCTCACCGGGATGGGCGATTTAGTCCCAAAGCGTGACCGTTAAGTCAATCGTTTCTAAACGTTTCGCGACTTTGGTCTAAGACGCCACCTGCGCTACAGGATAATGACAATCCTATAAATCCAAAATGACTGTTTTATGAATTTATAAGACTTTTAAGGAATATATTAGAAACCTTTACTGCCATCCGTTGTAGCAGAGAAGATTTTAATACCTTTTGGTTATTTGCAAACGTTTGCTCATAACCTAATGCCAAATCGTTCTATAGGGTCTTGCAGGCACCTCTGGCTTCGTCACGGGTCATGGCTTTAAAGCGTTTGGCTCCTAAGCTAATGCAAAAAAGTTATTTATTTTAATTTTCTTAGATCATTTAGCCTTCTCGTTATCCAACACGACTTGCCTGACGAGAGGTTCAACCATGATCCCGCACGCTCCGCTGCGCCTGTTCGCCGCCCTGACCCTCGCCAGCACCAGCTGGTTGGCCCAGGCAGCCGACCTGACAGTGGCCTACCAGACCACTGTCGACCCGGCCAAAGTGGCGCAGGTCGATGGCGACTACGAAAAAGCCAGCAAGGCCAGCATCGACTGGCGCAAGTTCGACAACGGCGCAGACGTGATCACTGCGGTGGCCAGCGGCGACGTGCAGATCGGCTACCTGGGTTCCAGCCCGCTGGCCGCTGCCGCCACCCGCAAGCTGCCGGTTGAAACCTTCCTCATCGCCACCCAGATTGGCGCGGGTGAAGCGTTGGTGGCCCGTGACAGCATCAAGTCGCCGCAAGACCTGATCGGCAAGAAGGTCGCCGTCCCGTTCGTATCCACCGGCCATTACAGCCTGCTGGCCGCACTGAAAAGCTGGAATATCGACCCTTCCAAGGTACAGATTCTCAACCTGGCGCCGCCGGCCATCATTGCCGCCTGGAAGCGCGGCGACATCGATGCGACCTACGTGTGGGACCCGGCCCTGGGCGTGGCCAAGGAAAACGGCAAGGTACTGATTACCTCCGGTGAACTGGCCCAGAAAGGCGCGCCTACCTTCGATGCCTGGATCGTGCGCAAGGACTTCGCCGAGAAACACCCTGATGTGGTCAAGGCCTTTGCCAAAGTCACCCTCGATGCCTACGCCGACTACCGCAAGGACCCAAAAGCCTGGCTGGCCGACAAGGGCAACGTAGACAAGCTGGTGAAGCTGTCCGGTGCCAAGGCCAGCGACATCCCGGTGCTGCTGGAGGGCAACGTCTACCCGCTGGCCGCTGACCAGGCCCACGCCCTGGGCGCGCCGACCACCCAGGCGCTGACGGACACCGCCAACTTCCTCAAGCAGCAAGGCAAAGTCGAAGCAGTGCTGCCGGACTACTCACCGTACGTCAGCGCCAAGTTCCTTCCAAACTGATCCGGAGCCCGTCATGGCCTTGCTCGAGCTGGAGCGCATCAGCGCACAGTACCCAGGCGCCAGCACCCCGGTGCTGGCCGATATCAACCTGAGCCTGGGGCCACGCCAACTGCTGGTGGCCCTGGGGCCTTCCGGCAGCGGCAAGACCTCACTGCTCAACCTTATCGCCGGCTTCGTCGCCCCCAGTGGCGGTCACATCACGCTCGATGGTGTGCCGGTGCAAGGCCCCGGTGCAGAACGCGGCGTGGTGTTCCAGGACGATGCCCTGCTGCCATGGCAGAACGTGCTGGGCAATGTCGCCTTCGGCCTCGAACTGGCCGGCGTACCCCGCGCCCAGCGTGAGGCCAAGGCCTGCGAAATGCTCACCCTGGTCGACCTCGATGGCTTCGGCGAACGGCGTATCTGGCAATTGTCCGGTGGCCAGAAGCAGCGCGTGGGCCTTGCCCGGGCGCTGGCGGCTGACCCTCGGGTATTGCTGATGGATGAACCGTTCGGTGCCCTCGATGCCTTCACACGTGAGCAGATGCAAGAGCTGCTATTGCAAGTTTGGCAACGCACCGCCAAGCCGGTGTTCCTGATTACCCACGACATCGAAGAAGCGGTGTTCCTCGCCAGCGAACTGGTACTGCTGGCGCCCAACCCGGGACGCGTAGTGGAACGCCTGCAGCTGAACTTCGGCCAGCGCTATGCCGCTGGCGAATCGGCCCGGGCCATCAAGTCCGATCCAGCCTTCATCGAAACCCGCGAGCATGTGCTGGCGCGGGTGTTTTCCCAACGCCAAAGCCTGCAGGAGCGCGCATGAGCAGCCTGGACCTGCCGGTCGCCGGCAAACACGACGCCCAAACCCGGCCAGCCGCCACGCTACGCCGCCCGCTGTCCACCCGCTGGATCAGCACCCTGACCCTGGCCAGCCTGCTACTGGTCTGGTGGCTGGTGACGGCCGCCGGCTGGGTAGAGCCCCTGTTCCTGCCCTCGCCTGGCGACATCCTGACCAAGGCATGGACCTTGCTGACCCAAGGCTACATGGATGCCAGCCTGTGGCAGCACCTGGGCGCAAGCCTGGGCCGCATCGGCCTGGCGCTGGTGGCTGCGACCCTGACCGCAATACCAGTCGGCATCGCCATCGGCTACAACCGCGTGGCCCGCGGCATTCTCGACCCGCTGATCGAGTTCTACCGGCCCATCCCGCCGCTGGCCTACCTGCCACTGATCGTCATCTGGTGCGGTATCGGCGAGCTGTCGAAAGTGCTGCTGATCTACCTGGCAATCTTCGCCCCCATCGCCATTGCCACAGCCACCGGTGTGCGCACGGTAGACCCGGCCAAGCTGCGGGCGGCGCAGTCGCTGGGCGCAACCAAGGCCCAACTGATCCGCCACGTCATTTTGCCCAGTGCTTTGCCTGACATCCTTACCGGCATCCGCATTGGCCTGGGGGTCGGCTGGTCGACCCTGGTGGCCGCCGAACTGATCGCCGCCACCAGCGGCCTGGGCTTCATGGTGCAGTCGGCGGCGCAGTTTCTGGTCACTGACGTGGTGGTGCTGGGCATCCTGCTGATCGCCCTGATCGCCTTCGCTCTGGAAATGAGCCTGCGTGCCCTGCAACGCAAGCTGGTGCCCTGGCATGGGCAGATTCACTGAACTCCATTGTCCACGCCAGCACACTGGCGCCCGATTGAAGAGACCGACATGAGCCTGACCATCACTCCCCTAAGCCCAGCACTCGGCGCCCAGATCAGCGGCGTGGACATCAGCCGCGATATTAGCGCAGAAGAGCGCGATGCCATCGAACAGGCACTGCTCCAGCACCAGGTGCTGTTCCTCCGTGACCAGCCGATCAACCCGGAACAGCAGGCGCGCTTTGCCGCACGCTTCGGCGACCTGCACATCCACCCGATTTACCCCAACGTGCCAGACACCCCACAGGTGCTGGTGCTCGACACGGCGGTTACCGATGTGCGCGACAACGCCGTGTGGCACACCGACGTGACCTTTTTGCCGACCCCGGCACTGGGCGCGGTACTCAGCGCCAAGCAATTGCCTGCTTACGGTGGTGATACCCTTTGGGCCAGCGGCATTGCGGCCTTCGAGGCCTTGTCGGCGCCGCTGCGTGAAATGCTGGACGGGCTGACCGCTACCCACGACTTCACCAAGTCGTTCCCGCTGGAGCGCTTTGGCACCACGCCGCAAGACCTGGCGCGCTGGGAGGCTACCCGGCGCAACAACCCGCCGCTGTCGCACCCGGTGGTGCGCACGCATCCAGTGAGCGGGCGCAAGGCGTTGTTCGTCAATGAAGGGTTCACTACACGCATCAATGAACTGAGCGAACTGGAAAGCGATGCGCTGCTGAGGCTGCTGTTCGCCCATGCGACGCGACCGGAGTTCAGCATTCGCTGGCGTTGGCAGGAGAATGACGTGGCGTTCTGGGACAACCGCGTAACCCAGCATTTTGCGGTGGATGATTACTGGCCGAACCGGCGGGTGATGCACCGGGCAACCATCCTTGGGGATGCACCTTTCTAGCGGTTGCCTGTCTGGCCTCTTCGCGGGCTTGCCCGCTCCCACAGGTACACACAGGTTTCGAAACCGGTGCCGTGCCTGTGGGAGCGGGCAAGCCCGCGAAGAGGCCAGGACAGGAGAGCTTGGTCAGCGGACCAGGTGCAGGTACTGCATGTGCCGCTCATACTGGTCGAGGATGTCGTTGATGATCTGCTCCTTGCTGTAGCCCACCAGGTCATAATTCTGGCTGCCTTCGCTCAGGTGCACCTCCGCCCGGTAATAGCGGCGGTTCTTCAACTCCTGCGTACCCAGCCCCCCCAAGGCGAACGATGGTGTGAAATAGCCACGCATCTGCACCTGGTAAATGAACGGCTGTTCCTCGCCATGGCCAATCTTCAGGCTGACGTTGTCATGGCTAGGGTCGTCCTGGGTAATCAGTACCAGGCCTTTCTGCTCGAACACTTCACGCACATCGGCAATCGCCGGGCGCACCACATCATCCATGAAGCGGTACACCTCATCACGCGACGGGAAGTGCACCGCCTGGCTCAGGCGCTGGCGCCAGCCGCCACGACCGCGACGTGACTGGGCGAACGGGGCCAGCGAGTGCATCTGCGCGATCTGCCGCTGCGACTCCAGGTAGAACGCCTTGTGCAGCCCCCACATCATGCACAGCAGAATGAGCGAGAACGGCAGCGACGTCAGCACCACTGCCGACTTCAGCGAATCGATGCTGCCAGCGAACAACAGCGCACTGGTGATCAGTGCAGTCATCGCCCCCCAAAAGATACGCAGCCAGTTCGGCCCGTCTTCATCAGCGTCACCGCCCTTGGCCGACAAGGTCGACAGCACCACGGTGCCCGAGTCGGCCGAGGTGACGAAGAACACGAAGCTGATGAACACCGTGGTGGCGATCACTGCCTTGCTCCAGGGGTAGGTTTCCAGCAGCAGGTACAGGCTCATCGATGGGTTGTCCAACGCCGACTGACCCAGTGCGGTCATGCCGTGGTTGATCACCTGGTCCAGGGCGCTGTTGCCGAAGATCGACATCCACGCCAGGGTGAAGCCCAGCGGAATCAGCAGCACGCCAAAGACGAACTCGCGGATGGTACGGCCACGGGAGATGCGGGCGATGAACAGGCCCACGAACGGCGCCCAGGCAATCCACCAGGCCCAGTAGAACACGGTCCAGCCGCCCAGCCAGCCACGGTTTTCACCATAGGCATACACGTCGAAGCTCTTGCGCGGCAACGCACCCAGGTAGTCGCCCAGGTTCTGGATCAGCGTGTTGAACAGGTGCTGGGTAGGCCCGGCGAACAGCACGAACAGCAGCAGCGCACAGGCCAGGAACAGGTTGATGTCGCTCATCACCCGCACCCCCTTCTCCACCCCGGCCACGGCTACGGCCACAGCCGCGCCCATCATCAGGGTGATGAGGATCACCTGCACCCACTGGCTGTGGCTGATACCGAACAGGTAGTCCAGACCGGCGTTCAGATGCAGCACCCCAAAGCCCATGTCGGCGCCCAGGCCGAACACCGTGGCGATGATGCCGAAGCCATCCACCGCATAACCGATCGGGCCGTTGATGCGCTTGCCAATCAGCGGGTACAGCGCCGAACGCAGGGCCAGCGGCAGGTTGTGCCGGTAGGCGAAATAGGCCAATGCCATGCCGACGAAGGCGAACACCCCCCAGCCATGCAGGCCCCAGTGCAGGAACAGGATCTGCATCGCCTGGCGCCCGGCCTCGACCGTGCCGGCTTCGCCTTGCGGCGGTTGCAGCATGTGGGTCAGCGGTTCGGAGACACAGAAGAAGAACAGCGTGATGCTGATGCCGGCGGCGAACAGCATGCCGGCCCACGACAGGTAGCTGAACTCGGGTTCGTCGTGGTCGGCACCGAGTTTGATCTTGCCGTAGCCAGACAAGGCGGTGACCACCACGAAGACCAGGTACAGCGTCATCGCCAGCATGTAGTACCAGCCGACCGTGTTGGCCGCCCAGTTCTGCGCTGCCAGCAACCAGTCACCTGCGGCTTGCGGGTTGGAGATGACTACCAGGCCAAAGATGAGGATGAAACTCGCCGCAAAGTAGAACACCGGGGGGTTCATGCGGATCTTGCCATTGGCAAGGGAAGGGTTTGGTGCACTCATAGGGCGTGCACCTCGTCGAATGACGTGAGGTTCGGAATGAACGGGTTCAGCAAAGGAATCCTCCTGTTGAACACCGGCAGCGGACCAGCGTTTTTTCATTGAACAAGCGTTCAAGTTAAACATGGATCGGATTTCAATGCGAATTGGGGCGCTGATTGGTGTCGTCCTGCTCCGGCCTTTTCGCGGGTTAGCCCTCCCCTACATTGGTATGTTCTTTGTAGGAGCGGGCTTGCCCGCGAAGAGGCCAGCACAGGAAATTGCAATGCGGGATCAGTTCTTGTCCTGGCAATCCAGCTGCAGGTTGGCCTGAGTAATGTTGCTTTCAGCCGGCACACTGCGAGTCAGCCACACATTACCGCCAATGGTCGAACCCTTGCCGATGGTAATACGCCCCAGCACCGTGGCCCCGGCATAGATCACCACATCGTCCTCGACGATCGGGTGGCGTGGCAGGCCTTTATGCAGCGTACCCGACTCATCGCTGGGGAAACGCTTGGCGCCCAGGGTCACCGCCTGGTAGATGCGCACGCGCTCGCCGATGATCGCGGTTTCACCAATCACCACACCCGTACCGTGATCGATGAAGAAGCTCGGGCCGATCTGCGCCCCGGGGTGAATGTCGATACCGGTGGCCGAATGCGCCAGCTCCGAACTGATGCGCGCCAGCAGCGGCAGCCCAGCCTTGTACAGGTGGTGCGCCAGCCGGTGGTGGATAATCGCCAGGATGCCCGGGTAGCACAGCAGCACTTCATCGACGCTGCGTGCCGCCGGGTCGCCGTGGTAGGCGGCCAGCACATCGGTGTCGAGCAGAACGCGCAGTTCCGGCAGCGCAGCTGCAAAGCCCTGGATCAGGCTCAGCGCACGGGCGTCGACGCCCGCCAGCTCAGCCTTGCTCTGCCGTGCTGCGTAGCGAAGTTCAAGACGAGCCTGGGCCAGCAAGGCGGTCAGCGCGGCATCCAGGGTATGGCCGACGTAGAAGTCTTCACTTTCTTCGCGCAGGTCGACTGGCCCCAGGCGCATGGGGAACAGCGCCCCGCACAGTTGCTCCAGAATCTGCCGCATCGCTTCGCGCGACGGCAGCTCACGCCCGCCCTGCTCGCCAATACTGCGGCCATTGCGGGTGCGCCATTGCTCACGGGCTCCGCGCAGGCCAGTGACAATGCTCTGCAACTGCCAATGCGCGGATGAAGGTTGTTCGCTCACGGTGTTCTCCTGCCGTATAGGCCATCTGATTTTGTTGCCAGGCCCGCGAAAGGGCCTAACCTGCCTGCATGCAATCCACTTTACGGCAAATCCGAGGCTTGGAAAAAACAACGCTTTATTCCATCCTGCGCTAAGTCAGGCATAAGCCGCGATGACGGAGTGGGTATCGTCGCCTACCCTCAAAGCAGCCAGCACCTGGCAAAAATCAAAAAAGGGAATATTAAAGTGATTTTTTAGTATTTCCCGGCCTAATCAGCCAACCCTATAGTCGCCACCTCACTACCTAGACAACAAGCGCGGGGCTCTGCCATGTCGAAATTCGCCAAACCGCTACTCAACGCCAGCCTGGCCCTCCTGCTGGGTGCCGGCCTGCTCAGTCAGGCTTTCGCCGGCGAGCAATTGAAGACCATCCAGGAAAAAGGCGTCATCAACGTCGGCCTCGAGGGCACCTACCCGCCATTCAGCTTCCAGGACGAAAACGGCAAACTGACCGGCTTCGAAGTGGAGCTGTCCGAGCTGCTGGCCAAGGAGCTGGGGGTCAAGGCCAAGATCCAGCCGACCAAGTGGGACGGCATCCTCGCCGCGCTGGAATCCAAACGCCTGGATGTAGTGGTCAATCAGGTGACCATTTCCGAGGAGCGCAAGAAAAAGTACGACTTCTCCGAGCCCTACACTGTCTCCGGCATCCAGGCACTGATCCTGAAGAAGAAAGCCGAGCAGCTGAACATCAAGGGCGCACAGGACCTGGCCGGCAAAAAGGTCGGCGTAGGCCTTGGCACCAACTACGAGCAGTGGGTGAAAAAGGACGTGCCGCAAGCCGATGTGCGCACCTATGAAGATGACCCAAGCAAGTTCGCTGACCTGCGCAACGGCCGCATCGACGCCATCCTGATCGACCGCCTGGCCGCGCTGGAATACGCGCAGAAAGCCAAGGACACCCAACTTGCCGGCGATGCCTTCTCGCGCCTGGAAAGCGGCGTGGCCATGCGCAAAGGTGAGCCGGAACTGTTGGCAGCCATCAACAAGGCCATCGACAAGCTAAAAGCTGACGGCACGCTGGCCAAGCTGTCCGAGAAGTACTTCGGTGCCGATGTCACCAAATGATCGCTGAAAGCCTGCAACTCGTTGTCGACTCCGCGCCCTTCCTGCTGAAGGGCGCGGGTTATACGGTGCTGCTCAGTGTCGGCGGCATGTTCTTCGGTCTGGTGCTGGGCTTTGCCCTGGCGCTGATGCGGCTGTCGAAGATTCTGCCGCTGAACTGGCTGGCGCGGGTCTACGTGTCGTTCTTCCGCGGCACGCCGCTGCTGGTGCAGCTGTTCGTCATCTATTTCGGCATGCCGCAAATCGGCATCGAGCTCGACCCGATCCCCGCTTCGCTGATCGGCCTGTCGCTGAACATGGCGGCCTATATCTGCGAGATCCTGCGCGCAGCCATTTCCTCGATCGACCGGGGCCAGTGGGAAGCAGCCGCCAGCATCGGCATGACCCGCGTGCAAGCCATGCGCCGGGCGATCCTGCCACAGGCCTTGCGCACCGCGTTGCCACCGCTGGGCAACAGCTTCATCTCGCTGGTAAAGGACACCGCCCTGGCGGCGACCATCCAGGTGCCCGAGCTGTTCCGCCAAGCCCAGCTGATTACCGCGCGCACGTTCGAAGTGTTCACCATGTACGTGGCGGTCGCGGTCATCTACTGGGTGCTGTGCAGCATCCTTGCGCACTTCCAGAACCGCATGGAAGCGCGGGTCAACCAGCATGACCAGGAGCATTGAGCATGATTGAAGTCAAAGGCCTGACCAAGCGGTTCAAGGGCCAGACCGTGCTCAACGGTATCGACCTGACCGTGCAGCCCGGTGAAGTGGTGGCCATCATCGGCCCCAGTGGCTCGGGCAAAACCACCTTCCTGCGCTGCCTCAACCTGCTGGAAACCCCCGATGCCGGGCAGATCCAGATCGGCGCCATCAGTATCGATGCCAACCGCCCTTTGGGCGGGCAGCAGAGTGCGATTCGCCGTCTGCGCCAGCAGGCCGGGTTCGTGTTCCAGAACTTCAACCTGTTCCCCCACCGCACCGCCCTGGAGAACGTGATCGAGGGGCCGGTGATCGTCAAGAAGACGCCCCGCGAGCAGGCCATCGAGCTTGGCCGGCGCCTGCTGGCCAAAGTCGGCCTGGCGGGCAAGGAAGACGCCTACCCACGGCGCCTGTCCGGCGGCCAGCAGCAACGCGTGGCCATCGCCCGTGCCCTGGCCATGGAACCAGAGGTAATCCTGTTCGACGAACCGACCTCGGCGCTAGACCCGGAGCTGGTCGGTGAAGTGTTGGCGACCATCCGAGGCCTGGCCGAGGAAAAGCGCACCATGATCATCGTCACCCACGAGATGAGCTTTGCCCGGGACGTGGCGAACCGGGTGATCTTCTTCGACAAAGGCGTGATCGTGGAGCAAGGCGAGGCCAAGGCCCTGTTTGCAGCGCCGAAGGAAGAGCGTACGCGGCAGTTCTTGCGCAAGTTCCTCGGGACTGCGGCCTCCGAGTAAACCTGTTCCGGCCCCTTCGCGGGTAAACCCGCTCCTACAGTGCACAGATCTTGAGGCATGTGTGTAGGAGCGGGTTTACCCGCGAAGAGGCCGGCACCTCTGTAACCAATCCCCCTTCTATAAATATTCCAAAAAGTTAGTTCATAAAATTTTTATAAATCATTAGGGTATATATACCGGACCACCGGACCAGCACACGTCTGTCGCGATCAGCTGTAGCGACATAACTATTTTGTGAGGTCAGGAATGGTCAGGATCACAATCACCCCAGTGCGTAACGCCAGGGCATTGAGTGCAGCCAAGGAGCGGCACTGATGCCCAGCCAAGCCAACACCCAATTCCATAGCGATCTCGACAGCTCGCCCCCGCTGCTGCCGGCCAAGGTACTGCGCAACGACGCCGAAGCCCTGCAAGCGGCCCGCGAGCTGGCCGAGGTTGCCCGTGAGCAAGCTGCCCGACGCGACCAGCAACGCAAACTGCCCTGGGCCGAAATCGAACTGTTTACCCGCAGCGGTCTGGGCAGCATCACCGTACCCAAGGCCTACGGTGGCCCCGACGTATCGTTCGCAACCGTCGCAGAAGTGTTCCGCCTGATCAGCGCCGCCGACCCCGCCCTGGGGCAGATCCCGCAGAACCAGTTCGGCATGCTGCAACTGCTGCGTCTGACGGCCAGCGAGGCGCAGCAAGCGCTGATCTTCCGCAGCGTGCTCGACGGCTGGCGCATCGGCAATGCCGGGCCTGAACGTGGCACCAGGGATACCCTCACCCTCAAGGCCCGAATCACGCGCGCCGGCGACAGCTTCCGCATAAGTGGCGAGAAGTTCTACTCCACCGGTGCCTTGTTCGCCCATTGGGTGGCGGTAAAAGCCCTAGACGATGAAGGCCGCCAGCGCCTGGCATTCGTGCGCCGGGGAAGCCCGGGGTTGCGCATTGTCGATGACTGGTCCGGGTTCGGCCAGCGCACCACCGCCAGCGGTACCGTGCTGCTGGACCAGGTGCCGGTTGACGCGGAACTGGTGATCGACAACTGGCGCCAGCGCGATATCCCCAACATTCAGGGCGCCGCTTCGCAGCTGATCCAGGCGGCGATCGACGCCGGCATCGCCGAAGCGGCTATCGATGATGCGATCACGTTCGTGCGCGAAAAGTCCCGGCCGTGGATTGAAGCCAACGTCGACCGTGCCAGTGACGACCCTTATGTAATTGCCGACATCGGCCGCCTGAAACTCGAGCTGCACGCCGCCGAAGCGCTGCTGCGCAAAGCTGCTCGGGTACTCGACGAGGTCAATGCTGCGCCTATCGACGCAGCCAGCGCGGCACGGGCCTCGATTGCGGTGGCCGAGGCCAAGGTGCTGACCACCGAGATTGCCCTGCAGGCCAGCGAAAAGCTGTTCGAGCTGGCCGGCAGCCGCGCCACCCTTGCCGAGTTCAACCTCGACCGCCACTGGAGAAATGCCCGGGTGCACACCCTGCACGACCCGGTGCGCTGGAAGTACCACGCGGTGGGCGCTTACCACCTTAACGGCACCCTGCCTGCACGGCATTCCTGGATCTGATTTGCTGCCTTTGGGGCTGCTGCGCAGCCCTTCGCGGGCTTGCCCGCGAAGGGCCACAAAGCGGCCCCCGGAGAACTCCATGACAATCGCTATCATCACCAGCGACGCCCAAGCCCTGGCCGTCGCCGAAGACATCGCCCAGCAACTGCGCCGCGACAGCGCCCTGCGCGACCGCGAGCGCCGCCTGCCGCTCGCCGAACTCGAGCTGTTCACCCGCTCCGGCCTGTGGGCCATCAGCGTGCCCAAAGCCTTCGGCGGTGCCGGCGTGTCCAACGTCACCCTGGCCAAGGTCATCGCCCGTATCGCGCAGGCCGACGGTTCGCTCGGGCAGATTCCGCAGAATCATTTCTACAGTCTGGAAGTGCTGCGGGTAAACGGCAGCCCCGAACAGCAACAGCGCCTGTACGCCGAGGTGCTGGCCGGCCGCCGTTTCGGCAATGCCCTGGCTGAGCTGGGCACCAAGACCGCCCACGAGCGCACCACCCGCCTGAGCCGTGACGGCGACGGTTTCCGCATCAACGGGCGCAAGTTCTATTCCACAGGCGCCATCTATGCCCAGCGCATTCCAACCTCGGTCGTGGATGAACAAGGCATACAACAGTTGGCGTTCGTCCCGGCCGACAGCCAGGGGCTGCAGGTGATCGACGACTGGAGCGGCTTCGGCCAGCGCACCACCGGCAGCGGTTCGGTGGTGTTCGATAACGTGTACGTCAGCGCAGCGGACGTGGTGCCGTTCCAGAGCGCCTTCGAGCGCCCCACCCCGGTTGGCCCGCTGGCGCAGATCCTCCATGCCGCCATCGACACCGGCATTGCCCGCGCCGCCTATGAAGACGCCCTGCACTTCGTGCGCACCCGCAGCCGTCCGTGGGTCGACTCCGGCCTGGACAAGGCCACGGATGACCCGCTGACGCTGAAAAGTTTCGGCCATCTGGCGATCCGCTTGCACGCGGCCGAAGCCCTGCTGGAGCGCGCAGGCGAATACCTCGACCGCGCCCGTAACGACAGCACTGCCGACAACGTGGCCGCCGCCTCCATTGCCGTGGCCGAAGCACGCGCCATCAGCACCGAAATTTCCCTCACCGCCGGTACCACCCTGTTCGAACTGGGCGGCAGCCAGGCAACATTGGCCGAACACAACCTCGACCGCCACTGGCGCAACGCTCGCGTGCACACCCTGCATGATCCGGTGCGCTGGAAGTACCACGCCATCGGCAACTACTACCTCAACGATGCCAACCCGCCACGCCGGGGGACCATCTGATGGCCAAGCAGATTCTGCTCAATGCCTTCAACATGAACTGCATCGGGCACATCAACCACGGTCTGTGGACCCACCCACGGGACACTTCGACCCAGTACAAGACTCTGGACTACTGGACCAACCTGGCACGCCTGCTGGAGCGCGGCCTGTTCGACGGGCTTTTCATTGCCGACATCGTCGGCACCTACGACATCTACGGCCAGTCACTGGACGTCACCCTCAAGGAGTCGATCCAGCTGCCAGTCAACGACCCGCTGCTGCTGGTGTCCGCCATGGCTGCGGTCACCCGTCACCTGGGTTTTGGCCTTACCGCCAACCTCACCTACGAGGCGCCGTACCTGTTCGCCCGGCGCCTTTCCACACTCGACCACCTGAGCAATGGCCGGGTGGGCTGGAACATTGTCACCGGCTACCTCGACAGCGCTGCCCGGGCCATGGGCCTGGCGCAGCAACCGGAGCATGATCGCCGCTACGACCAGGCCGATGAATACCTGCAGGTGTTGTACAAGCTGCTGGAAGGCAGCTGGGCCGATGACGCAGTGGTCGCCGACCGCGAGCATCGCGTCTATGCCACGCCCGACAAGGTGCGCAAGGTTCAGCACCAGGGCGAGTTCTACAAGGTCGAAGGCTACCACCTGTGCGAGCCCTCACCGCAGCGCACCCCGGTGCTGTTCCAGGCCGGCAGCTCGCCGCGTGGCTTGGCCTTCGCCGGCAACCATGCCGAATGCGTGTTCATCAGTGGCCAGGACAAGGCAGCCACCCGCGCCCAGGTCGACAAGGTTCGCGCGGCCGCCCAGGCCTCCGGCCGCGACCCGCAGGCGGTCAAGGTGTTCATGGGCATCACGGTGATCGTTGCGGCCACCGAGCAACTGGCCCAGGCCAAACATGCCGAGTACCTGCGCCACGCCAGCGCCGAAGCGGGCGTCGCGCACTTCGCCGCGTCCACTGGCATCGACTTCGCCGCCTATGAATTGGACGAACCCATTGCCTTCAGCCAGGGCAACGCCATCCAGTCAGCCACGCGCCAGTTGCAAGACAACGCCTGGACTCGCCGGCGCCTGTTGCAACAGCACGCCCTGGGCGGCCGCTACGTAACCCTGGTCGGCGGGCCTGAACAGGTGGCCGAGCAGTTGATCGCGTGGATCGATGAAACCGGCCTGGACGGTTTCAACCTGACCCGCACCGTCACTCCGGAGAGCTTCGAGGACTTCATCGAGCTGGTCATCCCGCAACTTCAGCAGCGTGGCCGTTACAAGACGGCCTACACCGAAGGCACCCTGCGCGAAAAACTGTTCCAGGCCGACCACCCGCACTTACCCGCCGACCATCCTGGCTCGGCTTACCGCTTTACCCCTGCCCCGACTGGAGCCCTGCACCATGCTTGAGAAACTGTTCCGGCCCGTCGCGGCCATTGCCATCACCCTCGGCCTGTGCGCCGGTGCCCTTGCTGCCGAGCCGTTGAAGATCGGTACCACCTCGGCCTTTGCCATTCCGCTGGAAGCCGCGGTGGAAGAAGCCCACAAGCAAGGCCTGGAAGTGAAGCTGATCGAGTTCAGCGACTGGATTGCGCCCAATGTCAGCCTCAACAGCGGCGACATCGACGTGAACTACTTCCAGCACATCCCGTTCCTGGAAAACGCCAAGGCTGCTGCAGGCTTCAACCTTGTGCCTTACGCCCCGGGCATCATCAACAACGTTGGCCTGTACTCGAAAAAGTACAAAAGCTTTGCCGAGCTGCCTGAAGGCGCCAGCGTGGCCATCGCCAACGACCCGATCAACAGCGGCCGTGGCCTGCTGCTGCTGGCCAAGGCCGGGTTGATCACCCTGAAGCCCGGCGTGGGCTACAAGGCCACCGAGGCTGACATCCTCGCCAACCCTAAAAAGCTGAAGATCCTTCAGGTCGAGGCGGTGCAACTGGTACGCGCCTACGACGACGCCGACCTGGTGCAGGGTTACCCGGCCTACATCCGCCTGGCCAACACCTTCGATGCCACCTCGGCGTTGCTGTTCGATGGGCTGGAAAACAAGGAATACGTGATCCAGTTCGTCATTCGCCCGCCAAGCAAGGACGACCCACGCCAGGCCAAGTTCGTCGACATCTACCAGCATTCGCCAGTGGTGCGCGCTGCGTTGAACAAAGCTCACGGCAAGCTCTACCAAGCCGGCTGGGAAGGCTGACATGAGCCAGGCCAGCGCGCTCAGGGCGCCTACACCCCAAGTACTGCCGCCAATGGCCAGGGAACAGGCCCTGCGCCCCGAGGTCAATGAAGCCCACGTGCGCTTCATCGGCCTGGGCAAGACCTACCCGGGCCAGGTGCAACCGGCGTTGCAAGGCATCGACCTGAACATCCGCCATGGCGAGATCTTCGGCATCATCGGCCGCAGCGGCGCCGGTAAGTCATCACTGCTGCGCACCATCAACCGCCTGGAGCAACCCAGCCAGGGCCGCGTATTGATCGACCAGGTGGATATCGCGCCTTTCGATGAGGACCAGCTTGTGGCCCTGCGCCGGCGCATCGGCATGATCTTCCAGCACTTCAACCTGATGTCGGCCAAGACCGTGTGGCAGAACGTCGAGTTGCCGTTGAAAGTCGCCGGCGTGGCAAAAGCCGAACGCCAGCGCAAGGTGCGCGAGTTGCTGGAACTGGTCGGCCTGCAGGAAAAACATCACGTGTACCCGGCGCAACTGTCCGGCGGGCAGAAACAGCGCGTGGGCATTGCCCGGGCACTGGTGCACACCCCCGAGATCCTGCTGTGCGACGAGGCCACCTCGGCGTTGGACCCGGAAACCACCGCCTCGATCCTGGCGCTGCTGCGCGATATCAACCAGCGCCTGGGCCTGACCATCGTGCTGATCACCCACGAAATGGCGGTGATTCGCGACATCTGCCACCGGGTTGTGGTGCTGGAACGCGGCGCAGTGGTCGAGCAGGGCGAGGTCTGGCGGGTGTTTGGTTCACCTCGTCACGAGGTTACCCGCACCCTGCTCGCCCCTTTGCAGGCCAAGCTACCCGCCGCACTGCAAGCCAGCCTCCAGGCCCGCCCGGCGAGCGGCAATAGCGCCGTAGTGCTGAAACTGACGGTGCTTGGCGAGCCAGAGCTGTCTGCCCTCTTCAACGACCTGGGCGGGCGTGTGCGTCTGCTGCAGGGCGGCGTGGAAACCATCGGCGAACGTGCCTTGGGGCAACTCATCCTCTCGGTGCAACACTCGCCGCACGACACCCATCAATTGCTGGAACGTGCCCGCCGTTGGGCCGAGGACGTGGAGGTATTGGGCCATGTGGATTGATCGCCTGCTGGAAGGCTTGCTTGATACGCTGCTGATGGTTGGGGTTTCGTCACTGATCGCCCTGCTGGTGGGTGTACCCATGGCGGTGCTGCTGGTGACCAGCGACAAGGGCGGGATCTTCGAGGCGCGGCTGCTGAACCGGGTGCTGGGCGCCTTCGTCAACCTGTTCCGCTCGATTCCCTTTCTGATCCTGATGGTGGCGCTGATTCCATTCACCCGCCTGGTGGTGGGTACCACTTATGGTGTGTGGGCGGCCGTGGTGCCGCTGACCATTGCCGCCACACCGTTCTTTGCGCGGATTGCCGAGGTCAGCCTGCGTGAGGTCGACCATGGTCTGGTGGAAGCCGCACAGGCCATGGGCTGCCGGCGCTGGCACATCGTCTGGCATGTACTGTTGCCCGAGGCGCTGCCGGGGATCGTCGGGGGCTTCACCATTACCTTGGTGACCTTGATCAACTCGTCGGCGATGGCCGGGGCGATTGGTGCCGGCGGGCTGGGGGATATCGCCTATCGGTATGGCTACCAGCGTTTCGACAGCCAGATCATGCTGACCGTGATCGCCATGCTGGTAGCGTTAGTGGCGTTGATCCAGCTGGGCGGGGACCGCCTGGCGAAGGGCTTGAACAAGCGCTGAAATCCTGGGCTGCGTTGCAGCCCGCTCTCAATCCCAGCGAAGACCCTCAGCCGGTACTGGCCGCCCGAACCAGTACCCTTGACCCAACTGGCACTCCTCCTGCAGCAGGAAGCTGGCCTGTTCCGCCTGCTCGATGCCCTCGGCATGCACCTGCATCCCCATGCTACGGGCCAAGGCGATGATCACCCGCACAATGGCGATGTCGTCTTCATCCACTGGCAACCCAGCCACAAACCCTTGGTCGATTTTCAGCTTCTGCACCGGCAAACGCTTGAGCCGCAGCAGTGACGAATACCCGGTGCCAAAGTCGTCGATGGCCAGGGTCACCCCCAGTTCGCGCAAGCGGTGCAGTTGCTCCAGCGCCACCTCAGGGTCTTCCATCACCGCGCTTTCGGTCACTTCCAGCTCCAGCAAGGCCGGGGCGAGGCCGGTGTCGTGCAGCACTTCGGCTACCTGCCGATACAGCTCATGCTGGCCAAACAGGCGACTGGAGATGTTCACCCCCACAAATGCCAGCTGCCGGCCTTGAGCCTGCCACTGCACCATTTGCCGACAGGCCTGTTGCAGCACCCAGGTATCGATCTCGGCAATCAGGCCGGTGCGTTCGGCAATCGGGATGAACTCGCCCGGCGGTACCAGGCCGCGCCTGGGGTGCTGCCAGCGCACCAGCGTCTCGACCCCGACCTGTCGGCCTGATGCCAGGTCGTGTACCGGCTGGAAGTACACCCGCAGTTCATCCTGCTCCAGGGCCCGACGCAATTCAGCGGCGGTCTCGACCCGATGCTGGGCGTGGGCGGTCAGCTCTTCGGTGTACAGCGCATAGCAGGCCCGCCCGTTGCTTTTGGCCTTGTACAACGCCGAGTCGGCATTGCGCAGCAACTGCTCGGCACCCAAGGCATCGCTGGGGTAAAGGCTGATTCCGACGCTGGCGCTGATGAACAGACGATTGCCGTTGAACTGAAACGGCTCACGCATACGCTCGATGATGCACTGCGCCAGCTTGCCCGCCTGGCCGACCTGCTGGCAGTTCTCGACCAACACGCCGAATTCGTCGCCGCCCAGGCGCGCCAGGGTCACACCGTTACCCAACACCTCCCCCAGACGCTCGCCCACCAGCTTCAGCAATTGGTCGCCAATGGTATGGCCCAGGCCGTCGTTTATGCTCTGGAAGTGATCCAGGTCCAGCAGCAACAAGGCGCAACCGCGCTTGTTGGCCTGCGCCGCCGCCAATGCCTGCTCCACCCGGTCGGTAAACAGCAGGCGGTTGGGCAGGCCAGTCAGCGGGTCGTGGTGGGCCAGGTAGGCAAGCTCCTGCTCCGAATGCTTGATGGCGCTGATGTCACTGAACACCGCCACGTAATGGCTGAGCTCACCCTCGTCATCACGAATGGCGCAAATGGTCTGCCACTGCGGGTAGATCTCGCCGCTTTTGCGCCGATTCCAGATTTCACCGCTCCACTCGCCCTTCTCGGCCAGGGTGGCGAAAACCTCCTGGTAGAAGGCCAGGCCATGGTGGCCCGACTTGAACTTGCTCGGGCGCTGGCCGATAACCTCATCCTGCTGGTAGCCGGTGATGCGCATGAAGGCACGATTGACGTGCACGATCAGGCCTTGGCGGTCGGTCACCAGCACACCTTCGAGGGTACTGTCGAACACTGCGGCAGCCATGCGCAGCCGTTCACGGTCTTCACAACGCAAACGCGCGCCATGGCCGATGAAATTGAGCAGGCGCACGCGCGACACATAGATCAGCAAGGCACTGAGCAGCACCCAGACCACCACGTTGATCTGCCGCCCCACGGTCAGTGCCAAGGGATCGTCAGTCATGCTGTGCAGCATCACCTCCGCCAGCGCAAGCCAGAGGATCGAGAGCACCACATACAGCGCAGCCATGCGCAAGGCGTCGCGAACGGAAACAGACATGTCGGGTGGGAAAGGCCATCAAAAAGGAGTGGGCATTATAAAGGCTGAAACATGTCGTGACCTCCTATCTCAACGGTTGACTGGTTTTATTTCCCCGCCAAGGGATAATCAGCCCTTCCCCCTGCATTTCGAGGGTATTTGCACCTATGTGGTATAACGGCCTGCTCGACCTGTCGGCCTGGCAACTGGTCGGCATCACTCTGTTGATGACCCACGTGACCATTGTCAGCGTCACGGTCTACCTGCATCGCTACTCCGCGCACCGGGCCTTGGAGCTCAACGGCGCGCTCAAGCACTTCTTCCGCTTCTGGCTGTGGCTGACCACGGCGCAGAACACCCGCGAGTGGACCGCCGTCCACCGCAAGCACCACGCCAAGTGCGAAACCCCCGACGACCCGCACAGCCCGGTGTACAAGGGCCTGGGCACAGTGCTGCGCAAAGGTGCCGAGCTGTACCGTGAAGAGGCGCGCAACCCCGAAACCCTGCGCATCTATGGCAAGAATTGCCCGGATGACTGGATCGAGCGCAACCTGTACTCGCGTTACAAACTGGGCGGTATCGCACTGATGGCGGTAATCGACCTGCTGCTGTTTGGCACCATAGGCATCACCATATGGGCGGTGCAGATGATGTGGATTCCGTTCTGGGCCGCTGGGGTGGTCAACGGCCTGGGCCATGCCCTGGGCTATCGCAACTTCGAATGCCGCGACGCCGCCACCAACCTGGTGCCCTGGGGCATCGTCATCGGCGGTGAAGAACTGCACAACAACCACCACACCTACCCCAACTCGGCCAAGCTCTCGGTCAAACGCTGGGAGTTCGACATGGGCTGGGCGTGGATCCGCTTGTTCTGCCTGCTGCGTCTGGCCAAGGTGCAGCGCGTGGCGCCCATCGCCCACCGGGTGGCCGGCAAGGCCAGCCTGGACATGGACACCGCCATGGCCATCCTCAACAACCGCTTCCAGATCATGGCCCAGTACCGCAAGCTGGTGATCGGCCCGCTGGTGAAACAGGAACTGGCCCGTGTCGACGCCTCGGTGCGTCACCGCTTCCGCCGTGCCAAACGGCTGCTCTCGCGCGAAACCAGCCTGCTGGAAGACCGCCACCACGTGCGCATCGAGTCCATGCTCGCACACAGCCAGGCACTGAAAACCATCTACGAAAAGCGCCTGGCCCTGCAGCAGATCTGGGCGCGCACCAGTGCCAACGGCCACGACATGCTGGCAGCCATGAAAGACTGGGTACACGAGGCCGAAACCAGCGGCATCCAGGCACTGCGCGACTTCGCAGCACAACTCAAGACTTACTCGCTGCGCCCGACCGGCGCCTGACCGCCGTTGATCGGCACGCCCCGCAATGGGGCGTGCCGTTCGGAACTTCGTCCCCGCCTCTCCACTCGAATCCGGAATATCGCCTGCGTGGCGGGCCGGATGTTGGCCGCACGCTTTCACGTTGAGACCTGCTCCGTGCACATGGCCAAGAACATTCCAACGATTTTCCCCGGCACCCCTCCTCCCGAAGCTGCCCAGACTTTACTGGCGTTGCTCCACGCCCAAGGTGAGGTTGCCCGCCTGAGTGAGCGTGATCAGCTGTTCAGCTCGTTGCTCGACAGCGTCAACGCAGTGCTTTGGGCCTTCGACTGGGAAACCCGTCAGGTGCTGTACGTGAGCCCAGCCTACGAGCGCATCTTCGGCCGCCCGGTCAGCCTGGTGCTGGCTGACTACAACGAATGGCGTGACAGCATCTACCCCGACGACCTCGAGTTCGCCGAACGTAGCCTGGCCCAGGTACTGCTCAAGGGCGCGGTGGAAGACCGCGAGTACCGCATCCTCAATGCCGACGGGCAACTGCGCTGGCTGAGCGACAAGTGCTACATCAACCAGCAGCACGATGGCGACCGGGTAATCATTGTCGGTATCGCCGAAGACATCACCGAGAAGAAGCAGCTTGAAGGCGAACTGCAGCGCCTGGCCACCACCGACGTGCTGACCCAGAGCAGTAACCGCAGGCACTTTTTCGAATGTGCTCAGCAAGCCTTCGACAGTGCACGCGAGGACGGTACACCGCTGGCTTTCCTGCTGCTGGATATCGA
The DNA here is from genome assembly GCF_043105275.1 of Pseudomonas sp. TYF_14. Classification (NCBI taxonomy): domain Bacteria; kingdom Pseudomonadati; phylum Pseudomonadota; class Gammaproteobacteria; order Pseudomonadales; family Pseudomonadaceae; genus Pseudomonas; species Pseudomonas sp. TYF_14. The sequence goes on from NZ_JBICLK010000032.1 coordinate 258,821, forward strand.
CGACTTCAAACGCATCAATGACAGCTATGGCCACCAGGAAGGCGACCAGGTGCTGCAACACATCGCCGACAGCGGCAAGGCCGTGCTACGCCGGGGCGACCTGTTCGGACGAATTGGCGGCGAAGAATTTGCGGCGGTGTTTCCCGGCTGTACCGCCCAAATCGCGGAGCAGATTGCCGAGCGCTTGCAACGGCAGATACAGCACTTGAGCTTCAGCCATGGCCAGCAGACGTACGGGGTGACGGTGAGCCAGGGGTTGACCGGGCTGACCGATGAGGATGTGGCGCTGGACAGCCTGTATGCGCGGGCCGATGCGGCAATGTACCAGGCCAAGCGGCAGGGCAAGAACCAGATAGTCCGCGGCTGATCAGGCGGCACGGGCACTGGCTTTGGCCGGTATTCGAGGGCCTGTGGGAGCGGGCAAGCCCGCGAAGGACCGCAATGCGGCCCCCGAATCTCAGTTGGAAACCTCGGCCCCAGCCACCGGCGGTTCTTCCTGCGGCTTTACTTCCGGATTCTCCACCTTGCGCAACCGCCTCAGCTCCGGCAGGCCAAGCTTGAGCAGCCGCGCCGTCTTGCCGCTGGCCACCTTCTCCAGCCCCTGCTCAGCCGGCAACCGCGACAACTGCCCAGCCAGGTTCATGGCCAGGATCTCCCGCGAGTAAACGCCACCGCCCAACTGGTAGATCGCAGCGATCAACTCGCGCAGTGCCAACGGCAAACGCCAGCGAGTACGCAGCGCCGAGCCGAACGCCGCACCAAACTCTTCCAGCGATTGCTGCACATTGCGCTCGTCCAGATCCCCCCCGGCCAAACGCCACTCTTGCAGGCAGCGCAACACCGCCAGGTCGCCCAGGCAATGCAGCAAGCCTGCGCAATAACATCGTCCCTCGTCCAGTTCGAGCATGCGCGCCAAGGTGCGGCCATATTCGGCAGTGTGCAGTGACAGGTCCCAGTAACGGGCTGCGTGCTCTGCCAACAGTGGGTCACTGAGGCGTGCGCTGCGCTTGAGGGTCATGCCCAGGATCAGGTTCATGCTTTGGGTACTGCCAAGCTTGTTCAGGGCCTGCAGCAACGTCTGCACCGGGGCTTCACGGTGCAATGCCGCACTATTGGCGGCAGCGATCAGCACCGCCGTAACTTGCGGATCGTTACGCACTTCCTCTTCGAGCACCCTGAGGTTCAGGCCCTGGGGGTTCAGCGCTCGATTGATCGCAACCTGCACATCGGCCAGCAGCGGCCCACCATCGGCGGTAGCGCGACGCTGCTCAAGGTAGGCTGACAGGGTGGCCCCCGCCTGCAACGCCGGTACCGGGCAGGCGATCTCCTCGCCAACGGCCAGCAGCAACTCTTGCAGGCGCTTGCGCAGGTTATCCAGGTTCAGCGGCTTGCTCAGGTACGCCGTGGGGTGCAGGGGCAGCGCTTCGCGCACACTGGCGCTGTCATTGCGGTTACTCATGAGAATGAACGGCACCCCTGGCCCTTTGGCGCGCACCTTGCGCAGCAGGTCGAGGCCGTCGACACCGGCCAGCTCACGGGCGGCGATGATCAGGTCAGGCTTGCTGGACAAGGCACTGAGCGCCTGCGAGCCGTCCGCGCATACCTGCAGGCGGGCGTCACAGCGCACGCTGAGCAGCATCTCGCTGAGCATGTCCCGTACCCAAGGATCGCCTTCGACAATCAGTACGCTTGGTGGGGTGGGGGCTGCAGCGCTCATCGCCAACTACTCCTGAATAACCTGACACACAGTCCGTCGCAGCTTCCAAAGCCAGTCCTCCGATAACCATAGCGCCACACGGCTTATCTGGGCATAAAAAAAACCCGCCTAGGCGGGTTTTTTCTGAAGCGCGTCACATCAGGCGATTTCAGCGAAGCACTCTTCGATGATGGCCAGGCCTTTGTCCAGCAGCGCGTCTTCGGCGGTCAGCGGAACCAGGATACGCAGGACGTTGCCGTAGGTGCCGCAAGACAGCAGGATCAGACCCTTTTCACGAGCCTTGGCGACAACCTGGCCAACAGCAGCAGCGTTCGGGGTGTGAGTGCCCTTCTCGAAGACTTCGACGGCAATCATCGAGCCCAGACCACGGACGTCGCCGATGATCGGGTACTTCTTCTGGATTTCGCGCAGGCCGGCGGTCAGGCGCTCACCCACAGCCTTGCTGCGGTCCAGCAGTTTTTCTTCTTCGAACACTTCGATCACGGCCAGGGCCGCGGCGCAAGCGATCGGCGAACCGGCGTAGGTACCGCCCAGGCCGCCAGGCGCGATGGCGTCCATGTATTCGGCCTTGCCGCACACACCGGCCAGCGGGAAGCCGCCAGCGATGGATTTGGCGAAGGTGGTCAGGTCAGGCGCAACGCCCATCTGTTCCATGGCGAAGAAGGTGCCGGTACGGCCAGCGCCAGTTTGTACTTCGTCGGCGATCAGCAGGATGCCGTGCTGGTCGCACAGGGCGCGCAGGCGCTTCATCAGCTCTTTCGGCGCTGGCAGGAAGCCGCCTTCGCCTTGTACTGGCTCGAGGATGATTGCGGCGATGTCGCGCGGCTCGGCGTCGTTCTTGAAGATGCGCTCGACCGAGGCGATGGCGTCGTCAACGCTGATACCGTGCAGTTCGCTCGGGAACAGGGCGCGGAAGATGCCGCCTGGCATCAGGCCCATGCCAGCGGAGTACGGCACGACCTTGCCGGTCAGGCCCAGGGTCATCATGGTACGGCCGTGATAACCGCCGGTGAAGGCGATGACGCCAGCGCGGCCAGTGGCAGCACGGGCGATCTTGACGGCGTTTTCAACGGCTTCGGAGCCGGTGGTGACCAGCAGGGTCTTCTTGTCGAAGTCGCCTGGGACCAGCTTGTTGATCTTTTCGCACAGCTCTACATAGGGCTCGTAAGCCAGCACCTGGAAGCAGGTGTGGCTGACCTTGGTCAGCTGCTCTTGCACGGCTGCAACTACTTTCGGGTGCAGGTGGCCGGTGTTCAGTACTGCGATGCCGCCGGCGAAGTCGATCAGTTCGCGGCCTTCAACGTCGATCACGGTCGAGTTCTTCGCGGTGTCGACGAAGATCGGGTGGATCTGGCCGACGCCACGTGGGACGGCAGCTACACGACGTTGCATCAAGGATTCGTTGGTTTTGCTCATAATGCCCTCATTGCGCCGACAGGAATGGCGCTTTTATTCGGGGGCGGCTGGGAGTGCTCGCGAACAGTATTCGTTGATCGACTGTCGTGAACGCCCTGGCCACCAGGTACTGCAATGTAAAAAAGGCCAGCGAGACGTCGCTCTCGCGCCCCGCTGGCAGAGGTAAAGCCTTTACCGTGCTATCAGACGCTGATGCACAGGTATTTGATTTCGAGGTAGTCCTCGATACCGTACTTGGAACCTTCGCGGCCCAGGCCCGAAGCCTTGATACCACCGAACGGCGCCACTTCGTTGGAGATCAGGCCGGTGTTGATACCCACCATGCCGTATTCCAGGGCTTCGGCGACACGGAACACACGGCTCATGTCACGGGCGTAGAAGTACGAGGCCAGGCCGAACTCGGTGTCGTTGGACATGGCGATGACTTCGGCTTCGTCTTTGAAGCGGAACAGCGGCGCCAGTGGGCCGAACGTCTCTTCCTTGGCGACAGCAGCGGTCTTCGGTACGTCAACCAGGATGGTCGGCTCGAAGAAGTTGCCTTCGATCAGCTTGCCACCGGACAGCACTTTGGCGCCTTTGCTGACGGCGTCCTCGATGTGTTCCTGGACCTTGGCGACAGCCTTGCCATCGATCAGCGGGCCAGTGGTGGTGCCTTCTTCCAGGCCGTTACCGATCTTCAGCTTGGCAACTGCAGCGGCCAGCTTCTCGGCGAACGCGTCGTAGACGCCGTCCTGCACGTAGATACGGTTGGCGCAGACGCAGGTCTGGCCGTTGTTACGGTACTTGGAGATGATCGCGCCCTCGACCGCCTTGTCCAGGTCGGCGTCGTCGAACACGATGAACGGGGCGTTGCCACCCAGCTCCAGGGAAACCTTCTTGATGTCCTTGGCGCATTCTTCCATCAGCTGGCGACCGATTTCGGTCGAGCCGGTGAAGGACAGCTTGCGTACCAGGGAGTTGCCGGTCAGTTCGCCGCCAACTTCGCCGGCGCTGCCGGTAACCACACTCAGCACGCCAGCCGGGATGCCGGCACGGTGGGCCAGCTCGACCAGGGCCAGAGCGGAGTATGGGGTTTGCGAAGCCGGCTTGAGGACCATGGTGCAGCCAGCGGCCAGGGCCGGGCCGGCTTTACGGGTGATCATGGCGGCCGGGAAGTTCCACGGAGTGATGGCCGCGGTAACGCCGATTGGCTGCTTGATGACAATCAGGCGCTTGTCTGGCTGGTGGCCCGGGATGGTGTCACCGTAGATGCGCTTGGCTTCTTCGGCGAACCACTCGATGAACGAGGCAGCGTAGGCGATTTCGCCCTTGGCTTCGGCCAGCGGCTTGCCCTGTTCGGTGGTCATCAGGCGAGCCAGGTCGTCCTGGTTCTCGATCATCAGTTCGAACCAGCGACGCAGCTTGGCCGAGCGCTCTTTCGCAGTCAGGGCACGCCAGGCCGGCAGGGCCTTGTCGGCGGCTTCGATGGCGCGGCGGGTTTCCGCGGTACCCATCTTCGGCACGGTACCGATGACTTCGCCGGTGGCCGGGTTGGTCACCTTGATGGTCTGGCCGTTGTCCGCATCCAGCCACTCACCATTGATATAGGCTTGCTGGCGGAACAACTGAGCGTCTTTGAGCTGCATGTCGGCTTCCCGAATTGTTGATTGTTGAAAAGCGCCCAAGGCAGGGCATCGAGCGTTTGAAATCTCAAACGAATGCTAAGCGGCTGCTGGGGTGTTGGACAATAGGCTGTTCGAAAAAAAGAACAAAAGGTTGAACACCCTGGCGGAAATTTCACTTTTTTGTGTTGTGGGAGCTGGCTTGCCAGCGATAGGGCCAGTACAGGTTAGACGAATGAACTGAAAGAAATGTGAAGGGGGGACCGACGGCCCTCCCGGAGGGGATGAATCAGAACGCCTTGGCGAGGTCGATCAGCTCAGCACGCCCTGATGCCGTGCTGAAACGATGATGCTGTTGTCATCGGCATCGTAATCGGTGGCACGTTGCCCAGTTGCGCCCTGTACCCACACTCGGGGTGTCGCCAAAGAGCAGGTTACCCTCGGCCAGTTCGTTGGCTAGGCGGTCGTCCTGCTTCTGCACCCCTTCCGGCAACTGAAGGGATCAGCTTCACTTGCTGACCAGGTCACGCAAGTAAGCCCAAGGGTAGATCCCGCGCTCATGCCCATCGCTGAACACCAGTTGTACGCCATACCCTTGCGACTCGATTTGCACCACGCGCACATCGTCGCGCACCAGGCTGATCCCTCCGGACAGGCGCGCCGCACGGCATTGTGAGCAAGGGCAAGCCCCCCGCAAACGGGTATGGCTGAGGCTGTGCTCGCCGTCTTCCCATTGCAGCAGCAGTTGCCCTGGCCCGCGCAAGTTGCGAATGGCTTGCGGGGCGTTCATCAGGCAGCCCCGCGCAGTTGCGCCAAGGCAATCCGCACAGCCTTGCGCACCTCGGGGTCGCTGTCGGCCTCGGCGGCCTGCAGCACCGACAAAGCACGCGCCTGGCCCAGCTCGCCCAGCGCCAGCGCCGCCTCCTTGCGCAGGTTGGCGATGCCATGGCCAAGCAAGCCGCCAAGCGCGTCCAGTGCAGCGGCATAGCGCAGCCGACCCAGTGAGCGCGCTGCCCGCAGGCGTACCTGCCAGAAGTCATCGGCAAGGGCATCCACCAGCGCCGGGCCTGCTTGGTCCTGACCAACTTTGCCTAATGTGGTGGCGGCTTCCTCGCGCACTTGCCAAGCCTGGTCAGTCAGTGCCGCCACCAACGCAGGCAACACCGAGCTGTCCCGGGCAAGGCCCAATGCGCCGATGGCCGCGCGGCGCACCTCTGTGTCTGGCTCGGTCTCGGCGAGCGCTGCCAGCGCCAGCAACGCCGGCTGGTGCTTGAGCCAGCCAAGAATGCCCACTGCCTCACGCCGTACGGCGGCGGCGTCATCGGCCAGCGCCAGCAGCGCAGGGTCGGCAGCATCCTCCAGGCGCAGCTCGCGCAAGGCACGTAGGGCACTGGCGCGGACGAAGGCATCGGCGTGCTTGACCCATGGCAGGATCAGCTGGCCGGCTTCAAGGCTTTTAAGTTCGCTGAGGCTCTGTGCAGCGGCCAGGCGTACAGGCTCGGCGGCATCGGCCAGCGCAGCGCACAGGGCTTGCACAACTTCGGGTTCTTCCCAGGCCTCAAGCAGGCGCGCGGCCTCGGCACGCACCTCGGCGGCGGCGTCCGCCAGCAGGGCATCGGTGAGCCAAGGCAAGCCATCCGGGTCTTCCAGGTCGGCCAGCTCGATCAGGGCGATGCGGCGCACGCCAGCGTCGCTGGCATCAAGGCGAGGTAACAGGGCAAGAATGTCGGGGTTGTCGGTCGTTCGGTCAGTCATAGCGCGATCCGTAGCGGTGGGTGGTCAGAGTCCGGCAGGCCCAGCGGAGTCAGACGCGGCAGTTCGCGGCCTTCCTCGTGGCGCAGCAACGCCAGGCAGTGACGCTTAAGGTGAGTGAATTCAGGGCTGGTCAGCAGGCTGGCGCGGCGTGGGCGCGCAAAGTCCAGGCGCAGGTCTTCGATGAAGCGACCGGGGCGCGGGCTCATCACCAGGATGCGGTCGGCGAGGAACAGCGCTTCGTCGATATCGTGGGTGACGAACAGCACGGTGGTGCGGATACTGGCCCAGATATCGAGCAACAGCTCCTGCATACGGGCGCGGGTTTGCGCATCCAGCGCGCCGAAAGGTTCGTCCATCAGCAAGAGCCGTGGGCGGTTGATCAGCACCCTGGCAATTTCGGCCCGCTGCTGCATACCGCCGGACAGCTGGTTGGGCCAGCGCCCTGCAAAGTCGGCCAGCCCCACCAGTTGCAGCATTTCGCGAGCCTGCCGGTGACGTTCGGTGCGCTCCAGGCCCTGCATCTTCAGGCCGAAGGCCACGTTGTCGAGCACGCTACGCCAGGGCAGCAAGGTGTGGTGCTGGAACACCATGCCACGCTGCGGTGACGGCCCGTCAACGGGCTGGCCGTCCACGTTCAGCTGGCCGCTGCTGGGCACCAGGTGGCCGGCCAGGGCGCCGAGCAACGTCGACTTGCCACAACCGGAGGGGCCGAGGATGCAGACGAACTCGCCCGGCTCCACGGCAAAGTCCAGCCGCTGCACCGCCTCGAACGCTTCGCTGCCGTGCCCCAGGCGAATCGACAGGCCGCGACCATCGATACGCCCCGGCGCCTGTTGATAACGGTTCATCAACTGGCCCTCCGCGTGCGGTACCACGGCGTGGCCAGCGCCCCCAGGCGCTTGACCAGGGCGCTGCTGCCCATGCCCAGCACGCCGATCAGCAGCATGCCGACGACGATGTCCGGGTAGTTTTGCAAGGTGTAGGACTCCCAGGTGTAGTAGCCGATGCCGAACTGCCCGGAAATCATCTCGGCAGTGACCAGGCAGAACCAGGACGTACCCATGCCGATGGCAAGGCCCGTGACGATGCTCGGCAACGCTCCAGGCAATACCACCTCGCGCAGGATCGCCCAGCGCCCGGCACCGAGGCTGCGCGCCGATGCCACCAAGCGCGGGTCGACGGCCTCGACGCCATGCACGGTGTTGAGCAGGATGGGGAACAACGCGCCGGTGAAGGTGATGAACACCATCGACAGTTCCGACGACGGGAACATCAGGATCGCCAGCGGGATCCACGCCACAGCCGGAATCGGCCGCAGCACTTCCAGCGGCGGCAGCAGGGTATCTTCAGCCCATTTCGAGCGGCCGATCAGCAACCCCAGGGCCACGCCAACCAGTGCCGCAGTGGCATAACCGGCAAATACCCGCGCCAGGCTGCTGCCCAGGTGCGCCAGCAGGGTGCTGGAGGTCAGCAACTGCCAGGCAGCGTCCAGCACCGCCTTGGGTGTGGGGACATAGGTGAACGTCAGCAGACCAAGGTCCATTTTCACGTTTGCCGCCACTTGCCAGAACAGCAGGCAGGCCAGCAGCGACGCCAGGCGCACCGGCCAGCGCTTGAGGTTGCGGGTCATGTCGGTGCCTCCCGGTCAGCGCTGGGCGACCAGCTTCTGGTTGGCGCTGACGAAGTCCAGCGCCTCGCCACCATGGGCCTTGGCATACTGCTCGGCCTGGTCCTTGAGCAGGAATGCCGCCAGTTCGCCTTTACCGTTGCGCACGAACCAGGCCTGGTTGGCGAGCAATTTGATGCCACTGTCGGCGGCCTGGGCGTAGATGGCGCGGATGTCCTTGCCCTCCTGCTCCAGCTGGGCCAAGGCACCAAGGGCGGCCTCCGGCGAAGTGTAGTGGCGGACCTTGTCTTCACCGCGCACCCAGATCTGCGCCAGGCGGCTGAAGTCGGTGATCGGTTGGCCGGTCAGCGCGTCATCGGCCTTGAGTGGCAGTACGTCGTAGTCTTTCAGCGCCTTGTCGTAGTCAAGGCCTGCCTCTTTGAAGGCGGCACGGATGTACTGGTCGTCGATGAACTTGCCGGTGTCCAGGCCACGGTCGGTCTTTTTCAGCAGCTTGAGCGTATCGATGGATGTAGCCACTGCCTGGCGGTATTCAGGCTTCCAGGTCAGGTCGCGGGTCTGCAGGCCAAGCGGGCCGTGGAACAGGTAATTGACCTCGGCTTCGATACCCGTGACCTTCTCGATCAACTCGCTGTACTTCTCAGGCTGCGCAGCGATCAGGCGGTCGGCTTCAAGGCTGGCGCGCAGGTAGGCGGTGACCACTTCCGGGTACTTCTTCGCGTAGTCGGCATCGACCAAGGCACCATGGAAGGTCGGTGCGTTGGCCTGGGCGCCATCGTAGATCTTGCGGGCGAAGCCACGGTTGGGGAATAACTCGGCGAACGGCACGAAGTCGGCGTGGGCTTCGATGCGGTTGCTGCGCAGGGCGGAGCCGGCGATTTCCGGCGCCTGGGCGATGATCCGCACATCCTTCTGCGGGTCCCAGCCCTGCGCGGCGACGGCGCGCAACAGCATGCCGTGGGCAGTGGAGGCGAACGGCACGGAAATGGTCTTGCCCTTGAGCTCCGCCAGCGACTGCACGCTGGAGGCGGCGGGCACGACGATGCCGTTGCCGCTGCCATGCACGCTGCCCGACAGCACACTGATGAACAGGCTGCGCTTGCCGGCATCCAGATGGGCAACGCCGTTGAATGACCCTGGGAAGTCGGCCATGGCGCCGAAGTCGAGCTTGCCGGCGACCATTTCGTTGGTCAGCGGCGCACCGCTGGTGAAGTTCTTCCACTCGACCTGGTAGGTGGCGTCCTTGTACTTGCCGTCGTGCGGCAGGTACTTGTCCAGCAGGCCCAGCTCACGGATCAGCAGGCCACCGGTGGCGCAGTTGATGGTGGTGTCCTGGGTGCCGATGGCGATGCGTATGGTTTCGGCGCTGGCGTTCAGGCCAGTGAGCGCCAGCGCGAGGCCGGCCACGGTTGCAACAAGGCGCATGGGTGTTTCCCCTCGAATCGTTATAAGAGTTGGCTTCGTCTCCGCCGCCCGGCTTGGGTGGTGGGAAACGAGGGGCACAGCAGGAGGGCGTCCGGTGGTTCGCCGGATGGCGGGACGAATCAGCGCAGCAGGTACGGAATGTCGACCTTCACCGCACCGGTGGGGCAGTCCTTCTCGCATGGCATGCAGTACCAGCATTCGTCGAAAGCCATGTAGGCCTTTTGCGTAGCCGGGTTGATCGCCAGCAGGTCCATGGGGCAGACCTCGACGCACACGGTGCAGCCTTTTTCGGCGATGCATTTGTCTACGTCGATGGTGACCGGGGCGCTGCTGCGGAAGAAGATTTCTTGCGGCTGGTAGGCCATTTCACGGAGTCCTTGGGGCCGGTGGCCCTCGTTCTGTTTTTTGCAGAGGCTGATGGCCCCATTCACGCTGCATCAGCCTTCACTCGCAGCCGGTCATAGGCGGTCTGCTCATCGGCGTCCAGGGCGATCAGGTAGGGTTCGACAGCCTTCTTGAAGCTGGTCATTTCACCGTTCTCGCCTTTTTTCAGGTGGCAATGGCAGAACCACTCGCCATCGTTGCGCTCAGGGAAGTCCACCCGGTGGTGGTACAGGCCCCAGCGGCTTTCCTCGCGGAACAGCGAGGACCGCGCCGCCATCTCGGCGCAATCGCGAATCACCGACACTTCCATCGCACGCATCAGCTCATGAGGGTTGTTGGCCTTCATCTGCTCCAGATCACGCTCGATCTCGGCAAAGCGCGCCAGGCCGATTTCCATCTTCTTGGTCACCTTCGGCGGCTGCAGGTAGTCGTTGACCATGCGCCTGAGCTTGTACTCGACCTGGGCTGGCGGCAGGCCATGCTCACGCTGCAGCGGGGCAAACACCCGCGCCCGTTCGCGTTCGACCTGCTCGGCATCGACCTCGGCGAGTTCGCGCCCGGCCACGTAATGGGCGGCGTTCACTCCGGCAAACCAGCCATAGGTAAAGGCGCCGAGCATGTAGTTGTGCGGCACCGCAGCCATGTCGCCTGCGGCATACAGCCCTTTGACGCTGGTCTCGGCCTTTTCATTGACCCACACGCCCGACGCCGAATGACCGGAGCAGAAACCGATCTCGGAGATATGCATCTCGACCATGTGTTGGCGGTAGTCGGTGCCACGCCCGGCGTGAAACTGACCACGACTGGGGCGCTCGTTGCTGTGCAGGATCTCTTCGATGTTCTGGATGGTCTCTTCGGCCAAGTGGTCCAGTTTGAGGAACACCGGGCCATTGCCGCCTTCGAGCTCCTGGTGGAACTCCCACATCATCTGGCCGCTCCAGTAGTCGCACTCGATGAAGCGCTCGCCTTTGCTGTTGGCGGTGTACCCACCCAGCGGGCCGGTGACGTAGGCACAGGCCGGGCCGTTGTAGTCCTTGATCAGCGGGTTGATCTGGAAGCACTCGAGGTTGGCCAGCTCGGCGCCTGCGTGGTAGGCCATGGCGTAGCCATCACCGGCGTTCGTCGGGTTCTCGTAGGTGCCCATCAAATAGCCCGAAGACGGCAGGCCCAGGCGCCCGGCGGCGCCGCAGGCAAGGATCACCGCCTTGGCCCGCGCCACCCGAAACTCGCCGCTGCGGCAGTCAAAGCCCAGCACACCCGCGGCGGCGCCTTCGCCATCGAGCAGCACACGGGTGCAGACCAGACGGTTGCTGATCTCCACCCGGGCACGCTTGAGCTGGCGGTACAACACCTTCTTGATGTCGTGGCCTTCGGGCATGGGCAGCACGTACGCGCCCATGTGGTGAACCTTCTTCACCGCGTAGTCGCCGGTCTCGTCCTTCTCGAACTTCACGCCCCAGCGGTCGAGTTGCTCGATGGTTTCAAAGCTGTGGGTTGCGTAGGCATGCACGGTGGCCTGGTTGACGATGCCGTCATTGGCCACGGTGATTTCCTTGGTGTACTGCTCGGGGGTGGCGTGGCCGGGGATGATGGAGTTGTTCAAGCCGTCCATGCCCATACTAATGGCACCGCTGCGCTTGACATTGGCCTTGTCCAGCAGCAGCACGCGCAGGCTTTTGTCCTGCTCCTTGGCCTTGATCGCCGCCATCGGCCCGGCCGTACCGCCACCGATGATGATGATGTCGTAGTCCTGGGTCTGGATGCTCATGCCTTGCCCCCTTTCTGACGATCAATGCGCAGGCGGTACTGGAAGGCATCGCCGCGGTAGTAAAGGTGTTCGAAGTCCAGCGGCGTGCCGTCGGCAGCATGGGTCAGGCGCTCGATGCGCATGATCGGCGAGCCTTCTTCAACATCCAGGGCCTGGGTCAGGTCGCTGTCGGCCAATACCGCATCGATGGCCAGGTCGGCGTGGCCAAGAGCGATGCCGCAGTCGTTTTCCAACAGCAGGAAGATGTCGCGGGTGACCAGATCGGCCTTCTCCAGTTTTTCGCCGACGGCCTTGGGCAGCCACGTCAGTTCCAGCGACACCGGCTCGCGGTTGATCAGGCGCACCCGGCGGATCTCGGTGACCAAGCTACCCTCCTCGACCTGCAGCCGGGCGGCAACCAATGCGTTGGCCGGCACATGGCGAAAGCTGCGCAGGCGGTTGATCACTTCGTAACCCATCTGCGTCATCGACTCGCCCAAGCCCTGCAAGGTACTGACGTTCTGGAACGCCTTGGGCTTGGCAACGAACGTGCCTTTGCCGTGGATCTTGAAGATCAGCCCTTCCTTTTGCAGGTCGCCCAGCGCCTGGCGCACGGTGATGCGGCTGACGTCGAAGGCCTTGCCCAGTTCGCTTTCCGAGGGCATGCGGCTATGTGATGGATAAGTACCGTCGAGGATGCGCTCGCGTAGCAGTTCCTTGAGCTGGGTATAGAGCGGTACCGGGGACAGGGGGAGCAGTTCGGCCATGGGGTCTCTTCGCTGATCGATGACTCGTTATAACAAGTTGTGACCAGAGGATAGACGGCATAAGAAGGGTGGGGGAAATATTGATATCGCATATGGATAGATAAATTTGCGCGGCCGGTGGCCCGCAAAAGCCGCCTGTGCAAAAAGAGGAAAAAGGCCACAGATCAAGGCGATGGACGTCAACGACACAGATGGGTATCATGCGTGCGCGTTGCACTCGTAGCTCAGCTGGATAGAGTACTGCCCTCCGAAGGCAGGGGTCGTGGGTTCGAATCCCGCCGAGTGCGCCATATCAATAAAGCCCTGGGCCAGAGCCCGGGGCTTTTTCGTTTGTGCGACATGTCACCTTTCTGGTACTCCCGTACCACGGGTCATTGGTGTTAGCGTGGGCGTCTTCCCGTTTCCCGAACGGGTAACCCATAACAATGATTGGCGAAGGAATGCGCACAACCATGCAGTTGAAAAAACTCACCGCCACCACCCTGTTGCTGGCCAGCATCGGCCTGTTCACCCAGCCTGCCCAGGCCAACCTCTCCCAGCAGCAGTCCGCAGCTATCGTCAAAGCCTTCGACGGCAGCGACCCAAGCGACTTCAGGCAATTCCTCCGCAAGCTCAAAGACAGCGACCAGGGCAAGGCCGACAACCTTGAGGCAACCGTCGACGCCTACCTGGCCGACAAGCCATTGGCCGCCGGGCAACAAGACGAGATCAACCGCCTGCTCGGCCTGTATACCCGCATCAAGTATGGCAAAGCCGCAACCGAAACCCTGCGTGAACTGGTAGCCATCCCCACCTTCAATGTCGAGGGTACGCCGCAGTACGAAAACCCTGAATTCCTCAAGATCGCCGACAAGATCAAGGCCTTGGCCGACCGCTTCGGCCTGGCCTTCCGCAACATCGACAACCGGGTGTACGAGATCTCGCTGGGCAGCGGGAAGGAAGTGATCGGCATCCATGCCCACGCTGACGTCGTGCCGGTCAACCCGGACAACTGGAAGCTGGCCGACGGTACGCGCCTGGACCCGTTCAAGGTCACCCTGGTGGGTGACCGCATGTACGGCCGCGGCACCGAGGACGACAAGAACGGCATCGTGGTGGCGATGTACGCGCTGAAAGTGGCCAAGGACGAAAACCTGCCGCTCGCCCGGCAGTTCAAGCTGCTGATCGACACCACCGAAGAAACCAGCGGTGATGCCATCCCCTACTACTTTGAGCGCAACCCTACGCCCGATTACAACCTGGCCCTCGACGGCGGCTACCCGGTAGTGATTGCCGAGAAAGGCTACGGCACGGTCATGGCCAGCTTCACCAAGCGCCCGGCCAGCGGCAAGGGTGCCGAGATCGTCAACCTGACCGGTGGCCTGGCCACCAACCAGATCCCGACAACTTCGGTTGCGACCCTGATTTCTGACAACCCGGCACAGCTGGTCAAGCACCTGCAGCAAGCCGGTGCCAGATATGTGAAGCAGCATGGAAGCGACTTCAGCATCGACGCCAAGGCCGACGGCAAGCAAGTCTTGCTCACCGTGACCGGTGTTTCCGCACACTCTTCGGAGCCGGAATCCGGTATCAACCCGGTGGCGCGTATGCTCGACTTCATCAATGGCCTCGGCCAGCAGGTGTCGCTCAAGCACAATCACTTTACCGACGCGGCCCGCTACGCCGCCGAAAACTGGGGCCTGGACTACCTGGGCAACAAGCTCGGCGTGGCCTTCAAGGACCCGTTCATGGGCCCGCTGACCACCTCGCTGACTTTTGTCGGGGTGGATGACAAAGGCTTGAAACTGGCGGTGAATCTGCGCATTCCCAAGGGGAAGCCGATCGCCACGATCAAGGACGAACTGGCCGACAAACTGGGCAAATGGACCCGGCAAAGCAACACCTCGGTGGCCTTCGACTTCAGCCTGGACGAGCCGATGTACCGCAACCCTGAAGGCGAATGGGTCAAGGCCCTGCTCGCCGTGGCCACCGAGAACCTGGGTATGAAGCATGAGTTCGGTACCTCGGCCGGCGCGACTTCGGTGCACGATCTTCCCAACGGTGTGCAATTTGGCCTGGCCATGCCGGAGGTGAAGTACACCGGGCACAACGACAACGAGTTCAAGACCGTGGAGCAGTTCATGCTGGACTTGCAGGTGGTGAGCGAAATGGTGGCGCGGATCGGGCAGATGCCGAAGCTTTGATGCGCAGTACCGGCCTCTTCGCGGTTTTAGCCGCGAAAAGGCCGCTACAAGCGAACAGCCATGACGTTTTTCAATCGCCTCCATGCCGTTTCCTGCATTGCCGTGCAGAGCGCCGTACCGGATGCTTTAGTTACTCCGAGACAGTGCTTTTTTCCCCCGCAGAGGCCCGTATGAAGACCGTCGAACAAATCCTCAAGACCAAGTCCCAGCACCAGACCGTGTACACCATCGGCCCGGATGACTCGGTGCTCGACGCCCTGAAGCTGCTGGCGGAGAAAAACATCGGTGCGCTGCCCGTGGTCGAGGGTGGCCAGGTGGTGGGTATCGTCAGTGAACGGGACTATGCGCGCAAGCTGGTCCTCAAGGGCCGCTCTTCTGCCGCCACGCCGGTACGCGAAATCATGAGCGCACCGGTGGTCACCGTGGAGCCCAAGCAAAAGCTCGATTTCTGCATGAACCTGATGACCGACCGGCACCTGCGTCACCTGCCGGTGGTCGACAACGGCAGATTGCTCGGCCTGCTGTCGATCGGCGACCTGGTCAAGGAAACCATTGACGAACAGGCCAGCCTGATCAAGCAAATGGAGCAGTACATCCGCGGCGAATGAAGCGCCTCAATGGTAGGCGCGCTCCAGCTCGTCCAGCTGATGGTCGAAGCTACGCAAGCGCGCCGACCAGGTGTACACCAGCACTTCCAGGTCACGGTTGAGCACTGCCGTATTGCCGTGGCCGCTGTGCGTGGGCTCGCCGAGGTCCAGCTGGTAGCGTTCGCGGGCCATCGCCTGGGCCACGCTGGACAGGTCGCGAGCGTTGGCCAGCCAGTGGTGATGGCGGTCATGGATTTCGCGGTCGAGCACCCGGCACTGGCGCTTCAGCGCATCCAGGCTCTGCTCCAGCGGAGTGCCCCTGAGCTCGCCCATGACCTCTTCGAAGGTGCGCCCCGAATGCCAATAGCTGCCCCAGAAATAACGGTCGAAAACCGTCTCGACGCGGCGTAGCGCAACCTTGGTATTCCAGATGGTCAGCAACGTTCGCCCCTGCACCACTTCGCGCTTGTTCAGGCGCAGCTGCTGCCAGGCGATCCATGTCAGCGCCACCAGTGCAACCGCTACAGTGACTGCGGCAGCGGCGTACAGGAAATGCACGGCCTGGTTCATCTGTTGCGTCTGTCTGATGCCATAGAAGTAACTGGCCGTCAGGGTGCCCAGGATCGTCACGGAACACCAGAAACCTGGTGCGTAGGGATCTTTCATCGCGCTATCCCCTTATTGTTTTCCTGAGCATAGCAACGGCCGATCACTCGTCAGGTGCCGCTCGGCGCTTTATTTTCGGGGGCGGCGCAACGCTTCGTTGAGTTGATCGAAGGGCACGGCCCAATCGGAATCTTCAATGATGCTGTCCTTGAGAAATGCCCGCTGAGAGTCGTTCCAGAACGGCGCATCCACCAGCTTGATTTCGTTCTTCAGCGGGGAATGGCTGGTGATGAACTGATCGATACTCGTGGGATCGTCGGGTAAGCCCAGCTGCTTGAACAGTTCGGCAAAGGGATGGATCGGCGCTTCCATGGTTCCTCCTGAGCGCCAGGCAAGCCGTCCACGACGCCCGCCTGGCATTGGTTTGAAAACATCAGCACAGCTCGCGCACTTCGGCGTGCGGCACCAGTTTCATGTACTGCTCCATGCTCATGTGAATCAGGTGATCGTGGTCACCCGCCTCCAGGTAGACATCGCCTTGGCGGGTAAGACTCGGGTCGAGCAGCATTTTTATCTGGTAAGCATCGCCAAGGGCCGGCACAGCACCGCGTTCGCAGTCATTGAACAGGCTCGGCAGACCGCTTTCACGGGTCAGATGCCAGGCCCCGGACATGCGCACCTTGTCCATGTCCAGATGCCGGTTGGCCGGTAGCACGGCCATGATGTAGTTGCCGTGACGGTCATCGACCATCACCGCCTTGGCGACCCGTTCGGCGGGCACGCCGGCCATACGGGCCGACTCCAGGCTGGTGGCCGAATGTGGGTGGGGAATGATGTCGTAGTCGCAGTTGGCCTTGTCCAGGCTGGCCTGCAGGGTCTTTGCCATACGCATGATGCACCTCCGGTTTCGCCCCCCAATTTTCAATTTTAGGCCGGGTACGGGTGGTCGGGGCTAAACTTGTGAAATACGCGCAAATGAGGTGACGACAGGTGATCGCCCGCTGCTGGCGCTGGCTATTGCTGCTGTTGTTGCTTGGCATCACGCCAGGTGGCCAGGCAGCGCCCGGCGCGGTGTGGGTGCTGAACATCGACGACGCCATCGGCCCGGCCAGCGCCGACTACCTGGTGCGCAGCCTCAGCCAGGCCCAGGCGCAAGGCGCGCAACTGGTGGTTATCCGCATGGATACCCCGGGCGGGCTGGACAGCGCCATGCGCCAGATGATCAAGGCAATTCTCGCCAGCCCTGTACCGGTCGCCAGCTACGTTGCCCCCAGCGGAGCCCGCGCCGCCAGCGCCGGCACCTATATTCTCTACGCCAGCCATGTCGCGGCGATGGCGCCCGGAACCAATCTGGGAGCTGCCACGCCGGTGCGGATCGGCGGTGCGCCTGGCACGCCCAGTGACGACAAAGCCAAAAGCGGCGACGATGAAACCCTCGCACGCAAACAGGTCAACGACGCCGCCGCCTACATCCGTGGCCTGGCGCAGATGCGCGGCCGCAACGCCGACTGGGCGGAGAAGGCAGTGCGCGAGGCGGTCAGCCTGTCCGCCAGCGAGGCCTTGCGCCTGAACGTGATCGATCAGGTGGCCGATGACCTGCCTGACCTGCTGCGCAAGCTCGACGGCAAAACGCTTCAGGTGGCCGGCCAACCACGGCAGTTGCAGACCGCAGGCGCCAGCATGGTCGAGCATCTGCCGGACTGGCGCACACGGTTTCTGGCGGTCATCACCAACCCCAGCGTAGCGCTGATCCTGATCATGATCGGCGTTTACGGCCTGTTGTTCGAATTCATGAACCCAGGTTCTGCGGTGGGCGGTGTGGTCGGTGGTATCTGCCTGCTGCTGGCGCTGTATGCGCTGCAGCTGTTGCCGGTGAGTTTTGCCGGGGTGGCGCTGATCCTGCTTGGCATCACCTTCATGATCGCCGAAGCCTTCTTGCCCAGTTTCGGCGTGGTCGGCTTCGGCGGCATCGTTGCCTTTGTGGTCGGCGCGTTGATTCTGATCGACACCGACGCCCCCGGTTTCGGCATCCCCCTGGCCTTGATCGGCACCTTGGCGCTGCTCTCGGCACTCCTGATCGGTGGCGTGCTGGGCATGGCTCTCAAGGCCCGGCAACGGGCGCTGGTCAGTGGCGACGCCGGCCTGGTCGGCAGCCTGGTCACCGTCACCCAGGTGATGGCAAGCGACCCCTTCTGTGGTGTCGTGCTGGCTCAGGGCGAGCCATGGCAAGCGCGGTGCGCAACGCCGCTGCAAACTGGCCAGAACGTACGGGTGACCGCGCGCCATGGCGTGATGCTGGAAGTGAGCGCCGCCGCCCCAGCGACGCAAGGAGAATGACCATGTTCATGCAAGTCGGTTTCGGCGCTGTGCTGATCGTGCTGGCCATGCTGGTGCTGTCGGCGTTTCGCATCCTGCGCGAATACGAGCGGGGCGTGGTGTTCCAGCTGGGGCGCTTCTGGCAGGTCAAAGGGCCAGGGCTGATCCTGTTGATCCCGGTGATCCAGCAAATGGTACGGGTCGACCTGCGTACGGTGGTACTGGATGTACCGCCGCAGGATGTGATCACCCGCGACAACGTTTCGGTCAAGGTCAACGCAGTGTTGTACTTTCGCGTGCTCGACCCGCAGAAAGCGATCATTCAGGTCGAGGATTTTCTGGTGGCGACCAGCCAGCTGGCCCAGACGACCCTGCGTGCGGTGCTGGGCAAGCACGAACTGGATGAGCTGCTGGCAGAACGCGAGCAACTGAACCTGGACATCCGCCAGGTACTGGATGCGCAGACGGATGCCTGGGGCATCAAGGTGGCCAACGTCGAGATCAAGCACGTTGACCTGAACGAGTCGATGGTACGCGCCATCGCCCGCCAGGCCGAGGCCGAGCGCGAACGTCGGGCCAAGGTGATTCATGCCGAGGGTGAACTGCAGGCGTCGGAGAAACTGATGCAAGCCGCGCAAATGCTGAGCAAGGAACCGGGGGCGATGCAGTTGCGCTATATGCAGACACTGGGGACGATTGCCGGGGACAAGAGCTCGACCATCGTCTTCCCGCTGCCGATAGATCTGCTGAAGGGGTTGGTGGACAAGCAGAAATAGTGATGGGCCAATCGCGGGTTTGCCCGCGAATGGCCTGTATGCGGTCTGTCAGACCGGCGCGCGGCGCAAGGTCGCCAGGAAGGTGGCTGCACCAATGAACAACCCGGCAAAGGTGCGGTTCAAACGCTTCTGCTGTTTGGGCGTGCGCAGCATGCGCAACACATGCGAAGCCAACCCGGTGTATCCCGCCATCACCAGCAGGTCGACCGTGACCATGGTCACGGTGATCGCCACATATTGCGGCAGCAGCGGCGCATGGGGATTGAGGAACTGCGGCAGCACCGCCAGCATGAACACCAGCGCCTTGGGGTTGCTGATGTTGACCAGGAAACCACGGAACACCAGGCTCAGCGGCTTGCCGATCGGGCGCACGCCTGATTCATCGCTCATGTCCATCGGCAGGGCACGCCACTGCTTGTAGGCCAGGTACACAAGGTAGCCGACGCCAAACCACTTGATGACCTGGAACGCCGTGGCCGAGGCAGCCAGGACGGCACCGACGCCGGCGGCGATGATGGCGATCTGCATGATCAGGCCCAGCTGCAGGCCCAGGGCGTTCCAGTAACCACGCCAGAAGCCGTATTGCAGGCCGCTGGACATCGAGGCAATTGCCCCGGCACCGGGTGAAAGGCTGATCACCCAGCAGGCGGCAAAAAAGCCTAACCATACTTCCATCGACATCACACACCTCGCTCGAACATTTGTTGCAAAACGTTAAGCTAAGGTCTTGGCGAAAAAATAACCAGTGATTTCTGATGGATTTGTGTGGCCAGTGCAGGCTCAGTCCGCTTCGGCAGCTGTTTCTTTGTGCAGGGCCTGTACCTCGGCCCCGCGCCAGCGCCGCACGGACTTCTGGAAGAACTGACTATTGGGCACCTGCACCAGCGCCCCGCCCGCTTCGGGCACTTCCAGCAGGGTGGTGAACAGCAGGTTGATAGCGATCACCCGGCCTTTCACGCCTGGCTTGTCGAGGGTGTCGACCAGCTCGACCACATCGCCGATGCGAAACGGCCCGACCGTGAAGATCAAAACCGCGCACAACAGGTTGGACAGCACGCTCCACATGGCGAAGAAGGCCACCGCCGCTACCGCTACGAAGCCGGAAAGTGCTGTCCACAACACGGTTGCCGAAACACCCATGCGCTCCAGCACGAACAGCAGCGCGCTGCCCATGATCAGCCAGCGCAGGCCGCCGCGCACGGGCACCAGCAGCTCCGGCGGTAACGGGTAACGCTGGCCCAGGCGGCTCAGCCCGCGGGCGACGATACGTTGCAGGATGAACGCCGCTGCCAGGATCAAGAGGATCTGCAAACCCAGCCAGAAGGTGTCCATCCATTGCCCTGGCAGCAGCGAACGCAGTTCCTCCATCAGGACAACGCCTCGAGTTCGGCCTGCATGCTTTCAAGGGTTTCCAGCGCTTCCATCCAGGCCTCTTCCAGCTCGCCTTCGCGTTGCTTGAGCTTGGTCTGCCGCGCCAGCAGGTCGCGCAACTCGTCCTTGCGCGCCGCATCGTAAAGGCCACCATCACCCAGCGCGGTCTCGATCTCGGCCAATTGCGCGTGCACCTGGTTGAGCTCGGTTTCCAGCTTGTCGGCAGCCTTCTTGTGCGGTGCCAACTGCTGACGCAAGGCTGCGGCAGCCTGGCGCTGGGCTTTCTTGTCGGTCTTGTCCGGGTTGGCCGGTGCAGTACTGGCCGGCGCACTGCGCTGGCGGTACTCGACCAGCCAGCGGCTGTAGTCCTCCAGGTCACCGTCGAAGGTGTCGACCTTGCCGTCGGCCACCAGCAGGAAGTCGTCCGTGGTGCTCTTGAGCAAATGACGGTCGTGGGACACCACCACCACTGCACCGGCAAACTCCTGCAAGGCCATGGTCAGCGCCAGACGCATTTCCAGATCGAGGTGGTTGGTCGGTTCGTCGAGCAGCAGCAGGTTTGGCCGCTCCCAGGCAATCAGCGCGAGTGCCAGGCGGGCCTTTTCGCCACCGGAGAAGTTAACCACCGGCTCGTCGCAGCGGGCACCATGGAAGTCGAAGCCGCCAAGGAAGTCGCGCAGCGTCTGCTCACGCTCGGTAGGGGCGATGCGCTGCAAGTGCAGCAGGGGGCTGGCCTTGTCGTCCAGCGAGTCCAGCTGGTGCTGGGCAAAGTAGCCTACCGCCAGGTTCTCGCCACGAACCAGGCGGCCCGACAACGGCTCCAGCTCACCTGCAAGGTTCTTGATCAGGGTCGACTTGCCGGCGCCGTTGGGCCCGAGCAGACCAATACGAGCACCCGGGGTCAGCTGCAGCTTGACCTTGTCGAGGATGGCCTTGTCGCCATAACCGAGGCGACCTTCGGAAAGGCTCAGCAACGGGCTGGAAATTTTCTGCGATTCACGGAAGACAAAGTCGAACGGTGAATCGACATGCGCTGCCGACAGCTCTTCCATGCGCTCCAGGGCCTTGATCCGGCTTTGCGCCTGGCGGGCCTTGGTGGCTTGCGCCTTGAAGCGGGCAATGTACTTCTCCATGTGCGCGCGCTGCGCCTGCTGCTTCTCGTAGGCCTGCTGCTGCTGCGCCAGGCGCTCGGCACGGGTGCGCTCAAAGGCGGTGTAGCCGCCTTTGTACAAGTTGAGCTTGCGCTGCTCGACGTGCAGCACATGGTCGACCACGGCATCGAGGAAGTCACGGTCGTGGGAGATCAGCAACAACGTGCCGGGGTAGCCCTTGAGCCAGTCTTCCAGCCACAGGATCGCGTCGAGGTCGAGGTGGTTGGTGGGCTCGTCGAGCAGCAACAGGTCGGACGGGCACATCAGTGCCTGGGCCAGGTTCAGGCGCATCCGCCAGCCACCAGAGAAATCGCCGACACGGCGGTCCATCTGTTCGTTGGTGAAGCCCAGCCCAGCCAGCAACTTGCGCGCACGGGCGTCGGCGGTATAGCCGTCGGCGCTTTCCAGCTCACTGTGCAGGCGCGCCAGGGCGGTGCCGTCGTGGGCCTGCTCGGCCGCGGCCAGTTCGGCCTGGACCTTGCGCAGGCGTACGTCGCCGTCAAGCACATAGTCCACAGCCAGGCGGTCGAGGGTGTCGACCTCTTGGCGCATGTGGGCGATGCGCCAGTCACCGGGCAGTTGGCAGTCACCGGCATCGGGCGACAGCTCACCGCGCAGCAAGGCGAACAGGCTGGATTTTCCGGCGCCGTTGGCGCCGATCAGGCCGGCCTTGTGACCGGCGTGCAGGGTCATCTCGGCGCCTTCTAGCAAGCGCTGCGGACCACGCTGTAAAGTGAGGTTGGATAGTCTGATCATGATGGTCGCGGAGTCTACCAGCTTCCTCGGCCCATAGCGCGAGTGGAACCATGCACACCGACCTGTGGAATTACGCCCTTGCCCTGTATGCCAGGCCCGGCGTGGAAGCCGCCTGCCTTGAACTGCAGGCACTGGGCGGCGATGTCTGCCTGCTGCTGTGCGCGACCTGGCTGCAAGCACGTGGTGTGGCCGTACTGGACGAACGCGCGCAAGCACTGCAGGAACTTGCCGAGCCCTGGCAGCGTGACGTGGTCGCCCCGCTGCGCAGCCTGCGCCAGCAATGGCGAGCCACAGCATCGGGTGATACACAACTGGCGGCATTACGTGAGCAGGTGAAGGGGTTGGAGTTGCAGGCTGAAAAAGCCTTGCTGGAGCGGTTGCAGGAACGCTCGCAACAGTGGCCCGTGGGCTCCCATGAGCCCGCGGGCGACTGGCTGGCCCGGCTGGCACCGGACCAGGCTCTGCATCATGACGCGCTAGTTCAGTTGCGCGTCGCAGCGGCTGCGCTTCAGGACGCCGAAGGTGCCTGAGCCGGAGTACTCACAGGTGCCGACGGTGCAGCAGCAGCCGGGCTCACCGAGTTGGTTGTGGCCGCCGGTGGTGTAGCGGGCTTGGCTTCAGCAGGCTTAGCAGCGGGTTTGGCGGCCGTGCGTGCAGGTGCCTTGGCGGCAGCTGGTTTTGCGGCTGGCTTGGCAGCAGGGGCTTTGGCAGCTGGCTTGGCCGCAGGTTTGGCGGCAGCGGTCGCCTTGGTAGCCGGTTTGGCTGCAGGCTTGGCAGCAGCGGTCGCCTTGGCCGCCGGTTTGGCCGCAGGCTTGGCGGCAGCGGTCGCCTTGGCAGCCGGTTTGGCCGCAGGTTTGGCGGCAGCGGTCGCCTTGGCCGCCGGTTTGGCCGCAGGCTTGGCGGCAGCGGTCGCCTTGGCAGCCGGTTTGGCAGCAGGCTTGGCGGCAGCGGTCGCCTTGGCAGCTGGTTTGGCCGCCGGCTTGGCAGCAGCGGTCGCCTTGGCAGCCGGTTTGGCCGCAGGCTTGGCGGCAGCGGTTGCCTTGGCAGCCGGTTTGGCCGCACGTTGATCAAGGGCCTTGGCTGCAGCTTCGCGTACCTTGCCTACACCCTGAGCCAGCTTGAGGCTGTCCTGAGCATCGCGTTTGAGTTGCTGAATGTAAGAGCGCGTCTGGGTTTGACGCTCCTTGAGAGACTCGAGCAGCTCTTCAAGTTCACCGATGGCTTTTTGCGCCTTGCTTTGCGCCTTGGCTTTACCTGCCTTGGCCGCGTCTTGCAGTTTCAGGCGACCGTTGTGCAATTTTTCCTGCGCCTTGCCACGCTGCTTTTCCAACTTCGCCAGCAGTTTTTCCGCATCAGCCAGCGCTTGCGAGCAGGCCTCTTCCAAGTGTTCGAGCAAGCTGCCCGAAAGTTGCTGGAGCAGGTGTAACGGCGTACTTACTGGCTTCTTTTTGGCCGACATGGTTTACCTCCTGGCTGACGAGATTGCGGCTCATACTATGCTTCTGCTGCTACCGCCGCTAGGGCATGTTGACCGTAATGTTTACGCCGCGTTGCATGCCTGGGCAAAGTTGTTATCTTGCAGCTGCGTGAAAGTGTAGTTGCTGAATTAATCATTGCTGGTATTTGGGAGTCAGGCGTTGCCTCGATATCTTGTTTTAGGCTTATGCCTGATGGCACCCCTCGCCTTGGCCGACAACGACGACCACGATTTGGCCTACAGCCTGGGTGCCAGCCTGGGTGAGCGCCTGCGCCAGGAGATGCCTGGTTTGCAACTGGACGCACTGGTCGAAGGCCTGAAGCAGTCCTATCAGGGGCAACCCCTGAAACTCGACAAGGCACGCATGCAGGCGGTGCTGCAGCAGCATGAAACCCAGGAAGGCGACGCCGCTGTGCAAAAGCTGCAGGCCGCCGAAACGCGTTTCATGGCTAATGAACGTGGGCGTTATGGGGTGCACGAACTAACGGAAGGTGTGCTGTACAGCGAATTGCAACCAGGCACGGGTATACAGCCGAAAGCGGGCGGCAAAGTGCAGGTGCGCTATGTGGGCAGATTGCCGGACGGCTCAATATTCGACCAGAACCAGACCCCCCAATGGTTCAACCTGGATTCGGTTATCGAAGGCTGGCAGGTCGCCTTGCCGAAAATGCACACCGGCGCCAAATGGCGCCTGGTAATTCCTTCAGCGCAAGCCTATGGCGCCGAGGGGGCGGGAGACCTGATTGCACCCTACACCCCCTTGGTATTCGAGATCGAACTGCTGGCGGTTGGCGACTGACGCCAACCTCAGGCCTGCACTGCACCCTCTTCCTTGTGTGCGTTGTGCAGCACTTCGATCAGGCAGTCTTCAAGCTCGAAGCGCTCATGCAACAACCCGCCCAATTTGGCCAGCTTCTCGGCAAAGCGTTCGGTGTCCTTGCACTCCCCCTTGGTGCAATGGTCATTGAAGGCCAGTGCGATCTGAGTACTGTCGTTGATCCGTGGGTTGATCTCTTCGGCCAGTTTCAGCGCCTTCTTGTCTCCGAACGCCTTGGCCTCGCTGACCAGTTGCTCGCAGACTTCGAAGTGCCACGCCGAAACGTAGTCGACCAGAAGGGTGCAAAAGTCCCCGTTGGTGTCCTTGTCGGCGAAGGCTGGCCTCACATCGCGCAGGGCGCGAAAAGCCTGCACCAGTTCCTGGCGCTCCTCCAGCCAACGGTCGATCAGCTTGTGAACCCCACCCCAGCGTTCCTGGGCGTTCTGACAACTATCGAGCATGGCGATCTCTTCCCTTCTGGGTAGATGCCGCTGCACCTCGCACCACGACCGCGCAGCACAAAGGTGACATCAGCAGGACGGCATCGAGCAGTTGTTTTTCCGGTATGCGTGCTGGGAGATTATTCCCGCGCGTGCTGCCCTTCAAGGTACGCAGCACACAAAGTTCATACAAGTGTTTAATACCCTGTTACATCACCATTGGTCGCGCTAATGGCACAACCTTGCGCCAGGTCATGTTCTTGCCAAGGTGCGGAAACGATACGCCAGCAGGCAACTCAAGGGCAGCACCGCC
Source organism: Pseudomonas sp. TYF_14 (assembly GCF_043105275.1). Classification (NCBI taxonomy): domain Bacteria; kingdom Pseudomonadati; phylum Pseudomonadota; class Gammaproteobacteria; order Pseudomonadales; family Pseudomonadaceae; genus Pseudomonas; species Pseudomonas sp. TYF_14. Next base: position 284,053 of record NZ_JBICLK010000032.1, read on the forward strand.
AGCAGCAGGAAGGCCAACAGGCTCCATTCCGGCAGTGTCAGATCGAGAAAACTCCAGGCAAGCGAACGGCAATCCGGGCCACCCAGCAGCAGTTGCCGTGCCGCCTCACTCCAGGATTGCTCGAACACTCGCCCGATCGGCACCGGACATACCTCATTGACCCCCTCAGCCCCCTGCAACCAGACATGCCGTGCTGCCAGCAAAGCGCCGGCCAGCGAGCAGCCCAGCGCCAGCCGAGCATAACGAAGGACGCCCCGCGTGCCCGGCGCCTGCAGCACGGCTGCGAAACACAGGAGCGCGTACCCGCCAAGCAGCAACCGTTGGCTGAGGCACAATGGGCACGGCATCAGCCCCACTGTGTTTTCCAGACGGAAAGACGCAACCAGTACTGCCAGTGCGACCAGGCAGGCAGGAAGAAAAAAGGTGCGCAAACGGGCCGGCAGCATGGGCGGTGAAGGTCCCGGGGAAAAAGTAGTGGCTTGAAACGGTAGAGGAAAGACACGCTTTGTTTCAAGGCACGACAGCAACGACAAGTCACTGAATCGCGTAGGAAATTTCCAGATATGCCGTAGGAGGCGACGGAAGAAATAGGCTTCAGATCAAACTGACAGCGAAAGATAAATTACCTGCCCCCAATGCCCGCACCTTTGCGCGGGCCTTGGGGTAGGTCAGGCGCGCACGCCTTCTGGCAAAGGCAGCGCCAGCAGGCGCTCGTCCAGCAGGCCAAGGCCCTCCTGGAACAGCTGATTGCTGCGCTCCGTCTCGCCCAGCCCCGCGAGCAGGCGGGCCAGCTCTGCACAGGCCTCGGGGTTGCGCTCCATGCGCAGGCTGCTTTCCAGGTAGTCACGCGCCTTGCCCCACAAGCGGTTCTGCAGGCTAAGACGGCCCAGGGTCAGCAGCAGGCTGGCGTCTTGCGGGTGAGCCTTGAGCCAACCTTCAGCGGTTTGCAACTGACGTACCGGGTCATCACCACGCACCAGCCCGTAAAGGCGGGCCAGGTGGCTTTCGTAGTCGCGCTTGAGGGCCGTGCGCAGCACCTGTTCGGCCTCGTTCTGGGCACCTACCTGGCGCAATTGCTCGGCGTACGCCAGCACCAGTTGCGGCTCCTGGCGCTGGGCTGCGGTCAGCTGCTGCCAGGCGCGCTCCAAGGATTGACGTGCACTGAGCGCATCTTCGCCACGGGTGGTCGCCAGGCTCAGATTCTGGCCCCAGGCGCGTTGTTCCAGAGCAGCCAGCTCGGCGGGCGGCAGCACCTTGCCCTTGCGCAGGTCGGGCAGCAGGCGGATCAGTGCAGACCAGTCGCCGCGCTCCACGTACAGGCGTTGCAGCAAGCGCAGCACCTGGCCGTTGTGCGGGTGGCGTTCCTGCATGGCCAGCAGGGTTTCCAGGGCCCCATCGTTTTCGCCACGGTCCATTTGCAACTGGGCATGGGTCAGGGCAATGGCCAGCTCCGCTTGCGGCTGGCGCTCCAGGGCACGCTCCAGCAGGTTGTCGCTGTCTTCGGTACGGCCTTGCTCGTTGGCAGCACGCGCGGCACCAAGGTAGTACAGCAACGGTTGGCGCTCCGCCTCGGCGGCACGGTGCAAGTGCCGTTGGGCACTGGCCCAGCGGCCTTCGGCAAGATCGAGCTGGCCCTGTTCGATCGCCAGGCGGATACGTCGGCTGCGGTTACGCCGTGACCATGGGTTGACCACACCACTGGAAGTCAGCACCAGGCCGACCAGATAGCGCAGCAACCACAGCAGCAGGACGACCGCCAAAATACCCGCCAAGGCTGCCCACAGCCCCGACTGATAACGGAAGCCACCATAGGAAATCAGTACATAGCCGCTGTGCTTGGCAACCGCGATGCCCAGTGCCGCAGCAACCACGATCGCAAGCACGGCCAACAGGTAGACACGCTTCATGGCTTGCCCCCTTCAGCCTCGGCCGGCAGGTGACGGCGCTGAATATAGGCCTGCACTGCCGCCAGGCTTTCACTAAGGTCAGGGGTAACCACCGACACCGGCTGATCGGCCAAGGCATTAAGGCTGTCGAGCATGGCCTTGCTTTGCGGGTTGTCTGCGTTGAAGTTGGCCAGCAGTACGCTGCGGGCGTCGTCCAGCGCCTGGGTGTAAACCTTGGCATCACCATTGAGCGCCGCCCACTGGGCCTGCTCGATAGTCAGGCTCAGGGCCAGACGCAGCTGGTTCAGTTGCTGCCCTGCCAGCAACGGACGCACGTTTTCATCGGCATTGAAGTCGATCTGGAAGTACTTGGATATTTCTGCCCACCACTGCGACAGCCTGCTGGCACCATCACCGTCGGCGGTCAGGGCGCCAAGCGCATCGGCGTTACTGTCGAACTCGGGGGACTGGGCGCTCAGCTGCTGTACCAGCTCACGCTGCGCAGCCAGTTTCAAGAACAGGCCAGTACGGTCCGGTTGCTGAGTGCTGTTGAGCGTGGCCAGGCTGCGGGCCAGTTGCTCGCGGGCGGCGAAGGCACCCGGGTCGCTCTGCTCGCGCAGGATCTCGTCGGCGCCTTCGACCAGGGCTTTGGCACTGGTGATGTCCTGCAACGCCGAAAGGCGCAGGGTAGCCAGCCGCAGGAGGTGCTCGGCTTCGGCCAGGCGCCACTCTTTGCGGCTTTCTCCCAGCACGGTTTCCAGGCGCTGGCTGAGACGCTGCTGGTCGCCCTGCAACTGGGCTACCAAACGCCGGCGGTCTTCCAGCTCGCTGGCGGCTGGCAGACTGGCCAGTTGCGCACTGATCTGCTGTTCACGTTGCTGCAGCGCCTCGGCGCGCTGGCTCAGCGCCTCGATGTGCTGGCCCTGGTTGAACTCACTGCCCTGCAGTTGACGCACCTGCCAGACACCCCAGCCACCTACCGCCACCCCGGCCGCACCAAGCAGCAAGGCCAGCGCTGCCAGGCCACTGCCGGAGCGCTTGGCAGGTGGGGTGGTAACGGGTTCCGCAGGCGCCTGCGCCGACGGTTTATCGTTATTGGACAAGACAGTCTCGCTCACGTATCCATCCTTTGCATGGGGGCGCACCGCATTCAGCTTAGCGCCTTAAGAGGCAGGTGCAGCGCTACGCTGCACGGCTGCCAGCAAGGCCGTGGCACTGGCGCCACGGCAATCCACAACCTGTTGGGCCCCTGCGGCCTTGGCCTGCTCGGCGACCCGCGGGCTGGGCACGAACAGCGGCAACTGGGCCAACCGCTGCCAATCGACACCGGCCATCTGCTGCAAATGTTCAAAACCCTGCCCACTGCTGACCACCAGGCCATTGAGGCGTTCCGCTTCAATGCGGCGCATCAGCGTACCCGCCGGGTAGGCCGGCAGGCAGCGACGATACAGTTCCAGATATTCGACACTAGCACCTTGCTCTGCAAGACGCTCTGCCAGCAGTTCGCGACCTCCGACGCCGCGAACGATCAAGACACGCGGTGCCGGCTCGGTAAGTGCCTGGCGCAGGGCCGGCAGTGCCAGCAAGGCTTCGCTGTCATCGCCACGCGGCGGAAAGCAAACCTTCAGCCCAGCACCCTGCAGCACACCAGCGGTTGCCTCACCCACGGTGAACCAGCCTCGCTGCGGTGGCCGGATGCTGGTCTCGGCCAGATGCTCAAGCAACAGCCGGGCGGCCGGCTTGCTGACCACAATGATCGCCTGGAAGTCATGCAAGCCTTCCAGCGACAGCCGCTGTGGGGCTTGCACGGTAATGGGTTCAATCTCCAGCAGGGGCAGGCAACTGCTGCCCACTCCCGCTGCCGCCAGGCTTTGCGCCAGCGCCGCGCAGTCCTCGGCAGGCCGGGTCAGCAACAGGCGCCATTGGCTCACGGGTGACCGGCCTCGCCGTAGACTTCCTTCAGAATGGCCTCGGCGCCCTGCCCCAGCAGGTCTTCGGCCACCTGTACGCCCAGGGCCTCGGCAGCGGCACGGGGTGCACGGGCATCGGCCACCAGCAAGGTCCCGCCGCTAGGCTGGCCCACCAGGCCACGCAGCCACAACTGATCACCTTCAAGAACCGCGTAGCAGGCGATCGGCACTTGGCAGCCACCATTCAGGCGTTTGTTCAGCGCGCGCTCGGCGATCACCCGGTCAGCGGTGTCGACATGGTGCAGTGGCGCCAGCAGTGCATGAATCTCAACGTCGGCACTGCGGCACTCGATGCCCACCGCACCCTGACCACCTGCCGGCAGGCTGTCATCGACGCTGATGGTGGAGGTGATGCGGTCTTCGAAGCCCAGACGGATCAGGCCCGCGGCGGCGAGGATGATGGCGTCGTACTCGCCGGCATCCAGTTTCGCCAGGCGGGTGTTGACGTTGCCGCGCAGAAAACGGATTTGCAGGTCCGGGCGGCGAGCCAGTAACTGGGCCTGACGGCGCAGGCTTGAGGTACCGACGATACTGCCGGCGGGCAGCGCTTCGAGGCTGTCAAAGGTATTGGAAACGAAGGCATCACGCGGGTCTTCACGCTCGCAGATGCAGTAGAGGCCCAGGCCCTCTGGGAAGTCCATGGGCACGTCTTTCATCGAGTGCACGGCGATGTCGGCTTCGTTGTCCAGCAGCGCGGTTTCCAGTTCCTTGACGAACAGCCCCTTACCGCCGATTTTTGCCAGCGGCGCGTCGAGCAACTTGTCACCGCGACTGACCATGGGTACCAGGGTCACCTGCAGACCGGTGTGGGCCTGCTCGAGGCGGGCCTTGACGTATTCGGCCTGCCACAGGGCCAAAGCACTTTTACGGGTGGCAATGCGGATTTCGCGAGTGGACATGAAACGCCCCGATCCAGAGAAATACCGTCGATCATAACAGCATCGCCGGTATCGCTTGCAGATACGGATCAACAGGTCATACGCAGTCAGGTACAGGTGCGGGCCGAGTCCAAGGGCCTCAGAGGGTCTGCATCATCTTGCGCACACCGGCCACATGGCGACGGCTGACGGTCAAGGCATCGCCGTCCAGGCCTTTCAGATACAGCTGAAAGTGACCCAGTGGGGTGCGCTGCAAGCGTTCGATGCGCTCGCGGGCGACCAACGCATTGCGATGGATGCGCACGAAGCGTTCGCCAAATTCGTCTTCCAGGGCTTTGAGTGGCTCGTCAAGCAGCACTTCACCGGCTTCGTGACGCAAGGTCACATACTTGTGGTCGGCAATGAAATAGATCACCTGGGGTAACGGGATCAGTTCGATGCCTTTGCGCGTGCGGGCGCTGATATGGCTGCGTGGGCCGCCGCCTTCATTGGCCGGCCGGGTAAGCGCCGCCAATTGGGCGCGGTTGGGTTTTTCGGCCTTGCGCAAGGCATCGCGCAAGGCGTGGGCCTGGAAGGGCTTGGTCACATGGCTGAGGGTACTGTCCTTGAATGCCTCTGCACCGTATTCATCATCCCCGGAGCAAAACACCACCGCGGGCGGCGCCTCGCGTTCGCACAGGCGAGCGGCAACCTGCAGGCCATCCAGGCCTGGCATGCCGATGTCCAGCAGGACCACATCGGGCTTGAGGCTTTCAATCAGCGCCAAGGCCTCATCGCCGTTGGTGGCGCTGGGCTCCAGCACAGTGTAACCCTCCAGTTCGCCGAGCAGCCGGGTGAGGCGTTCACGGCCTTGGGGTTCGTCATCAACGATCAGGACATTCATAATTGCGCTGGATTCCTGAATGAGTCTCGCACAGGTATAGCGTAGACAGGTGTGGTTCGAGCGACACTGCGGTCACGCTCTAGACCGGTGCGATGGCCAAAGATTCACTCGGCCCGGCAGATTCACTGCCAGTCCTTTGTCCAACTGTAGACGGTCCGTGGAACACTGCCGTTCATTCCTTGAAATCCTTCTCTGCGATTTTCCGGGCATTTCTCTCGACCGGCGCCCTGCGGCAGCCAGCCCAACCCTGCTATCATCGACGCCACTTTTTCGTTCACGCCTGCAATGAGTGAATCCATGAGCACCGAGAAGACCAATCAGTCCTGGGGCGGCCGCTTCAGTGAGCCCGTCGACGCCTTCGTCGCCCGTTTCACCGCCTCGGTAGATTTCGACAAGCGCCTGTACCGTCACGACATCATGGGTTCGATTGCCCATGCCACCATGCTGGCGCAGGTCGGCGTGCTCAGTGATGCCGAGCGCGACACCATCATCGATGGCCTGAAAACCATCCAGGGCGAGATTGAAGCCGGCAACTTCGACTGGCGTGTCGACCTCGAAGACGTGCACATGAACATCGAAGCACGCCTGACCGACCGCATCGGCATCACCGGCAAGAAGCTGCATACCGGGCGTAGCCGCAACGACCAGGTGGCCACCGACATCCGCCTTTGGCTGCGCGACGAAATCGACCTGATCCTGGGCGAAATCACCCGCCTGCAGCAGGGCCTGCTGGAGCAGGCAGAGCGTGAAGCCGAAACCATCATGCCTGGTTTCACCCACCTGCAGACGGCGCAGCCGGTCACCTTTGGCCACCACCTGCTGGCGTGGTTCGAAATGCTCAGCCGCGACTATGAGCGCCTGGTCGACTGCCGCAAGCGCACCAACCGCATGCCACTGGGCAGCGCCGCGCTGGCCGGCACCACCTACCCGATCGACCGTGAACTGACCTGCAAGCTGCTGGGCTTTGAAGCCGTGGCCGGCAACTCGCTGGATGGCGTGTCGGACCGTGATTTCGCCATCGAATTCTGCGCCGCTGCCAGCGTGGCGATGATGCACCTTTCGCGCTTCTCCGAAGAGCTGGTGCTGTGGACCAGCGCGCAGTTCCAGTTCATCGACCTTCCGGACCGCTTCTGCACTGGCAGCTCGATCATGCCGCAGAAAAAGAACCCGGACGTGCCAGAGCTGGTACGTGGCAAGAGCGGCCGCGTGTTCGGCGCCCTGACCGGCCTGCTGACCCTGATGAAAGGCCAACCGCTGGCCTACAACAAGGACAACCAGGAAGACAAGGAACCGCTGTTCGACGCCGCCGATACCCTGCGCGACTCGCTGCGGGCCTTCGCTGACATGATCCCGGCGATCAAGCCCAAGCACGCCATCATGCGTGAAGCGGCCCTGCGCGGTTTCTCCACCGCTACCGACCTGGCTGACTATCTGGTTCGCCGTGGCCTGCCGTTCCGTGACTGCCACGAGATCGTTGGCCACGCGGTGAAGTATGGTGTGGACACTGGCAAGGACCTGGCCGAGATGAGCCTGGACGAACTGCGCCAATTCAGCGACCAGATCGAGCAGGACGTGTTTGCCGTGCTGACGCTGGAAGGCTCGGTGAATGCGCGTGACCACATTGGTGGTACGGCGCCGGCGCAGGTGCGTGCTGCCGTCGTTCGTGGCAAGGCCCTGTTGGCGTCTCGCTAATCCCCCAAGGCGAGGGCTTCGCCCTCGTTCGCGGGCACGCCCGCTCCCACAGGTAATGCACAAGTTTCAAAAACGGTGCAGACCTGTGGGAGCGGGCATGCCCGCGAAGGGCTCAACACCAGACTCAGCGCTTGCCGCTGCGGATCATCTCCATGAAGGCCGGCATCGACGCTTCCTTGTCCGCCAAGATCCGCGGCATGTGCGGGTTCTCCCCCATCAGTTGCAGCAACGCCTTGGCCTGCGGGAAGTCCGCCAGGAAGTCGATGTTCAGCACCTTCTTGCCCACCGCGTTGGCCAGGTCGACCGAGAAGCAGAACATCAGGTCTGCCAGTGTCAGTTGCTCGCCCGCAACATAAGGTGCAAAGCGCCCGTTGCGCTTGAGCGTGGCAAACCCGGCCAGCAGGTCAGCACGCGCTTTCTCTTTGATCAGCGGTTCGACCGACATGCCAAAGAAGGACTCGGCGTAGCAGGTACGCGCAGGCAGCTCGATGTACAACTCGATTTCCTTGAGCAGCTCCCGCACCTTGGCTTGGCCGAACGGGTCGGCTGGCAGCAGTGCCTTGCCGCCCTGGGTCTGCTCGATATAGTCGAGGATCACACTGGTTTCGCTGAGGAAGCCATGCTCGGTTTCAAGCACCGGCACCTTGCCCCGTGGGCTCACTTCCAGCGCCTGTGGCGCCTGGCCGCCATAGAAGGTGACTTCCTCGAAAGGCAGGCCTTTTTCGAGCAGGGCCAGCTTGACCATGTTGTAGTAGTTGCTGACCGAGAATCCATAAAGCTTGAGCATGACGAAACAGCCTCCAGGCCGTAAGGGGTTGGCGTGGCCTTTATAGACTGAACACCTGCCACTGACCAGCGTCATGCACCCCGTCAATGCCCGGGCATTGCCGCCATAGCCATGGCACACTGTTGCATCCCATCCTAGGAGTACCGCGATGAGCGAGCCCACCGACATCGACAATGACGACGACGAAGCCTTCGCCGAGGCAACGCTGACCCAAGCCATCGAAAACCAGATCGAAAGCGGCGAGCCGCCTGCGGCCAAGGCCACGTTCAACAAGCTGACGCTGGTCGGCTATGAGCGTGAAGACATTCTGAACCTGATGGCCCATGTGCTGGCCTTCGAAATCGACAACATGCTGGTAGAGGACCGTGCGTTCAACGGTGAGTGGTATGAGAACGCTCTGCGGGCACTGCCGGAGCTGCCGCCTGAGATGGATCAAGGCGACGACGAATAACCCGGCTACACTCGAAGATCAGGCACCGTAGAATGTGCCGCAATCCTTGTCTGGAAGTCAGGAGTCGCCATGCCTTTTACCCCCGATTTGATCGACGAAATGGAAGTACTCGCGCTGTTCAAACACGACAGCAGCCAGGAAGGCATCAAGATAACCAGCACCGCATCCCCTGCCCTGATCGCGGCTGCGCAACGCCTGCATGAGAAGGGGCTGACCGATCAGCCGGATGGCGGCTACCTGACCAGCCTGGGTCATGACGCCGTTGAAAGTGTCCAATTGCTACAGAACATTCTCAAGGCGCCACAGCCGGCCTGAACATCAGGCTTGCGCAAGATCTGAGACCTTGCGCGGTCCCTGTGGGACCGCGCAGGCTCCAGTCAGTTGGCCGCAGCACTGCGCTTTTCGGCCAGCCACGAGCGGCCGTAAAGGAACACGATGGCCAGCAAGGCCACCGCTTGCGCCGACAGCGAGTAGGCATCGGCATGAATCCCCAGCCAGTCGAACTCAAAGAACGCCACTGGCCGTGTGCCCAGCACACCGGCCTCTTGCAACGCCTTCACGCCATGCCCGGCGAATACTACCGACAGCGCGCACAGCAGTGCGGCGTTGATGCTGAAGAACAGCGATAGTGGCAACTTGGCCGAGCCCCGCAGAATCACCCAGGCCAGGCCCACCAGCAGCAACAATGCCGTCGCGCCACCCGCCAGCACCGCCTGATGCCCGGCAGGGCCTGCCTGCAGCCACAGGGTCTCGTAGAACAGGATCACTTCGAACAATTCGCGGTATACCGAGAAGAATGCCAGCACAGCAAAGCCGAAACGCCCGCCACCGCTGACCAGGCTGCTCTTGACGTAGTCCTTCCAGGCGGCAGCGTGACGGCGGTCATGCATCCACACGCCAAGCCACAGCACCATTACCGCGGCGAACAACGCCGTGCAGCCTTCCAGCAGCTCGCGCTGAGCGCCCCCCACATCGATCACATAGGCCGCCAGCGCCCAGGTGGCGAAGCCGGCAACCAGCGCCAGGCCCCAGCCGATGTTGACGCTGCGCACTGCCGACTGCTGCCCGGTATTGCGCAGGAAGGCCAGGATCGCCGCCAGCACCAGAATCGCCTCGAGGCCTTCACGCAGCAGGATCAGCAAACCGGAGATATAGCTCAGCGTCCAGCTCAGGCCATCGCTGCCCAGCAGCTTGGCCGCCTGCTCGAGCTTGGTTTTGGCGTCGGCCAGACGCTGTTCGGCCTGCTCCACGGGCAGGCCGTCCTGCAGGGACTGACGGTAGGCCATCAGCGATTTTTCGGTGTCCTTGCGCGCCTGGGTATCGATGTTGTCCAGCGAGCTTTCCACCAGCTCGAAACCCTCCAGGTAGGCCGCCACCGACAGGTCATAGGCCTGATCGTGGTCGCCTGCGCGGTAGGCCGCCAGGCTCTTGTCCAGTGTGCTGGCAGTGTATTCGAGCAATTGCGCCGGCCCGCGCTTTACCTGCGGCGGCTGGGCACGCTGGGCGCGGAATGCCTCGACGGCCGCAGTGCCTTCGTTGACGGCGACTTCGGCCGGGGTTTGGCGAGCCAGGTCGGCGAGGTTCCAGGTCTTGTCACCTTTGCCCGCTTCCGGCTTGGCGGTGAAGCTGGCGATATACGCGGCCACATCCCAGCGTTGGCGGTCGTCCAGCTGGTCGGCAAACGACGGCATTTCGGTGCCGTCTATACCCAGGGCCAGGGTGTTATAGAGGTCGAACAAGCTTAACTGGTCCAGGCGCGAGACATCGCGCAGGTTGGCGGGTGCAGGCTCCAGCCCCACGCCAGCCGGGCCATCGCCCGCGCCGGTGTCGCCGTGGCAGATCGAGCAGTTCTGTGCGTACAGCGCAGCGCCGCGGGCGGGGTCCGGGGTAATCACCGGGGCCTGGCTGACCTCGTAGGCCACCGCCAGTCGCGCACCCAGCTGCCGGGCCTGTTTGGCGACCGCAGTACCTTCCTGACGCTGGTCGATGGCCTGGCGCAGCGCCTGGACGCCCTGTTCCAAAGCCGCTTGTTCAGTATTTGCGGGCAGGCCTTTGACCAGGTCAGCCAATACCGCACTGAACTCCTGTTGCTCGCGGTATTCGCCCTCGTCGATCACCTTGCCGTCCTGCACGGTCGGCGGGTAGTCGGCACCAATGTAGTCCAGCAAGTGCTGGGCTTTGGCAGCCTCGGCGGGGGACTCGGCCAGCGCCAAGGTGCTGCACAGCGCCAGCACCGGGCCGAGCAATGCAGCCGGCAGCCAGGCAAGCAGACGGGAACGGGTTTTCATGGCCAGTCTCGGAGGAAATGCGAAAGAGAACATTGTTCACTTCCACTTTGCTTCACTCAAGGGTGCTGGGCAGATTTCATGAAAAATCTTGCTACAAATCAGATGAAGTGGAGGGCATAGCGGACCTGCCCTCAAGGACCGCATCAGGGCTTGGCGGTGCCCTTCCAACCCCCACCCAACGCCAGGAACACGGCAATTTGCCCCTGCGCCACTTGACTATTGGCTGCAGCCAACTGCGCACGCATATCGGTGTAGGTTCGCGTGGCCTGCAAATCCGCCAGGAACGACTCACGCCCTGCCTGGTAATACCGGTGCGTCTGGTCCGCGGCTTCCTTCGCCGACTTCTCCGCCTCGGCCAGCGCATCGCGCCGATCGAGCAAGGCGCTGTACTGTGCCAGCCGGGTCTGGGTCTCGCGAATGGCGTTCAGCACCACGCCATCGAAGTGCGCCAGGGCCGCCTGGGTCGAGGCCTCGGCCATGCGAATGCGGGCACGGGTGCCGTTGGTGGGGATGCTCCAGCTGATCTGCGGGCCAAAGCCCCAGCGGTTGGTCGAAGGCTCGCCAAGGTTCTCCAGGATGCCGATGGTGCCAACCTGGGCGCCAATGCTGATATCCGGGTACAACGCGCCGGTAGCCACGCCAATATAGGCGGTGGCGGCAGCCAGCTGGCGTTCGGCCTGGCGCACGTCGGGGCGGCGCTTGAGCAGGGCCGCGCCATCGCCCACAGGAACCAGCTGGTTCAGGTGCGGCAACTCGGCACAATCGGCGGTACCGGCAGGCAACTGGTCGACCGGCTTGGCCAGCAGCGCGGCCAGGGTGTACATGCCCGTCTCGCGTTCGGCCTTGAAGCGTGGCAGTTCTGCACGCAAGGATTTGAACTGGGTCTGCGAGCGAGTGACCTGGGTTTCATCGCCACGCCCAGCATCGCGCAGGCGCTGGTTGAGTTTCACGCTTTGCTCCTGCAAATCGAGGGACTCACGGGCAATGTGGTATTCCTCGTTGGCCGAGCACACCTGGGTATAAGCCTTGACCACGTCCGCCACAAGCGTGATGCGGGCAGTGTCGGCAGCGGCCTGCACCGCGTCGGCATTTGCCTTGGCAGCCTCGGTACCACGCTTGAAGGTGCCCCACAGGTCGAACTGGTACGAAGCACTGATGATGGCCTCACCGATGTTGGCTACCGGCACCTTCTCAGGCTGCAGGAAGGCTTCGCCCGACTCCTGCAAGCGCTGAGCGCCGAGTTTGACGCCACCGTTGAAGCCGCCTTGCGATTCAGCCACCTCCACCTGAGCGCGAGCTTTGGCAATGTTGGCTGCCGCCACGCGCAGTTCGGTGTTGGCACTCAGCGCCTGACGCACCAGCTCGTTCAGCCGCTGATCCTGATACAGCTGCCACCAGTCCTCGGGGACCGGCGCTGACACGACGCTGTCGGCATCCTGGCGCAGCGGGCCGTTCAGGTCATTGCGTTGCACGGCCGCATCCCCAGGCACCTCATAGTCGGGCCCCACCATCATGCAGGCCCCCAGCGACAGGCACAGGCCAGCCAGGATCAGCTGTTTCATGGGCGCTGGCCCTCGATGATCGACACCGTCGCAGTACGCCCGGCGATCATGCGGAAGTCTTGCGGCACTTCGTCAAAGGCGATGCGCACCGGAATGCGCTGGGCCAGGCGTACCCAGCTGAACGCCGGGTTGACGTTGGGCAGCAGGTTGGCGCCACTGCTGCGGTCGCGGTCTTCGATGCCAGCGGCGAAGCTCTGCACATGGCCACGCAGGCGGGTGTTGTCGCCCATCACGCGGATATCCACGGCGTCACCAATATGGATACCCCCCAGCTTGGTTTCCTCGAAGTAGCCGTCGACGTGGTAGGAGGCACTGTCGACCACCGAAAGCACCGGGCGGCCAGCAGTGACGAACTCGTGGTTACGCGGCGCGCGGTCGTTGAGGTAGCCGTCTACCGGGCTGCGCACCACCGAGCGGTCAAGGTTGAGCTGGGCAGTATCGACAGCCACTTGCGCCTCGCTGACAGCCGAACGGGCACGGGCCTCGCGGGACTGGCTTTCTTCCAGTTGCTCGGCGGCCACCAGGTTGCCCAGCTTGCGGTTGCGCTGCGCTTCGCGGGAAGCCTGGGCCAGGGTCTCCTGGCGCTCGCCAAGGGTTGCCTTGGCTTGACGCAGGGCCAGGGTGAAGCGGTCCTGGTCGATGGTGAACAGCACGTCGCCACGTTTGACGGTCTGGTTGTCGCGCACCTCGACCTTCTGGATCAATCCCGACACATCGGGGGCGATCTGGATCACGTCAGCGCGGATATGGCCGTCTCGGGTCCAGGGGGCAAACATGTAGTAGACCACCATCTGCCACACGAGCACGGCGGCGAAGGTCACTACCAGCAAGGTCAGGACCACACGGCCCAAGGTCAGCAAAGGTTTTTTCATGGCAGCATCAGGTTTCGACAAAAGTGGTCCACCGCGCCGAGCAGCACGGCATACAGGGCAACGTTGAATAACGCCCGGTGCCAGACCAGGCGGTAGAAATGCAGGCGCACCAGCACCGCGTGCACCCCCAGGAACAGCAGGTAGGTGCCAAACATCATCACCAGCAGCGTGGGCAGAAACACCCCGCTGATATCCAGTTCACCAATCACAAGGGCGCTCCGTCGAGCCCGGGGGGCAGTTGCGGTTGTTCGGCGGGTTCGAGCATCACCTCCACCCCCGGCAGTAGCGCCAGGCGCAGGCCACTCAGGGCATGCAGCAGGTGGGTGCGGGCATCGCCGCGCTCGTACAGCTCATCCAGGTTCAGCGCCAGGCGAGCGCGTTCCATGTTGCGCAGCAGTGCGGCCGGGGCATGCAGGCGTTCGCCAGCACGCAGGCAGGCGGCGTAGTGCGCACCGACTTCCTCGACCACAGTGTTCAGGCGCTCGCGAGCCTGCTGGCCGGCGCGCGGCATGTACGCCAGCAGGTCGAGCAGGTTCAACCCTACGCGCAGGTCACGCAGTGCCACACCACTGTCTTGGCCGGTTTGCGACAGACGTGGCAGGTGCTGCATCAGGCGGTCGAGCATCTGTACGCCAACCTGGCGGTGTTCGGCCAATGTCGCAGGCTCGGTCATTTCGACGATGTCGCGCCAGGCGAAGCGGGTCATGCGCTTGGCCGCCAGTTCCACGCCGAACGGGCGCATCACCAGGGTCCAGATAAAGGCGAACAGAAGGCCCGCGGGGCCGGCAAGGTTGGAGTTGAGGAAGGTAAAGAAGTCGGCGTCGTAGGCACCCTGGATGCTGATGAAGGTCGACGTGTTGACGATGGTCAGCAAGGTGCCCAGGTAGAAGCGCGGCTGTACGGTCAGGGTGCCTATGCAGATGAACGGCACGGCAAAGGCCAGCACCAGCATCGGGAAGTCGTGCAGGTTGGGCAGTACCAAAAACAGGTACAGACTGGAGAAGATGACCGACATCAGCGTCCAGAAAAAGAACCGGTAGATCTGCGGTGCCGGGTCGTCCATGGCGGCGAAGAAGCTGCACGCAACTGCCGCGAGGATTACCGCACTGGCGCCGTCGTTCCAGCCCAGGCCGATCCACAGGCCGCAGGCGACCACGATCGCCAGAACCGTGGAGGCTACCGAGTAGAGCATCAGGCCACGATCGAAAAACGCTGTCAGGCGGCCCAGCCGCCAGTGGCGATACACCGCACGCCAAGGCTTGGCATCATCGGTACGCAGGGCGTGCTGCAGGGTGCAGCAGTCCTGCCACAGGTCGGCCCATTCGGTCAGGCGGTACAGGGCGTTGGACAACAGCAGCTCGGCGCGCTGGTCGAGGGCGGCTGTAGCGGGCTGCAGGCGGCCGATCTGCTCGTGCAACGTGGCCCAGTGCGCTACCGAAGCGCTGTCGGCGGTGCCTTTGAGCCATTCACGAGCGGCTTCCAGCACGGGTTGAAGCTGGGCGAACTGGGCCGGGGCGCGGCCTTCCAGGGCTACCAGTGCGTCGTCGAGGGCGTCGATCACCGGCAGCAGATGGATCATCCGCCCACGCAATTCGCGGGCGTTCTTCAGGGTATGCGGGCCGGCACCTTCGTGGGCGAGCTGACCGATCATCAGCTCCAGCGAGTTGAAGGTAGTGACCATCGCCCCGCGCAAACCGCCGACCTTGTCAGCGCTGGCATCGCGGGCCAGGTAGGTGTCGCTGTAGCGAATCGCCTCGTTGAACCAGTTTCCGGTGGCACCGACTACCACCGGCGCCAGCCGGCGTGGCCAGAAGATAGCCCCGACGACTGCCGCGCAGACAATTCCCAAACAGATTTCCTGCGCACGAGAAGAAGCCACATCGAACACTGCCAGCGGATTATCCACCACGGCCAAGGCAATCATCGGCAGGGTATAACCGGCCAGCATCAGCACGTAGTTGTTGGCCGTGCGCAGGTTCAGCGAAAGGAACAGCAAGGTGCCGGTCCACAGGGCAACGGCGATGCTCAGCAGCAACGGTGACTGCACCAGCGGCGGCACCAGGAAGATTGCCCCGCCAGCGCCGAGCAACGTGCCGACGGCACGGTACAACGCTTTGGAGCTGGTCGGGCCGACGAAGGGGCTGGAGACGATGTACACCGTCGCCATGGCCCAGTAGGGACGCGGCAGTTGCATGAGCAGGGCAATGTACAGGGCAATCATGGACGCGCCGAAGGTGCGCACGCCGTAGAACCAGTCACGGGCCGGAGGGACAGAGCTGAAGAAACCGTTCATGCCACCCCGCCTGCGCTGCCCAGGCCGGCAGCCTCGAAGGCACGAAGCACACGCAAGGCAGCTTCCAGGTCGGCCTGATCGATACCGCCGAGCACATCGCGGCGCAAGCGCACCAGTTCGGCTTCAATGGCTTCGGCCAGGGCACGGCCTTCGGCAGTCAGGCGCAGTGCCTTGGCGCGGCGATCCAGTGGGTCTTCGCTGCGGCACACCAGGCCAGCTTTGCACAGTTGGTCAAGCAGGCGTACCAGCGACGGGCTTTCCAGGCCGGCGGCCTGGGCCACAGCCACCTGGTGCACGCCGTCGCCCAGGCGCACGATCATCAGCAAAGGCGCAGCGCAGGCCTCGGAAATGCCGTAGCCGGTCAAGGCGGTATGACAGATGCGCCGCCAGTGGCGGGCAGCGACTACCAGGCCACTGCTGACTTGCAGGCGCAGGAAATCAAGGGACATGAAGAGAACCAAGTATATTCATAGTTTGCTAACTATCAATATACGCCCCGACATCCCCCTGTCGTCAACAGGGGGCGACGGATAGCCTGGTTAAATGTTGTTCATTTTTCAGTCAGCACTGAAGAGAAATACTCAGGGATGGATCTGGTCTTCCAGCTTCATGGTCAAGGCCAATGTGCTGCCCATCTGCACCGCCCGGTCCCGCCACTCCTGATACCGCACCGCATCACGGCTGCTGAAATGCACCGCCAGCTCCTCTGCCGCTTGCACCACCCCCGCCGCTGCTGCCAGCTCAAGCCAGTACAGCGCTGCCTTGAGGTTGGCCTCTACGTGCAGCCCATGCATCAACCGGTAGCCCACTTCAAAACGACAACGCGCCTCGCCCTGTTCGGCGCCACGCATGAACCACTGGTAGGCTTGCACCAGGTCAACCTGCCATTCCAGGTCACCGTCGCACACCTCCTCCTCATACAGGTCACCCAGTGCGGCGGCGGCATGCAGCATGCCGCGGTCGAAGGCCTGCCGGTAACACTCCGCCGCCTGCACATAGGAAGGGTCGATGCCTTTGCCGAAGTAGTGCTGCTGGCCAAGGTTGAACCAGGCAGCAGCATTGCCCTGCAGGGCCGCCATGCGCAACAGGTGCCCGGCCAGCACGGTATCGGCCCGCCAGTACTTGCCGTTGAGCCAGATCCAGCCGAGGTCGTTCAATGCGGACACGCTGCCTTGCAATGCCTGACGCCGCAGGTCGACGTACACCGCCTGCAGGTCGTTGGCCTCATCCAGGCGGTTGACCAGCAGCGACCGCTGGCTGGGCAAGCCCACACCGGAGAACAGCCGCTGTCGCCGTCCTGCAGGGGCAGGAGGGGCGATGACCCGCTCGGGCAGAAGGCGGGCAAGTAGCGAATGGATATTGCTGGCAACAGACATGTTCATCCTCATTGAACGACGCACAACCCCAACCTTCGGCTGTGATGAGGCGTGATTCTGCGTGATGTCACGTCAAAACCTGTCGCGAACGAACCGGCACGAGGCAACCAAATGCGACTTCCTTGATCTGAGCAGGCTGTGGCCAATTGCCATGCCCCTCGCATGCCGCCATCCTATTGCGGCAAGCCTAGACAAGGACGTTATCTTTTGCCGTTCGCCACCACTCGCGCCACCCTTAGCCGACAGTGGGCGCTGCTGCGCCAGTTGCCCAGCCGTTCCCCAGGCATAACCAGCGCCGAGCTGGTCTGGCGCCTGCGTGACGTGGGCTTCACGGTCAGCAAACGCACTGTCGAGCGTGACCTCAACGAGCTTTCGCTGATATTCCCGCTGGAGCGCAATGACAAGAGCATTCCGTTCGGTTGGCATTGGTCGGCCAGTGCCGTGGGCGAATTGCGCGGCAATTTCGACTTGCTGACACATCTGCGAGGGGATGCGTTGCAGCCATCGCAGGGTGAGGGCGTGGAGCTGGTTGCGCGAATCAGCGATGCACTGGCGCGGCAGTTGCGGGATGCGCCATTGAGCAGCGACATGCAACTGACGGCACTGGAGCATGGGCATCGGTTACGCGGCACGGTAAGTGACGGCTGGCCATTACGCTGGTGGTTGTTGAGCCATGGGGACAGGGTGGTGGTAGAGCAGCCTGCCGGCTTGCGGGAAGAGATTGGCAGGATTCTGAGCAATGCGGCAGCTCAGTACCAGAATTTGTAGCCAGTACAGGGTCTTTCGCGGCGGTTCGGCGCCTCGCGCCTCTTTCAAGGACGAAGATCCCGCAGATGCGGACTCTAGCGTCAATCTGCCGCGAAAAGGCCGGTACTGGCTTACCTGCTAGCGCTGCATCCCCCATCGCCGCACAGTCAACCGCTCCAGCGTATTGAACACCAGTCCTTCCACCAGCAGACCGATCAGGATCACCACCGCCAACCCGGCAAAGACCTTGTCGGTATACAGTTCGTTGCGGTTCTGGAAGATGTACCAACCCAACCCGCCTTTGCCACTGCTGGCACCAAACACTAATTCCGCGGCTATAAGGGTACGCCAGGCAAACGCCCAGCCGATCTTCAACCCCGACAAGATCGACGGCAGGGCTGCGGGCACGAGGATGTGCAATACCAGCCGCAGGCCTTTCAGACCATAGTTGCGGCCAGCCATGCGCAGCGTCTCCGACACACCGAGGAAGCCGGCATAGGTATTCAGCGCCAACGCCCATAGCACCGAATGCACCAGCACGAAGATCAGGCTGTTGTCACCCAGCCCGAACCACAGCAAGGCCAGCGGCAGCAGGGCAATGGCCGGCAACGGGTTGAACATCGAGGTCAGCGTGCCCAGTAAGTCTCGGCCCAATTGGGTCGACACCGCCAGGCTGGTCAGGCCAAAGGCCAGGACGATACCCAGCACATAGCCTTTGAGCAGTATTACCAGCGAAACACCGACCTTGGCGGGCAGTTCGCCACTGATCATGCCATCCCATAGCGCCGTGGCGGTTTGCAGAAAGCTTGGCAGCAGCAGGTCATTGTCCTGGTAGCGGGCAACGGTTTCCCATAGCACAGCGATCACCAGCAATATGACCGCCTTTCTCAACCAGCCTTGCTGCCACAGGCGTTGGGCCAAGGGGAGTTGTCGTTCTACAGGCACACTGAGCAGGGGCTCCAGCTGCACCTCGTATTCCTGGCGTACAGGTGTAGTCGTCATGGCTGAGGCTCCTGTCAGTAAGCGATACGAATATCGTTGAACCCAAGGTTGTCAGGCTGTTCCGGGATATCTGCTTCATCGAACAGCAAACGGTGGATACGCCGGGCACTGGCCTGGAAGTCGCTGCCACCCAGGCTGCCCAGGCCGTATTGATGGCTATGCACCTCGGCGCGCACCCGCCCCGGGTGCGGCGACAACAGCAGGATACGGTTGCCAACCACCAGTGCTTCTTCGATGGAGTGGGTGACGAACAACAGGGTGAACCGCACTTCCTCCCACAGCAGCAACAGCTCTTCCTGCATCTTGCGCCGGGTCAGCGCATCCAGGGCGGCGAACGGCTCATCCATCAACAGGATCTTGGGCTGGGTGGCCAAGGCCCGGGCAATTGCCACACGTGCCTTCATACCACCGGACAACGTGTGTGGATAAGCATCGGCAAAGGCGGCCAGACCGACCTTCTCCAGATAATGCAGCGCCCGCTCCTCCGCCTCCGCACGCTTGAGTTGGCCAGACACCAGCAGTGGAAAGATGACGTTCTGCTTCACCGTTTTCCACGGCGGCAACTGGTCAAACTCCTGGAACACCACGATGCGGTCGGGGCCTGGGCCACGAACTGTCTGGCCCTGCAGCAGAATCTGGCCTTCTTGCGGCTGGATAAAACCGGCCACGGCTTTGAGCAGGGTGGACTTGCCACAGCCGGAGGGGCCGAGCAGTACAAAACGATCAGCGCGGTCGACTTCGAAGCTGACCTGATGGGTGGCCCGCACCACGCGTTGCGCAGTACGGTATTCGAGGCTGAGGTTATCCACCTTGAGCAAAGGCGGCGTTGCAACACGGCTCAGGTTGCTGGCCGTGTGGCCTGGCAATGGGGCGGTCATGATCGGTCAGCTCCCCTGCAGCGGGCGTTCATCCTGGAAGAAGTAATCCTTCCACGATTGCGGCTTGTGCTTGATGGCGCCTACCCGATAGAGAAAATCGGCCAGCTTGTAGGTGTTCTTGGGCGTAACGGTAAATTCGTACTGCGGGTTGTCGATCAGCTTGATCAGCGCGTCGCGGTCGATCTTGGCCTTGGTTACGCGGATATAGGTGTCGGCGGCAGCTGCCTTGTCTTTCTGGGCGAAGTCTGCGGCTTCGGCCAGGGCATCGACGAAGGCCTTGTAGGTCTTGGGGTTGTCCTTGCGGAACTTCTCAGTAGCAAACAGCAAGGTCGGCGAGTTGGGGCCGAGTAGGTCGTAGCTGTTGAGCACCACGTGCACATCTTTGTTGGCCAGCACCTGGTCCTGGAACGGCGGGTTGGAGAAGTGCCCGTTCAGCTCGGTGCCGCCCGCCAACAGTGCGGCGGTGGCGTCCGGGTGCGGCACGGCCAAGGTGTATTTGTCGAGGCGGTTGTATTCCTTGTCGCCCCACTGCTGGGCAGCGGCGTACTGCAGGAAGCGCGACTGCACCGAAACACCCACCGCCGGAACGGCGATACGGTCTTTGTCGGAGATGTCGGCGATGGTCTTCACGTTGGGGTTGCTGCTGACCAGGTAGTACGGGAAGTTGCCCAGCGAAGCCACGGCCTTCACGTTCTGCCGGCCCTTGGTGCGGTCCCAGACGGTCAACAGCGGTCCGACACCGGCGCCGGCGATGTCCACCGAACCGGACAACAATGCATCGTTGACGGCCGAGCCACCCGACAGCTGCGCCCAATCGACTTCGATGTCGATGCCCTGCTCCTTGCCGTGTTTCTCAATCAGGTGCTGGTCACGCACCACGTTCAGCAGCAGGTAGACGATGCCGAATTGTTCGGCAATACGGATCTTGCCTTCGGCCTGGGCCACGGCGGGGGCGGCTAGGCTGCCGACGACCAGGCTTGCGCCCAGGCCGATGCTTGCCGCCAGGCGGCTGATGGATTTGCGCATGATGGTTTCCTCAGTCGTCAGAACGGGGCATCGCCCTGGATGGTGGTGCGGTACAGCTTGCGCCGCAGGTGCGCGGGGCAGCCGGTGGCCAAGTGGATCAGCGAACGGTTGTCCCAGAACACCAGGTCATAGGGCTGCCACTGGTGGCGATAAATGTTCTGCTCCAGCACGCTAAGGGCATACAGCTGCTGCAGCACGTCGCGGCTTTCATCATCAGGCAGGCCGACAATGCGGGTGGTGAAGCCTTCACTGACGAACAGGGCCTTGCGGCCGGTCTCCGGGTGGGTGCGGACTACCGGATGAATGACCTCCTTTACCTGCGCCAGTTGCTCGGCAGTCAGGGTCGGGCGCCAGTTGCCTTCGAATTTGGTTTCAGCGTAACGGGCGGTATAGGAGTGAGCGGCACTGCGGCCCTCGACCACTTTGCGCAGGGTGTCAGGTACAGCGTCCCAGGCTTTATGCATGTCGGCGAACAGGGTGTCACCGCCTTCACTTGGCAGTTCCTGGGCATGCAGCATGGAACCGAGGCTTGGCAGCTCTTTGTACGACAGGTCCGAGTGCCAGAATTTGCCGGCATCACCCAGGCCGATGTTCTGGCCATTTTCGATGATGTTGGAAACGATCAGGATCTCGGGGTGGCCAGTCAGCAGGAACTGCTTGAGCACATGGATCTGTAACTCACCGAAGCGGCGGCTGAAGGCGATCTGCTGTTCCGGGGTGATACGCTGGTCGCGGAACACCAGCACATGGTGGTCGAGGTGGGCGCGATGGATACAGGTGAAATCCTCGGCGCTGACCGGTTTGGCCAGGTCCAGGCCTAAGATCTCGGCGCCGACGGCACCCGAGAAGGGGCGAACTTCAAAAACTTGCGGCTGGGCGCTGTCGATGGACGACAAGGCGTTCAAGGCGGCTGACATTTTTCACTCCCACGCAATGCGCGACCTCAATGGCGCGCAACGATCAGAAACGCACGGGGATTTCCCGTGTGGGTTCAAGTCGTGCGGCGCATCGATTGGTCGACGGGTACGCAGTGAAAGCGACTATAAAGTCATAAATACAATAATTTAAATACCATTAAGGAATAACAATATCACTGTCGCGGGAGCGTCCTGCAGTCAGATCAGCCCGCCCTGCTCTTCTTCGTCAATCAGGTTGTTGAGGCTGCTGAGCGCCTTGCGCGCCGTGGAACGGTTGAGCAGCTTGGCCTGCGCGCCGGCGGGCAGGTCGGTGATCTTGAACACGCCCTTGGCGGTCAACACGTCGATCAGGTCCTCGAGCACGCGGATCATGTCCAGGTCGCTTTGTTTGAGCTGGTTGAGGCTGTTCTCCACGACGTCATCGGCAAACCATTCCTGGATATCGGCATGGTCTGAAGGGAGCATTTCGGTGAACTGATCAAACGCGGCTGCTTCCACCCGCAGCAACTGGCCGGCGGCGTTGCGTTGCACGTAGAACATGGCGATGTCCCTCGTCACGTTGGTTCCTTGTTGATAGACAGCAGCATAGGCAAAGATCGCCGGGCGCGCAGGCCCGGCGCCAGAGTATGCGCTGTTGGCGGGTAGCAGGAAAGAGCCGGGGCCGCTGTGCGGCCCCGGTGGTCTGTCAGCTGTCCTTGTTGTGGATGATGATGGTCGGATCGGCGCCGCTGATCAACGAGTTGATCGTCTGGTTAGACCAGTTGACGCCTTCCAGCTTGATGGTCACGTCGGCGTTGGCGATACCACCTTCAGCGTTGAGCTTGCCTTCGCTGCTGACTTGCAACGTGGTCGTACCCTCCACCGTGGTGAGCTTCAGGTAGTTGTCGATGGTGCTGCCCTTCTCACCCTGCAGCAGGTCCTTCAGATCGATACGGTCACCCTCGGCCTTGTTGAAGTCCTTGATCACGTCGTTACCGACGTCGCCAGCCTTCCACACGAAGGTGTCGGCACCGCTGCCACCGATCAGGATATCGTCGCCCTGGCCACCGATCAGGGTGTCATTGCCAGTACCGCCCAGCAGGATGTCGTTACCTTTGCCACCATTCAGCGTGTCGCTACCACCTTGGCCGAAGAGGATGTCATTGCCATTGCCACCCGACAGGATGTCATTGCCGTCCTTGGCACCGGAGATATCGAACTCGGTGTAGTGCTCGGTGATGTACTGGTGAACATTGCTGGTAGTGACAGCACCGACTTCAACACCGCTCTTCTGTGCAACGTACGTCTGCAGGGCCTGGTAGCCCTCGCTGACGACACCGTTGAGGGTGATCAGGTCACCGAAGATGATGTCGTTGCCGTTACCACTATCAATGGTGTCGGCACCTGGCACCGTTGCTTCGGAGTGACCGAGAATCGCCTTGGCCAAATCGGACGGGTCGATATTGGTCTGTGGCTTGCCGGCACTGTCGTAAGGTTTCAGATCGTTCAGCGTGACATCGCTGTTCAGGCCGATAGCCTGGACTTTGCTCAAGCCATTGGTGCCGCCCAATACTGCGAAACTTTCAGTAGAACCTGCGGCCGAGTAGACGTAGTTCCAGTAATCCGCGTAGCCGGTACCGTCCAGGCTGGAGAATTCATAGGTACCATCACCCTGTGCGTGAAGGGTGCCTACCGTCTTGGTGGAGTCGAGCACCAACTCACCTCGGCGGTTCTCGGTATAAGTCAGCACTTTGACCACACCACTGCTGCTGATCTCGACCTTGTGAGTCGCGTCGGCCCAGGCGCTGAACGTGTCACCCATCTTGTAATTGTTGACGTTGACTACATCGTCCAGGCTCTTGCCATTCTTCCACAGGCTAGGGTTGGTGGACTCATTGCTCTGATAGTAGGTTGGCTTACCGTCGGTAATGAAGTAAGTCAGGTTCTCCGCACCTTTGTTGCTGGTGGCCATGGTGCTGTTGAAGAAGTTGGACGTGGTCTTGAACGCGTCTTCATAGTTGGTACCGCCACCGTAGTAGCCGCCCACCATCGAGTTCAATACCGCCTGCAACTTGCTCAAAGCATCCGGGTCGGCAAGGTTCACTGCCACGTTCTTGTTTACCTGGGTATCGAAGTCGACCAGGAAGATGTTTACGGTACCCGAGGTGTCCGAGCCCAGGCTGGCCTTGAGCGTGTTGAACACCGAGGCCAACTGCGTCTTGGCGTCGGCAATCGACTTGTCGCTCATACTGCCCGAGCTATCGACCATGAAGGCGATGTTGTAGTTCTTGCCCTGAACCACGTTCAGCCCGGATACGTCAGCGACGAAGATGTCGTTGCCTTCACTACCGGTCAGCGTGTCATTACCCGAGGTACCCACACTGGCCTTGTAGGTCGCGCCGTAAACCGTCACCGGGATATTGCCGGTGGTGATGGCCGAGCCGCCCAGGCTTTCGGTGGCAGTCGAGGTAACCGTGATGTCGAACGAGCCTTTGTAATAGGCCGGCGGGGTCAGCGTCAGGCTGCTGAGTTTCCAGCCTGTCACATCGACCGGGGCAGTACCTACCGTGACCGTGTGGCCTGCACCATCGCTCAACACGGTACCTTTCGGGATACCGCTGAGTGTTACGTTCAGGCTTTCGGAGCCGTCAGTGTCGGTCAGGGCGGTGGAAATACCGACCAGTTTCACCGAGCCACCCTCAGGCCCTTCGTTGAGCTTGTAGCCGTCGTAGTAGCTCTGACCATTCACGGTGTGCAGGTCGGACACGCCCAGGCCTGCGTTCGCCATCTCGGTAACGTTCTGGTACATCTTGACGTTCGAGCTGCTCAGGTCGGTAACGGCACCGGAGCCTACCTGGATGTTCAGGTCATAGCTGCCTGGACCGGACTGGTTGGCATGGTAGACCTCGATCGGGTAGTAGCCGCTGGTATTCGGGGTAAAGGTACCCGAAACCCCGCCACCGGCTCCCCAGGTGGCCGTGACTACAGTCTTGCCACCGATGGTGACCACGAAGCTGTCGTCGGCCAAACCACTGAAGGTATAGACCTTGCCGGCTTCCAGGTAGATCAGGCCCGACGTTTTCGAACCGGTGCCAGCGGTGACGCTGCCATCGGACTGCACGTTGGTAGTGGTGCTGCTGGAGTTCGGGCTGCCGGAGTTGGCAAAGACCGTCTTCAGATCCTCGCCGGTAATGCCGTTGCCGCCAGTACCCAGGCCTTTGAGGCTGGTCCAGACTTCCTTGGTCAGCCCTTTGGACTCGATATCGGCGCTGCCGAAGCTCAGGGTCGGTTTGTCGGCAACCGGGCTGATATCGACCTTCATGGTCACTTCGCTGCCCAGGTTGGTGCCATCGTTCGGCTTGAACTTGAACTGGGCGTAGTCAGCCTTCTGGTTACCCACACCATTACCACCGTAGTTGTCCGTACCCGACTGGTTGAGGGCCGGAACGAACTTCAGGTTCTTGGCAGTGATATCAGCCTGGCTGACCACCTGGCCAACGGCCACATTCACCCATGCAGTACCGTTGAAGAACTGCAAGTTGCCGGCGGCCGGGAGCGAGGTAATGGTCACAGACAGGTTATTGTTGCCGTCGGCATCAGTGACTTTGAAATCACTCCAGGCAAACACGTAATCGGTGTCCTCAACGCCAAATACCGCGCCGCCAGGCGAAACCGGCAGGTGGTCATTGTCGAGAATGGTGGTCGTCACGCTCGATTTGCTGCTATCGACTTGCAGGTTCTCGAAGTTACCACCCGTGGCGGTTTCGATCTTCACGACGAAGTTCTCGGTACCTTCGACCAGTTTGTCGTTGAGGGTAGCGATGTTGAACGTCGTGCCTGTGCTGTTGGCCGGAATCTTCACGGTCGCAACACCGGTGAAGTCATCACCGTTTTGGGCGGTACCGCTGTAGCTAAGGGTGATAGTGACTTCGGACTTGGACGCGTTGCTCAGCGTCAGGGTGTACTGGCCGGTTTCACCCTCGGTCAGAGAAGTCGTGCCGGTAATACCGACGGTGGTGACGTCGCCCTTGTTGCCGGTGCCTGGAGTTCCCGAACCTGGTTCGTCGGTCACGGCGGTGCTGACCGGGGTCTTGTCCAGTGTCAGCTGTTCGAACTTGCCAACATCCGCGCCGCCAACGGTTGCGATCGATTTGATCACAGGGTCGTTGGTACCGACGTAGACGTTGTCCGGGGCAGTGACGGTAGCAGTGCCCACGGTGCCGTTGGCCGGCACGGTGATGACGGTTTTGCCGTCGCTCAGGGTGAAGGTCAATGCACTGTGGTTGTTGATCGGCAGACCATCTTTGTTGGTCAGGGTGATGGTGTAGGTGATCTCGCCGCCTTCGGTTACCGACGGGGTCGCGGTCAGCTTGGCCACCACTTCGTCGGTGGTGTCGGTCACTTGAACCGAAGCGTTGCCGCCCAGTTGCAGGTTCTCGAAGGTCGCACCAGTGGCATCCACCGCCGAGTTGAT
>NZ_JBICLK010000033.1:0-342 GCF_043105275.1 Pseudomonas sp. TYF_14
CGAACCAGATCTTGTAGATGCCGTTGTCCAGGGCGACGATGCCTTCGGACGGCAGTACACGACGGATGTCAGCCACCATGCGCTGTGGGTAGACCGGGAAGCGGTCGTCGTCGGCGCCTTCGGCGATCTGTGCTTCGTTGGCTTCACGGATGGCCATCAGGCGGGTGAAGTCCCAGTGCGACGTGTCGTTCAGTGCTTCACTGATCTGCCACACGGCGTTGGCGATGTCGCCGATCACTTCTACTTGCGGGAAGTACACGGCATCGACTTCGGCAGAGCGGAAGTTGATGTGGATGACTTCGGTGCCGCCACGGACCATGAAGAACGGCGGCTTCTCGATCA